>NZ_VHTA01000006.1:0-350446 GCF_030851525.1 Vibrio sp. 2017_1457_13
TTGTTCGAGACTAGAACGTTGATAGGCAGGGTGTGTAAGCGCTGTGAGGCGTTGAGCTAACCTGTACTAATTGCCCGTGAGGCTTAACCATACAACACCCAAGGGGTTTTGGTGGACTCAAAGAAGTGCATTGAATGTGTAGAGAATGAAAAACAGCTTTCCGAATTAACCAAATTTGCTTGGCGACCATAGCGTTTTGGACCCACCTGATTCCATGCCGAACTCAGAAGTGAAACGAAACAGCGTCGATGGTAGTGTGGGGTCTCCCCATGTGAGAGTAGAACATCGCCAGGCTTTAATACTTGTGTTTAGACCTAAGGTCTGAAGACAGAAACTCAATAAAGCAGCCAATCAGACTTTATCGAGTAACAAGACAATGTGGAGCGGTAGTTCAGTTGGTTAGAATACCGGCCTGTCACGCCGGGGGTCGCGGGTTCGAGTCCCGTCCGCTCCGCCACTGATAAAGAGCTTTGCTAAACAGCAAGGCTTTAGTTGTAAGATTATTTAGGGGTGTAGCTCCAATTGGTAGAGCAGCGGATTCCAAATCCGCGTGTTGGGAGTTCGAATCTCTCCACCCCTGCCAGACACAAAAGGTCTTAGTCGTTTGACTAAGACCTTTTTTGATCTAGGTACAATATTTTTAAGTTCGGTAGCTTCCAAAGCAGCGGATCCCGCTAATCGCCAAAAGATGCGCGTGTTGGGTGTTAATAGCAAATCGTAAGCCTTAACAGCAATGTTAAGGCTTTTTTATTTTCGGTTATTTACTTATTTGATGACAAAGGCGGATACATGAAAGTCGAAAGTAATCCATATCCTTTCTTTTTATTTAACAGTGGTAAATGATTGGTAGTCTATCGAAGTTCAATTTATAAGCTGTTATGATAAATGACAACAAAAGGAGTAAAGTATGCCACATATTCGATTTCGAGCATTAGAACCGCAAACAGTCCAAGCTTTGTCAGCGACATTAATTAACGAGTTACAGCCTCTAATCAATGCTCCTCGCGAGGACTTCACCTTTGAATATATCTACAGTACTTTCTTCTTTGATGGGGCTGTCAGTCAGGCTTATCCTTTCGTTGAAGTGCTCTGGTTTGATAGAGGGCAAAATGTTCAAGACCAAGTCGCATCGGTAATTACCGATCAAGTGCGTCAAGTCTTGAGTAGTCAAGTTGACGTTGCAGTGATATTTACCGCATTAAAACCGAATCACTATTATGATAATGCTCAGCATTATTAAGAGACGTTCATGAATCAAGTTATTGATACCATTACCTCACATCGTTCTATCCGTGCTTTTAAAGATCAACCAATCAGTAAAATACAGTTGGATGCCATTATTGCATCGGGTATCGCTGCCTCTTCTTCGAGTTTATTGCAAGCGGTATCCATTATACGCATTACTGAGCAAGAGAAGCGCCTTAAATTGGCTGAACTTGCGGGTAACCAACCTTATGTCGCTAGCGCCGCCGAATTTTTAGTATTTTGTATTGATTATCAACGTCATTACACGCTTGATAATAACGTGCATCCAGAATTTATGGAGCTGACCCTGATCGGGGCTATTGATGCGGGCATTATGGCACAAAATTGTTTGCTAGCAGCAGAATCGTTGCAATTAGGTGGTGTTTACATCGGGGGATTAAGAAATTCGCCTTATGAGGTTGATCAATTATTAGAATTACCCCCTTATTGTGCAGTGCTTTTTGGCTTGTGTTTAGGTCATCCGGATCAACACCCGCAATTAAAGCCAAGATTAAGTCCAGAAGTGATCGTACATGAAAATGCTTATCAGCCTTTAGAGGTTGGGCGTGTTAAACAGTACGATCAAATTATGCTTGATTACTATCAAACTCGTTCAAGCAATAGTAAGCAGCAAGGTTGGTCTGAGCAAACTTGTAATAAATTAGCTCAGGAATCGAGGCCTTATATGCAGGACTATTTTCATTGCAAGGGGTTGGCTAAAAAGTGATCGCCATAATGTCACTCATTACTGCGCTATTGTAAAACACATCGCTAATTGCTCCCTCTAGAAGCTTATATTCTAAGGGAGCCAATTTTATCACTTGCTTTGTTTCTCTGAGCGATCGAGTGAATCAAGTTCTGATAATTGATGCTTTCTTGCCGTGTTGAGCATGTTGTTAAAATAATGACGTAATGAGTACAGCATGAGTAGACTGGGTACGACCATAACTGCAGTTAATACGAAAAATAGTGACCAATTATCAAGATAATCAGCAACTTGACCGCTAAATGAAGCAAGCGTTGTACGGCCAAAGTTGCCTAGTGATGCTAGTAAAGCATATTGAGTAGCGGAAAAAGCTTGCCCTGTCATTACCGTTAAGAAAGAAACGAAAGCTACAGTAGAAAAAGCGGTAGTAAAGTTATCAACAACAATTGTAGCGAGCAGAAGATGTTCATTCGGGCCGACTTCAGCAATCCAAGAGAACATAAGATTACTTGCCGACATCGCTATTCCGCCGATCATTAATCCTTTAATAATGCCAAATCTTACGTTGAACATGCTACCGACAAACGTAAATAGCATAGTTAATCCCCAACCAATCAACTTAGAGTAGTATCCGATTTGTTCATTGGTGAATCCGATATCTTTATAAAAAGCAATCGACATCCTGCCCAGAAATGCTTCTCCAATTTTGAACAGAAAGACAAACAGTAATAGAGTGATCGCCACTCGAGTTCCATTTTGGCGGAAAAAATCAATGAAGGGTTCAAATAATGTCACGGTGAGCCATGTCGCGGCTTTAGATTGAATGACTTCACCGTGTCGTAACTCAGCTTGTTGTTGTAATCGATCTCGATGAGACGTTGGTTCGCCGACAAATAAGGTGAACAGCATTAACAATAATACGATTGCCGCCATTCCGTAATAGACTTGGTTCCAACCCACACTATCGGCATTAATAAAAGCAAAGTATCCGGGTAGAGAATATCCAGTCCACCATCCAATCACCGCCATTGCTGAAGCTTGAGGCAACTTTGATTGTTCTGATTTAGGAAAGGTGTCAATGCGAAAAGCATCAATGGCAATATCTTGTGTCGCTGATGCGGTAGCGATCGCCAGAGCAAACATTGATGTTAAAATAAGATTGGTCGCCGGATTAACCCCTGCGATCAGCAACGTAAAAATAAAAACCAGAAGTTGGCAAAACAATATCCAGCTTCGTCTTTGTCCTAGTCTTTTATATAAGAATGGGATTTTTACTCGATCGACTAAAGGTGCCCAAAGAAAATTAATGGCATAGACGGAAAATACGCTACCAAAGTATCCGATAGCGGCTAGAGATAAGCCTGCATCTTTAAGCCATCCAGACATGTTTGAACCGATCAATACCCAAGGGAAGCCACTTGAGCAACCAAGTAGAAATACCCATAAAAGACGACGATCAAGATAACTTTTAATGGTTTGTGACCAAGTAAGATATTGAGTTCCGCTCGGCATGAGCCTTATCCTTACAGAGTTCCCCCTAACTTTAAGTTAGGGGGAAGAAATTAATCAACAATGACTGTCACATTGGTAATGACGATTGGGGTTACAGGGACATCATTCAGATGGCCTATCGTTCGAGTTGGTTGCTTGGCCATCATTTGGATAGTTTCAAAGCCACTGATCACTTTACCAAAAACGGCATAGCCTTCTTGACGTTGGGTGGGATTTAAAAATTGATTATCAGCAAGGTTAATAAAAAATTGTCGTGTGGCAGAATTTGGGTTAGCGGTTCTTGCCATGGCAATTGTTGCCGTATCATTGCGTAGCCCATTACGAGCTTCATTGATAATCGGTGGGTGGGTTTTTAATGGTTCTAATTTGGCGTCAAAGCCTCCACCCTGAGCCATGAACCCAGGGATTACTCGATGGAATTGACTACCGATATAACTACCATCTTGCACATAATGTAAAAAATTTTCACTGGTAATTGGTGCTAATTGTGAATCAAGCTCTACGATGAAATCACCGATAGAGGTCTCAAATTTAACCTGTGGTTCTGCCCATACAGTAATGCTGAACATCGTTAGAATGGCGGCGGCTATTTTTTTAACCATTGAAACGATCCTTCATATAGCTTTGCAACTCGCTATCGTTGGCAATTTCTTTCAGTACTAAATTAACAACATCATTGAATACTCTTTCAATATCTTGATTTGATGCATTTAAAGCAGCGCTTCGCTTCGCTGTACCATGATAACTTTTTACTAGCTTACCTTTAGGCGTTTCGGCGGTTAACTCAAGAGTGACACTGGCGTTCATTTCATGCGAGGTAATTGAGTGTTTGACAGTAACTAACGCCTCTTGAATCTCTAACGCCAGATTGTTTTCACTATTCACCGTTAAACGGAAACCTTGCGAAGCAAACTGTTCAGCTAAAGTATTTTCTAAGGCAATACGTAGATTTTGTTTTGCATGCACTGGCTCAATATGATTACGTCCACTGTCGACTAATGCCACATACTGCGCAGAACGAACATCTTTGCTGACTAAGGTAAAGCTGACATTGTTAACAATATTGCTGCTACTTAATACTGCTTGAGGCATAAAGTTAATTTGCTCTTGCTTTGGTGCGGCACAAGCGGTTAAGAGTGCAATTGAGGCGGCGATAACCAATTTCTTCATGATCAAATCCTTTGCTGTAGTGAACGGTAATACTTATGACTTAATAGCCTGTAAGATAACAAATTTTGCGTTACTAGCGATAGTTTTCACCTGCGTATTACCAAATAGTCGCTTTAACTTGATATCGTAACCGAGGTGACGGTTACCAATCACTAACAACTTACCCTGTTTAGAAAGAACACGCTTAGCATCACAAAACATCTGCCATGCAATATGATCAGTGATGGCTTGTTGCTGATGGAACGGTGGATTGCAAACGATAAACATTGTGCTGTGATCGGGAAAGCCATCTAAACAATTATTTGTCAAACATTCAAAACGATGCTGTGATGATAAATTTTTCTCAAGATTTCGTTTCGCTGACTCCACCGCCATAAAGCTTTCATCAACAGAGATTATTTTGGCTTGTGGGTTCAGTTGCCCGAGTTTGACCGATAAAACGCCGTTGCCGCATCCTAAATCAATAATACTCTCTAAGGTGTCATCTTGAGGTAAATAATCTAAGAGTAAACGCGCGCCTTGATCCAAACGTTCAGCAGAGTAGACATTAGGCAGATTAGTTAATTCAATCGTTTTATCATCAATGCTCCAGCAAATACTTTCTTCTATCGAGGGAAGGGGCTGAACATCGGGCTGAGAAAAGACGAGACGATGTTTTTTCCACGCCAAAGAAGTCTGTGTTTGGCCTAAATATTGTTCAAAAAGTTGTAATGTAGAGGTATGGATTTCTTTTGCTTTATTGACGGCTATTACAGGGCAATGAGCGGGTAAAGAGGCTCTTAATTGGCTCAATTGCCAAATTAAATGACGGTTATTACGAGGAATTTGCATCAATACAAGGTCGATGTTATCCGGGAGCGATGCCATCGTATTATCGAGATGAATAGCGGGACAACCATTGGCTTGTAAATTCGCTATCGTAGCTTGTTGGGCAATAAATGAATCACTCAACATAGTGATTTGATGTTCGAAAGATAAATAGCAGCTTAGTGCACCGAAATGATCATTCAGAACAAGAATATGCCGATTAGGTTGTAGATTGAGCGTTTTAAGATGAGAGATCAAATACTCATCACCCGCATCCCAAGCTTGTAGCGTTTCATTACTGCGAATGGGAAATCGATGAAGCGTTAAAGTTCGGTTATCCAAGGTTAATTCTGTTTTCATCTTGTTCGTTAATTATCGATTAAAGAAAGGCGACAACATTGTCTCAAATGGAGAGGGAACAAGAAACCAAAACCTTTTCCTTATCATTAAGCAAGAGTAGAATCGCAGCATCATATAAATGAGACATTGTGTCGTTGAGGACTCATCATGCTTCAAGAAACCATCGAAATGAAATTACAGCAGGCTTTTCAACCAGAGCATTTACAAGTGTTGAATGAAAGCTATATGCATAATGTTCCTGCCGGTTCAGAAAGCCACTTTAAAGTCATTATTGTTAGCGATACTTTTGTCGAACAGCGCTTAATTACTCGTCATCGACAAGTTAATCAAGTGTTAAAAGATGAGCTTGCTCACTCTATCCATGCATTAGCTATTCATACTTACACGCCACAAGAATGGAACCAATTGCAAGGTGGGGCTCCTGATAGTCCTATGTGTATGGGCGGTTCTAAAAATGAACTTAAATAAGTGAGTGATCGCCGTTATCAGCCTTTGCGTATTGTATTGTTAAGCAGACCATGGTGGTGCATTTTCTCTACCAATCATCAAATAATTCTGCTCGTAAGTTAACTGACTAAGGTTAACTGTGCGATAGGTCATATTTATGATTATTTATCATTCCTTGCTAGCTATTTCTTGATAAATAAAGCGAATGAAGCGGGGATTGGTCATGGCATCCAGTTCCTAAAAGATGCTAAACTATTGCACCTGACAAATCTCATTACAGACTGGTAATCGGATTTTAAGAAGGATGTTGCGGTTTTGGCATTAACAATAGCCAAAAACGGACACTATCAATGTCGTGTCTAGAGAGCGTTAGATCGTGTTGACTGGCATGTAAGTCAATTAGCCCGTCTCGTTCTCGATTTTACGCAATGAAAGAATCTTTTTCCCAATAAAAAAGTAGTGCAAGTGCGTATGATTACAATAAAAAAGGGTTTGGACCTTCCCATTGCTGGAGCTCCTTCCCAGGTGATTCATGATGGCAAAGCCATCACCAAAGTCGCCTTGCTTGGCGAAGAGTACGTGGGTATGCGTCCAACGATGCATGTTCGCGTGGGTGATGAAGTGAAAAAAGCACAAGTTCTTTTTGAAGATAAGAAGAACCCAGGTGTCGTTTTTACTTCTCCTGTTTGTGGCAAAGTTATTGAAGTTAATCGTGGTGCTAAGCGAGTCCTTCAGTCCGTTGTGATTGAAAAGATGGGCGATGAGCAAATCACCTTCAATAAATTTGACGCGAGCCAGTTAGCGAGTTTAGACCGCGCAGCGGTGACCTCTCAACTTGTCGACTCTGGATTGTGGACAGCCCTACGAACTCGTCCGTTCAGCAAGGTACCAGCCATTAATTCTCACACTAAAGCGATCTTCGTTACGGCCATGGATACCAATCCATTAGCCGCAGAGCCAAGTGTCATCATTAATGAGCAGCCAGAGGCGTTCACTGCAGGTCTAGACGTGCTTTCAGTACTCACTGAAGATAAAGTCTATGTTTGTAAATCGAACGTAAGCTTGCCTCGTTCAGCTCAACAGAATGTGCATGAGCATGTTTTTGATGGCCCACATCCAGCTGGCTTAGTCGGGACGCACATGCATTTCTTGTATCCTGTTAATGCGCAAAATGTGGCATGGAACATCGATTATCAAGACGTAATTGCTATTGGTAAGCTGTTTTTAACCGGTGAACTGTACAATGAACGAGTGATTTCATTGGCGGGTCCAGTGGTGAATAATCCCCGTTTGCTACGTACCGTAATGGGCGCAAGTTTGGATGAGCTAACTCATAGTGAATTAATGCAAGGCGATGTACGAGTAATATCAGGCTCCGTATTGTCTGGTACAAAGGCTTCTGGTCCCCATGCTTACCTTGGTCGTTATCATAAGCAAGTCTCTGTATTGCGTGAAGGCCGAGAAAAAGAACTGTTTGGTTGGGCGATGCCGGGTAAAAACCGCTTCTCTGTGACACGAGCATTCTTAGGTCATTTCTTTAAAGGTCAGTTGTTTAATATGACTACCACCACCAATGGTAGTGATAGAGCAATGGTTCCTATTGGCAACTATGAAAAAGTCATGCCGCTCGATATGGAACCAACATTGCTACTGCGCGATTTGTGTGCGGGTGATACCGATAACGCTCAGCGTTTAGGGGCTCTTGAGTTAGACGAAGAAGATCTCGCGCTGTGCACCTTTGTATGTCCAGGCAAGTATGAATATGGCGCCTTGCTGCGCGAGTGCCTCGACAAGATTGAGAAGGAAGGGTAATTTTCATGGGCCTTAAAAAGTTTCTTGAAGACATCGAGCCTCATTTTGAGCCAGGTGGAAAACATGAGAAGTGGTTTGCTTTGTATGAAGCTGCTGCAACGTTGTTTTATACACCGGGCCTAGTGACGAAAAAAAGCTCACACGTGCGTGATAGCGTTGATTTAAAACGCATCATGATCATGGTTTGGTTTGCGGTATTCCCTGCTACTTTCTGGGGAATGTACAACGCAGGCGGCCAAGCCATTTCTGCTTTATTGCACATGTCTGCATCTGGTCAGCTGGATTTAGCAGCAGCAATCGCAGGTAACTGGCACTACTGGTTGACCGAAATGCTGGGTGGTACCATTTCTGCTGAGGCAGGCTGGGGCTCCAAAATGTTGCTCGGGGCAACTTACTTCCTACCAATTTATGCAACCGTCTTTATTGTTGGTGGTTTCTGGGAAGTATTGTTCTGTATGGTACGCAAACATGAAGTGAATGAGGGTTTCTTTGTTACTTCAATTCTGTTTGCTCTGATTGTTCCACCCACGTTACCACTTTGGCAAGCGGCATTAGGTATTACCTTTGGTGTTGTGGTTGCGAAAGAAATTTTCGGTGGTACTGGACGTAACTTCCTAAACCCTGCGTTGGCTGGTCGTGCTTTCCTGTTTTTTGCTTATCCAGCACAAATTTCAGGGGATACAGTATGGACGGCTGCTGATGGTTACTCAGGTGCAACTGCACTTAGCCAGTGGGCGCAAGGTGGTTCAGGCAGTCTTGTACATACGGTAACCGGTGAGACGATCACTTGGATGGATGCCTTCATTGGTAATATTCCAGGCTCGATTGGTGAAGTATCTACACTGGCGCTGATATTAGGCGGTATATTTATCGTCTATATGGGTATAGCCTCATGGCGTATTATTGCCGGCGTTATGATTGGTATGGTGGCGTTAGCAACCTTATTTAATGTGATCGGCTCTGATACTAACCCTCTATTTAGTATGCCTTGGCATTGGCATTTAGTGTTGGGCGGATTTGCATTCGGTATGATTTTCATGGCGACTGATCCTGTCTCCGCCGCGTTTACCAATAACGGTAAGTGGGCATATGGTATCTTAATTGGTGCTATGTGTGTCCTCATTCGTGTGGTTAACCCAGCGTATCCTGAAGGGATGATGTTGGCTATCCTGTTTGCAAACTTGTTTGCGCCTCTGTTCGACAATTTGGTTGTAGAGAGAAATATCAAACGGAGAGAAGCCCGCTATGGCAAGTAATAACGATAGCATTAAAAAAACGCTGTTGGTTGTTATCGCATTGAGCCTAGTATGCTCGATTGTGGTTTCTGCTTCAGCGATCATTTTAAAAGACCGCCAAACCAATAATGCTTTGCTTGATATGCAAAGTAATATTGTCTCGGTGGCGGGCTTAGAAGCTCGTAATCCGCAAGAAATTCAAGCACAGTTCCGCTCCAATATCGTGCCTCGTTTGGTCGATTTTAGTACCGGTAATTTTGTTGAGGGAGATGCGGCAAACTTTGACCAGCGAGCAGCGTCGCGTAATCCTAGTGAGTCTATTCGTCTACCAGCCGATCAAGACCCAGCTAAAATCCTACGTCGCTCTAATCTTGGTGTTGTCTATTTAGTCAAAGGCGATGAAGGGTACTCCAAAGTTATTTTACCGATGCACGGTAACGGCTTATGGTCGATGATGTACGCTTTTGTTGCTGTAGAAATGGATGGTAATACTGTTGCGGGCATTACTTACTACGAGCAGGGTGAAACGCCTGGGCTTGGTGGTGAAGTAGAAAACCCAAGATGGCGTCAACAATTTGTAGGTAAGCAATTGTTTGATGAAAATCATCGTCCAGCGCTTCGCGTCTACAAAGGTGGTGCGCCTGAAGGATCTATTCACGGTGTTGATGGACTGTCTGGAGCGACACTGACGGCTAATGGTGTACAACATACGTTTGACTTCTGGTTGGGTGACATGGGCTTTGGTCCATTCCTTGCAAAAGTTCGTGACGGAGGCCTGAACTAATGGCTAACGCAAAAGAAATGAAAAAAAGCTTGTTAGCGCCAGTGTTGGACAACAACCCAATTGCACTACAAGTGCTTGGTGTGTGTTCTGCATTAGCGGTAACAACTAAGCTAGAAACTGCTTTTGTTATGACACTTGCGGTTATCTTTGTAACTGCATTTTCTAACTTGTTTGTTTCTATTATTCGTAATCACATTCCTAATAGTGTGCGGATTATCGTGCAAATGGCGATTATCGCTTCGTTGGTTATCGTGGTTGACCAGTTCTTAAAAGCTTTCTTATACGATATTTCTAAACAACTATCGGTATTCGTTGGCTTGATCATTACTAACTGTATCGTTATGGGACGCGCCGAAGCGTTTGCGATGAAATCAGCGCCCTTACCCTCATTGATTGACGGTATCGGCAATGGGCTAGGTTATGGTTTTGTCCTGATCACGGTTGCTTTTTTCCGCGAACTACTTGGCTCTGGTCAACTGTTTGGTTTAGAAGTCTTGCCACTGGTAAGTAACGGCGGATGGTATCAGCCCAATGGTATGATGCTGCTCGCGCCATCGGCCTTCTTCTTAATCGGTTTCTTGATTTGGGCTATCCGTACGGTGAAACCAGCACAAGTCGAAGCGAAGGAGTAAAACTGCAATGGAACATTATATTAGTTTGCTTGTTCGTTCGATCTTTATCGAGAACTTAGCGCTATCGTTTTTCTTAGGGATGTGTACTTTCTTGGCGGTATCTAAGAAAGTAAAAACCTCTTTTGGCTTAGGTGTCGCGGTTATTGTGGTTCTAACCATTGCCGTGCCGGTGAACAATTTACTCTATAACTTGGTGTTGAAAGACAGCGCGTTAGTCGACGGAGTAGACCTGAGCTTTTTGAATTTCATCACCTTTATTGGGGTAATTGCTGCCTTAGTTCAGATTTTAGAAATGGTGTTGGACCGATTCTTCCCGCCACTATACAACGCGCTAGGCATTTTCTTACCCTTAATTACGGTGAACTGTGCCATCTTTGGTGGTGTGTCTTTTATGGTGCAACGCGATTACAACTTCACTGAGTCGATTGTTTATGGCTTTGGTTCTGGTGTCGGTTGGATGTTGGCGATTGTTGCGCTTGCGGGCATTCGCGAGAAAATGAAATATTCAGACGTTCCTCCAGGATTACGTGGTTTAGGTATCACGTTTATCACGGTAGGTTTGATGGCGTTAGGCTTTATGTCTTTCTCTGGTGTTCAACTGTAAGTCGGGTAGGCCGCAACAATAAAGGAATAGTCAATGCTAAGTATTATCCTTGGTGTCGTGATGTTTACCATTATCGTTCTAGCGTTGGTATTAGTGATTTTATTCGCTAAGTCCAAGCTGGTACCTTCAGGTGACATTACCATCTCAATTAATGGTGAGCCAGATAAGGCCATCTTAACTCAGCCAGGTGGCAAGTTACTCAGTGCCTTAGCGGGTTCAGGAATTTTTGTTTCTTCAGCTTGTGGTGGCGGTGGTTCTTGTGGACAGTGCCGAGTAAAAATCAAATCGGGCGGTGGTGATATTCTGCCTACCGAGCTTGATCATATCAGTAAAGGTGAAGCCCGAGAAGGCGAGCGTCTTGCTTGTCAGGTCGCAGTGAAAACCGATATGGATATTGAGCTTCCAGAAGAGATTTTTGGGGTGAAACGTTGGGAATGTGAAGTTATCTCTAATGATAACAAAGCAACCTTCATTAAAGAGCTCAAGCTACAGATTCCGGATGGTGAGTCAGTACCATTCAGAGCTGGTGGCTATATTCAGATTGAAGCACCAGCACATCACATTAAATACTCTGATTTTGATGTTCCAGAAGAGTATCGTGGTGACTGGGACAAGTTTAACTTGTTCCGCTACGAGTCGAAGGTTGATGAAGATATCATTCGCGCTTACTCAATGGCTAACTATCCTGAAGAGTTTGGGATTATTATGCTTAACGTGCGTATTGCAACGCCGCCGCCAAATAATCCTGATGTGCCACCAGGTCAAATGTCCTCGTATATTTGGTCACTGAAAGCTGGTGATAAATGTACTATTTCTGGTCCGTTTGGTGAGTTCTTCGCTAAAGATACTGATGCAGAAATGGTGTTTATCGGTGGTGGTGCTGGCATGGCTCCAATGCGTTCGCATATTTTCGACCAGCTTAAGCGTTTGAAATCAAAACGTAAGATGTCTTTCTGGTACGGTGCGCGTTCTAAACGTGAAATGTTCTACGTTGAAGATTTTGATGGTCTGGCAGCAGAAAATCCGAATTTCGTTTGGCATTGTGCATTATCTGATCCGATGCCTGAAGACAACTGGGATGGCTATACTGGCTTTATCCATAATGTATTGTATGAAAATTATCTGCGCGATCACGATGCGCCAGAAGATTGTGAATACTACATGTGTGGGCCACCGATGATGAATGCTGCGGTTATCGGCATGTTGAAAGATCTCGGTGTAGAAGATGAGAATATTCTACTGGATGATTTTGGCGGTTAATCGCTAATTATCGCAAAACCGATGGCTGGCTCAGATGAGTCAGCCATTATTTTTCTGCCGAGAGTATAACGTGAGAAAATAGGTCTGTTGATTGCCATACACTCAAACGACGTTAAGTTGTCGTTAGGCGACAGGTAAGTGAATTTCGATACGTAAAGATAACGGATGAGAATGAACGAATGTTGCCACTACTATGGCTGAAAGTGGTAAGGGATAAAACACACCTATGAGTTCATGATCTAATGAGGTATTAATAAGTGAAGAAATGGCTTGTTGCATTCGCATCGCTAATTTTTATGGCTGGATGTGAAAAATCAGTTGAATTGGTCCATTTAAATGGGCCAACGATGGGGACGACCTACAATATAAAGTACACTCAACAAGCAGGCATTCCTGACTCATCTCATTTACAAACAGAGATCGATCGTTTGTTAGAGCAAGTCAATGACCAGATGTCAACGTACCGTGAAGATTCTGAACTCAGTCGCTTTAATCAACATCAAAGTAGCGAGCCTTTTCAGGTCTCAGAGCAAACGGCAACGGTTGTGAAAGAGGCAATTCGACTGAATGCGCTCACCTTGGGATCATTAGATGTGACGGTCGGGCCTTTGGTTAATTTATGGGGCTTTGGTCCCGAAGCGCGCCGAGATACAGTACCTAGTGAGCAAGAGTTAGCCGCACGAAAAGCCAAAACAGGCATAGAACATTTATCCATTTCTGGGCATTTTTTAAGTAAAGCTATCCCTGATTTATACGTTGATTTGTCAACCATCGCCAAAGGTTGGGGAGTTGATGTTGTTGCCGACTTTATCGAATCGCAAGGGATTGAGAATTACATGGTTGAAGTTGGCGGAGAAATGCGCCTTAAGGGCCTTAATGCTCAAGGCATTCCTTGGCGAATTGCGATTGAAAAACCGTCTGTACAAGAGCGCTCAGTTCAAGAGATAATTGAACCCGGTAATATGGCTATTGCCACTTCTGGTGATTATCGGAATTATTTTGAACGCGATGGTATGCGTTATTCACACATTATTAATCCACAAACGGGTTATCCAATCGATAATAAAGTGGTTTCAGTCACGGTTCTGGATAAATCGAGCATGACCGCTGATGGTCTTTCAACGGGGCTTATGGTGCTAGGTGAAGAAAAGGCGATGGCGGTGGCTGAGTTAAATCAAATCCCCGTATTTATGATTATTAAAACAGATGATGGCTTTAGAGAGGTGGTTTCTAGTGCATTTCAGCCTTATCTTAATCGGTCAAAATAAAGAGTGAGTCAGTTACGATGAGTACTTTTTTTATAACATTTGCTGTCTTTATGGCAGTGATTGCTGCAATGGCAGTAGGCTATATTTTTCAAAAGAAAGTCGTGAAAGGCAGTTGTGGCGGTCTTGGTGCGGTTGGTATTGAAAAGGTTTGTAATTGCCCTGAACCTTGTGATGCTCGTAAAAAACGAGAAGCACGTGCCGCAGCTCGTGCTGAACGGTTAGCAGCATGGGAAAAAGACCGAATTGCTTAATCTTTTTATGTGCGATGAATATACCCAAACAACTTGGAGTTGCAGGTAGGCGGCAAGTGAGTAAATCGCCATGAGTATAGGCAGACTATATGATTGGGGTGTACGAACGCAACCAACACCGCTGCCGCTTCAAGGAGGAAGGGTAAAGCCATTAACGCTTTTCTCAATCAAGTAATCAACACCTCGCCATCTGGGCGAGGTGTTTTTTTATATGCATTTCATAACGAAATACCTATACTGTTCATACATACAGTTTTGTTCGTGATGCGTGATGGGTGAATCGATTCGTAAAATTATTCATATTGATATGGACTGTTTTTTCGCTGCCGTAGAAATGCGTGATAATCCTACCTATCGAGATCGACCATTAGCGGTCGGAGGGAATGAGAAACAGCGCGGTGTGATCAGTACATGTAATTATGAAGCGCGACGTTTTGGTATTCATTCTGCGATGCCAACGGCTCAGGCGATCAAACTATGCCCCCACTTATTGGTGGTGCCGGGTAGAATGTCGGTCTATAAAACTATCTCGCAACATATCCAACAGATTTTTCAGCGTTATACTGCGATTATAGAGCCCCTGTCATTAGATGAGGCGTTTTTAGATGTCAGTGATGCTCAGACTTATTATGGCAGCGCCACATTAATTGCTGAAGCGATTCGACGTGATATCTGGAATGAACTCCAGTTGACGGCCTCTGCCGGCGTTGCACCACTTAAGTTTCTCGCCAAAATTGCCTCTGATATCAATAAACCAAATGGACTGTGCGTAATAACACCTGAACAAGTACAAGGCGTTATTGATGGTTTACCTTTAGGTAAAATCCCAGGTGTTGGTAAGGTGAGTTTAGAGAAACTGCATCAAGCTGGATTTTATGTCTGTGAAGACATAAAAAATAGCGACTATCGACAACTGTTGGTTAGCTTTGGGCGCTTGGGAGCTTCACTGTGGAAAAAAAGTCATGGCATTGATGAGCGGCCGATAGTTGTTGAGCGTGAAAGAAAGTCTGTCGGGGTTGAGCGTACCTTGAGTGAAAATATTCAAACTTACGAACAATGTTGGCAACTCATTGAGCAAACTCTATTTCCTGAGCTTGAGCGACGACTAAACCGTTCTTGCCCGCAACGAGGAATCATCAAGCAAGGCATTAAGGTTAAGTTTGCTGATTTTCAACTCACGACGATTGAGCATGGACAAACTCAGCTAGAGCGCAATGATTTTAAATCGCTATTAGCTGATGTCCTTCAGCGTCAAAAAGGGCGAGGAATACGCTTACTGGGACTCAATGTCACCTTAAAACCGCCAGAACCTTTCGTTCAATTAAGCTTTTTTTAATATCAGCAGCAGTGACATCAAACGTTATCTGAATGTTTCATGCCAGATTATGACAATTCACTAACTAGGTCGACATTTCGTTAGGATAAGATGTACGCGACTAAGTTTGAGGAAAATATGAAAAAATTATTGTTACTGTGTGGGCTTATGGTTAGCCCTTCATTATGGGCAATCACCTGTCCTGTTGAATTGCACAATGAACTGCGTATGACTGCGCAGCAGATCGAAATTCATCGCACTGATCAACACGCGGTGATCACCCAACAAAATGAACTGTTAATTTCGGGGCAGCCAATAAGAGTAACGAATCAACAACAAGCGGTGTTAAGAGATTATCGACAACAGATTGATTCGATTTTGGCTGAGACTCAACAATTAACCAATAAGAACTTACAGCGTAGCCGTATCCTATTAGAAGATGTGGCGGCTCGCCTTGAAGCTCCTGGAGCTTTTGATAATGTGCAGCATCGGATCGAAGCCTTGTTTAGTGAGCTAGAGGCTCGCTATCATCATCAAGAACAATGGGTGTTTCCTGCGCAAAAATTTTCAGTCACCGAGAAAGAGTGGCAGCAAGAATTTGAACGAGCTCAGCAAGCAATCAGTCAACAATTTTTATCGGATGCTTTTATGGTGATTGCGCAAAAAATGCAGCGCCAAGGAGGAATGAATCTGACTGAACTCACTCGGCAAATGGATGATCTTAAAATCCATGTCACGCAACGTTTAAATGATTACTCACAACAATTGACCAGTGAAGTGACTGCGCTGTGTAGCTCGCTAACGCAATTGCAGCAACAAGAGCAAGTATTACATCAATCTATCCCTAGATTAAAAAACTTCTCATTACTGAATGAATCATAAGATAACGATTGTCGATGGATTGATTTTCGATTATTGTACTAGCTTACTAGTTTGACGATGTGTGAGTGGTTATGACACAAGGTAGTTCACGGGAAACCTTTGGTTCTCGACTTGGTTTTGTTTTAGCAGCCGCAGGAGCAGCGGTGGGGCTTGGGAATATTTGGGGATTTCCTACTCAAGCGGCCAGCAATGGTGGTGGCGCTTTCCTTTTTGTTTATTTAGTGCTTATTTTTGTCGTCGCTTTTCCTATGTTAGTGGTGGAGATGGCAATTGGTCGATCAGGTCAAGCTAATCCAGTCGATAGTATGCGCTCACTAACCAATCATCCTTTAGGTAAAAAGGTTGGTGCTTTCGTTGGCTGGGTAGGATTAAGTGTACCCAGCGCGGTGTTGGCGTTTTATAGTATCGTTGGTGGTTGGATCATCTGTTTTCTGTTCGCCGCGATTACTGATCTGCTGGGATTGACCAATATTAGCTCGTGGCTTAAAGGTTTTTCCGTCGAACGTAATCTATTAGGCACATTGATTTTTTACTTATTAACCATTTTGATTGTTCGTAGCGGAGTCAAACAAGGTATTGAGAAGTGGTCAACACGCTTGATGCCTGCGTTATTTGTTTTATTTGCCGTGCTGTTTGTTTATATCATGATGCAGCAGGGGGCTATGGATGGTTTAAAACATTACTTAGTACCTGATTTTGAAAAAGTGTGGGATAGAAAACTCATTTTAGCGGCGATGGGACAAGGCTTTTTCTCTTTAACGATCGGCGGTTGTTCGATGTTGATTTACGGCTCTTACTTAAGTAAAAAAGAGAACTTACCGAAGATGGCGATGAGCGTTACTTTGGTTGATACCAGTGTCGCGTTTATAGCTGGTTTAGTGGTGATGCCAGCCATGTTTGTGGCGATGCATAATGGTGTACAAATTTATGCTCAAGATGGTTCGTTACTGAGCTCGGATACTTTAGTGTTTACCGTCTTGCCATTAATGTTCGATAGTCTCGGTTTGCTTGGGCAACTGTTTGCGGTGGTGTTTTTCTTATTATTAACCATTGCCGCATTAACCTCGTCGATCTCGATGTTGGAATGTCCCGTGGCTTTGGTAAGTGAGCGCTTTAATACGCCACGGGGAAGCACCAGTTGGGTATTGGGTGGTTTGATTGCGTTATTTAGCGTCGTGATAGTGTATAACTTTGCGAGTCTATTTGGCTTGGTTGCGATGGCGGCAACTCAATATTTACAACCGACAGCGGCATTAATGTTCTGCCTATTTGGCGGCTGGGTATGGAGTCGTCATGCTAAGTTCAAAGAGTTGCAACACGGTTATCCCGAGTTCGCAGGTAGTTGGTTTGCGAAAATCTGGCCGTGGTATGTCAAATTTGTTTGTCCGCTTTTGGTGACAACTGTAATTTGGGCTTCTTTTACCTAGCTGATAATAAACCGCAAGATAGATAAATGCCCTTGTTGATAAACCACAAGGGCATTATTGGATCAGACTGGGGATGGTGGCATGATTTGCCCAGTCGTTAATGGTTCTAAATCACTATCGGTCACTTCTTCAATAAAATCACCGACAACTTGCTCAACCATCTCGTCACTTTGACTGAAATAAGCCAAATGAAAGACCGCATCGCCTTCATTGACTAATGGGAGTGTTTGTTGACCAATCACAATCCCACCTTTGCTAGCTCTTATTTCAACTTCTACATTACCGAGTGGTGAATTAATGTAGGCTAATACTTGGCCTTTTTCGACTTTATCGCCAAGTGAAACGAGGGTTCGCAAAATGCCGTCGGCTTCTGCTCGCTGCCAACTGGTGGATTTGGCGATGACGGAGGTTGGGCGTTTTTTGCGACTTGGGCGCAGCATACCGATTTCTTGCATGACGCGTTTTACGCCGACAATTCCAGCATGGATAGCGATAGGATCAAAGCGTAATGCTTCACCCGCCTCATAGGTCAATACGGTAATACCGGCTTTTTCGGCTTCGCTGCGTAACGAGCCATTACGCAGTGGTGAATCTAAAATAACTGGCGTAGCAAACGCTTCAGCGATACGTAAGGTTTCACGATTACTCAGATCAGCGCGAATTTGTGGTAAATTAGTTCGATGTATGGCACCTGTATGTAAATCAATGATGTAATCACAATTAAGTGCGACTTGAGAGAAGAAGTTATGCGCCATTCGTGAGGCGAGTGAGCCTTTTTCACTGCCAGGAAAACAGCGATTAAGATCTCGCCGATCAGGAAGGTAGCGAGATTTATGAATAAAGCCAAACACATTGACTATCGGGACAGTGATTAATGTCCCTCTTAACTTTTTTGGGTCAAGCGAGTTGATCAGTTGTCGAACGATCTCGACCCCATTAAGTTCATCTCCATGAATCGCGGCATTGACCATAAGGACCGGACCTTTCGAGATGCCATGTATGATTTCTATGGGGATCGATAGAGGAGAGTGGGTGTACAGTTTCGCAGCTTCGAGCTCAATGACTCGTTTACTTGCTGGGGGAATGGATTCCCCCAAAAATTGATAATCCGTATTTCGATTAGCCTTTACCACGTGTTTTTGTCCTTCTACTGGCCGCATTCTTCTCGATAAACTCGATGATCAGGCTGGCAATGTCTTTCCCTGTTGCGGCTTCAATGCCTTCTAAGCCCGGTGATGAATTGACTTCCATAACCAATGGGCCTCGTTCTGAGCGAAGTAAATCGACACCAGCAACATTCAGTCCCATAATCTTAGCAGCATCAATCGCTGTTTTGCGTTCTAGAGGGGTAATTTTTACTAACGATGCGGTTCCCCCACGATGTAAATTGGAGCGAAATTCACCTTCAGCACCTTGACGCTTCATGGCGGCAATCACTTTATCACCGATAACAAAGCATCGAATATCGGCGCCACCCGCTTCTTTAATGTACTCTTGCACCATAATGTTGGCTTTCAGGCCCATAAAAGCTTCAATTACACTTTCAGCCGCTTTTCGGGTTTCAGCTAATACGACACCGATACCTTGGGTACCTTCAAGCAATTTAATTACTACAGGAGCCCCTCCGACCATGTCTAACAAGTCTTTGACATCATCAGGCTTGCTGGCAAAGCCAGTGATCGGCATACCAATGCCTTTACGAGAAAGTAGCTGCATTGAACGTAACTTGTCACGTGAGCGGCTGATGGCAACAGATTCATTGGCAGGATAAACCCCCATCATTTCAAACTGACGTAATACTGCGGTGCCGTAGAAGGTGACTGAAGCACCGATCCTTGGGATCACTGCATCAAAACCACCGAGCTCTTCACCTTTAAAATGGATCTCGGGTTGGTCTGAATTGATATTCATATAACAGCGTAAGGCATCAATGACTTTTACCTCATGACCGCGCTGTTTACATGCTTCAATCAAGCGCTTCGTGGAGTACAGAGAAGCGTTACGCGATAGAATACCAATTTTCATTATTTATTTTCCTCGAAAGGGATTAAAAAAGATTGTGTAGGATCGACAATCAGTTTGTGATGCATTGCGGTTCTGCCGAGTAACATACGAAACGCCATATTCTCACGATTGGTTAGCGTTATTTCGATCGGCCAGCGTTGACCACCGAGACAAAGATCGGATTTGATCACATAGCGGGATTCCTCGTGCCCACCGGAATCACGCACGATACGTTCATCAATCACTTCTGCTTCACAGACGGTGACTTTATCAACATTATGTTGTAATGGATGAATCCAAAATCTCACCCATAGCGCGTCATCTTTGGTAAAGCTTTCTACTTTAAAAGCGTGTAAACAAGAGGTTCTTGCGCCAGTATCGATTTTGGCTTTTATTTTTTCAATGCCTAAATCAGGAAGGCTAAGTGTTTCTCTCCATCCAACAATCATTTTTTTTGTCATGGTCATTTTTTTGAATATGGTTGTGTATTTGAGCACAGTTGATGCTGCTCAGGAATGGCCCATAAGGGAAGAAAATTAGCAGCATCTCGATACGGTAGTCATCGAGTCATCAGCTTGAATCGAGTTAGGTGAATAACTCGGGAAAATTCAAGGGAGCGAACTCTAGCAGCAGATAAAATCCGCAGCTAATGAATAAAATTATTCGTATCGATAAAAAAAATTGATACACCGCTTACTTTATTTTGTGACTGAATAATTCACTCATCCAATCAATGCGTTTGATTGCATCGTATAACCTGTTACGCCGGCAAGTACCAACGGGTTGAGTGAAAATTAGCCTCATTTGAATGATAGGCTTTGTTCGGTTCTGAACAAAGCCTATCATAATTATCGATTAGACAGACTGTTTTGTTGGAATATGTTCCAATAAAGCGACCATTTGTTGCCAAAATAGCGCTACAGTATCTATTTTCACTTTTTCATCTGGAGAGTGAGGGAACTTAATCGTTGGGCCAAAGGAAAGCATATCCATATGTGGGTATGGTTTTTTGAATAGTCCACACTCTAATCCGGCATGAATGACCATGATATTAGGTTTATGGCCATAAATACCTTCATACATATCACGGAAGATGGCCATGATTTCTGAGTCAGCATCGGGTTTCCAACCAGGATAGGCTCCTGAAAAACGAACGTCGGCACCGGCTAATTCGGCGATAGAGGTTAGCATCCCTTCAACTTGGCTGCGTCCAGAATCAATCAATGAACGGATCAAACATAGCACATTGACTTGCTCTGCTTCGGTTGTGATCACGCCGACATTAAGCGAGGTTTCTACCACTCCTTGAATATCGTCACTCATGCGGATCACGCCGTTCGGACAAGCATTCAGTGCGGCAATGAAGCGTTGCTGATCAGCGCTTGAGAATACCCCTTGAGTGGTTTCTTTCGCTTGATTAAAGGTGGTAATACTGGTTTCTACTTTACCCAGTTCAGCGACTAATAATTGCTGATAATCATTAAACACTTGTTCTAACTGCGTTTCCATTTCTGCCGGGATAGCGACGGTAATAAAAGCTTCTCTTGGAATCGCATTACGTAAGCTCCCACCTCGAAACTCAATTAAACGCAGATCCAACGTTGCTGCGTAAGTGGCAAGAAAACGACCAAGCAATTTGTTAGCGTTACCGCGACCAGTATGAATATCACAACCAGAATGGCCGCCTTTTAAGCCTTTTAAGGTTAATTGTCGGGTGACAAAGCCAGAGGGAATCGTTTCACGAGTGATGGCGAAAGTCAGTGCGCCATCAACCCCGCCGGCACAGCCCATGTAGACTTCACCTTCTTGCTCTGAATCGGTATTGAGAAGAATATCGCCTTCTAGCCAACCGGCTTGCAGACCAAATGCACCTGTCATGCCGGCTTCTTCATCGATGGTCAATAAAACTTCAAGCGGACCATGTTTGATCTCATTCGAGGCAAGTACGGCCAAACAGGTTGCCATGCCAATGCCATTATCCGCACCTAATGTGGTTCCTTTTGCTGTTACCCATTCTCCATCAATATAAGGTTGGATTGGGTCGGTCGCAAAGTCATGTTGCGTGTCTTCATTTTTTTGCGGAACCATATCAATATGTGCTTGGAGTACAACCCCTTTTTTGTGCTCCATTCCTGCAGTGGCTGGTTTTTTGATAAACACATTGCCGATCGGATCGCGACGAACCTCTAAGCCTTGCTGAGTCGCCCAATCAATAATGTATTGAGCCAGTGCTTCTTCATGTTTAGAGGGATGAGGGATAGAACAAATTTTATCAAAAAACTGCCAAACAGGGCTAGGTGATAAATTACTGATTTCAGAATGGAATTCAGACACTGATAACTCCTTTTTGTGATTGTCCCCGATCAATGTGCATATTTATGGATGTTTTGCAGAGTAATAAACTGAGATCGGAGGTGAGACGATAATATGAAATAGCATACCACTATGCGAGATCTGGGAGTAGTGGATTTATTATCCTTCTCGATGGCTACCATTTTTCCTGCTTGAGATTTACCACGTTCGTTACGCTAGTCACATTGTTCATCGTTGTTCAGTGAGTCGCGATCAAGGCTATCTTTTGTTTATTCGACTGAACGATGACGACAGCGTGAAACATTCCGCTTATTGAGTGTCAATGATACACGTATTGTTCAATCGTTTTGAGGCTTTAAGGACGAGAGGGTCTCCCCATGTTGAGTGAGGAGTGAAGACATTATTACTGATATTTGTGTAATTAAATTACCAAACTTCGTCGGGATTAGTGTTTTTTTGTACTTTTTGTGATTTTAGTCACCAAAAGTGTTGTAATTAATTTTCTTTGTGGTATATTTGTAACTAACTTCCCTAGTGAAGAAAAAATGCTCAAAGGATGAGTCCGATTTATCGCCTCCAAGGAACTGAGAAATCAACTTAATGACGTTTGATTTTAAAGGTGATAGTTATGAATAAAGGTTTATCTTGTGTAATGTTCTGGAAAAACAACTCTGTTTTTACTAGCAACTTTACTTATCCATCAAGTTTTGGTTATTAAATTAACCACTTGAAAGTTATGTAGTTTTGTTCACCCCTATATTAGAATCTATTGTTAATCTACAGTGATTAAAATAATTCACCGCCATCTGTACTCAGATGGCGTTTTTTTATGCTTAACGATCCGTAATAATCCTTTGCTCAGCAGATGAGCATTGTCCTCGCGAGTATCACTTCACGAACGTTGGTCCGTCGCTTTCACGTTTTTAGCATAGATAAAGTCGTTTTTTTCCTACAGATTGATAGTAGTTGTGTATGGAATTTATCTGTTGATAACTTTATAATCCTCGCCAATCGATTACGCAACCGTTTACTTTGTCTGTATTAGGATTCTACCATGTTGGAAAAACTGTTTAAACTCAGTGAAAATGGCACAACCGTGCGCACTGAGATCATTGCCGGGATCACGACGTTTCTGACCATGGCTTATATTATTTTTGTGAATCCGGCAATTTTAGCGGATGCAGGAATGGACCGTGGTGCTGTCTTTGTGGCGACCTGTTTAGCGGCGGCGATTGGCTGTTTTATTATGGGTTTTGTCGCTAACTACCCGATAGCACAAGCCCCAGGCATGGGGTTAAATGCTTTCTTTACCTATGTTGTTGTACTTGGCATGGGGTATACGTGGCAAGTGGCGTTAGCGGCGGTATTTTGCTCAGGTATTTTATTTATCCTATTGAGTCTATTTAAGATTCGTGAATGGATCATTAATTCGATTCCAATGTCGTTACGCACGGGTATCTCTGCCGGCATTGGCTTGTTTTTAGCATTTATCGCGCTTAAAAATGCTGGCATTGTAGTCGATAACCCGGCAACTTTGGTGTCAATGGGAGCGATTACCTCGTTGCCTGCTGTGTTGGGGGCGTTAAGCTTTTTCTTCACGATTGCTCTGGTTCATCGCGGTGTTAAAGGGGCGGTGATGATCGCTATTTTAGCGGTGACTATTTTAGGGTTGATTGTTGGCGATGTGACTTGGGGAGGCATCATGTCTACGCCACCAAGTATTGCTCCAACTTTCATGCAGCTTGATTTTTCAGCCGTATTTGAAATCGGCATGATTTCAATTGTGTTTGCTTTCTTGTTTGTTGACCTGTTTGATACCGCTGGAACTCTCGTTGGAGTGGCAAACAAAGCGGGTTTCATTGGTAAAGATGGTAAAATTCCACGTTTAAATCGAGCATTGCTTGCTGACTCGACAGCGACGTCTGTCGGCGCATTATTGGGCACCTCGAATACCACATCTTATGTCGAAAGTGTTTCAGGTGTGGCTGCAGGTGGTCGCACGGGCTTAACAGCGGTAGTTGTTGGCATTTTATTTATACTTGCATTATTCTTCTCGCCATTAGCGGGAATGATCCCTGCCTACGCTACGGCGGGTGCGTTGTTTTATGTCGCGATTCTAATGATGTCCGGCTTGGTAAGTATCGACTGGCGAGATCTTACAGAAGCGGCACCGACGGTAGTGACTTGCTTATTAATGCCTTTAACCTTCTCAATAGCTGAAGGTATCGCACTTGGTTTTATCTCTTACGCCGTGATTAAACTATTGAGTGGCAAAGGTCGACACGTTTCGCTTAGTGTTTGGATTATGGCGATCGTCTTTGTTATTAAGTTTATTCTTGAAGCGTAAATAGGCTCTATTTTCAAATAATTAGGTTCAATCACAATGAGTAAAAAATTCGTAATCACTTGGGACAATATGCAAAATTTTTGCCGTGAATTAGCCCAGCGTCAAATGCCTGCTGAGCAATGGAAAGGTATCCTCGGTGTGAGTCGCGGTGGGTTGGTTCCTGCAGCTATTTTAGCGCGTGAACTTGGCATTCGTTATGTTGATACCGTTTGTATCTCAAGTTACGATCATGACCATCAACGTGATATGACCGTACTGAAAGCACCTGAGCATGATGGTGAAGGTTTTCTTATTGTTGATGATTTGGTTGATAGCGGTGATACGGCACGCAAAATCCGTGAAATGTACCCGAAAGCTAAATTTGTGACCGTTTGTGCTAAACCAGCAGGTAAAGATTTAGTGGATGAATACGTAGTCGATATTGAACAAGATACTTGGATTGAACAACCTTGGGATATGGCTTTAGCTTATGTTGAACCAGTGAATCGTAAGCAAAAATAACGACAATTATTGATTCATCACCAGTTTCCCGCAATTAATCGACATATGGCCCTGCAAAGGGCCTTTTTTTTGATTACTATAAGGTCTAAGCGGTTTAATAATGAGATGCATCATGTCTGAATCAAGTAATATCAACCTATCTGAAACGCTCTTTCAACAGCATAAAGAGGCGAAAGAGACCTCCTCTCTCACGCAATACATGCCGAGCAGTAGTGAGTTTTTTGAACAGAAAATGGAGCAAGACCCTTTTTCTTGGTATCGAAATTTACGCCGTTTACAGTGGGCTTGGTTAGGAATTAATCCGATTGACCAAGAAGAAGTCCTCGCTAACATGGCTTCATCTGAGCATTCTCGTAGTCATGAAAAGTGGTTAGACACGGTGATTGGTTATCATAGCGGTAATTGGACGTATGAGTGGACAAAGCTCGGCGGGCGTTACCATAAGCAAAGTGAAGCCTTAACGGGAGAAGCGGCGGCAGAACGTATGTTTAGTGCTTCCCTTTGCTACAGTATTGCCGGTTATCCTCATTTAAAAAATGATACCTTAGCTATTCAAGCGCGAGTGTTAGCCAATGCTGCTTATAAACATGCCTCTGAACTGACGCAGTATACGATTAAGCCATTAGAGTTTGATTATCAAGGTAAGAAAATTCTTGGCCACCTACATTTATCACACACCGATGAGCCACAACCCGTGGTGATCGTTAGTGCCGGTCTTGATAGTTTGCAAACCGATATGTGGCGTCTCTTTCGTGATTATTTGGCTAAACGAAATATTGCGATGTTAACGATTGATATGCCCTCTGTTGGCCACAGTAATCATTGGTCATTAACGCAAGATTCTTCCTGTTTACACCAAGCGGTACTTAATCAATTAGCGCCTTTGCCTTGGGTTGATCATCGTCGAGTTGGTTTAATTGGCTTTCGCTTTGGTGGTAATGCGATGGTCAGATTATCGTTTATTGAATCAGATAAAATTAAAGCGTGTGTCGCTATCGGCGCTCCGGTGCATGATATTTTTGTTTCTCAGCAAAAAATGAAGCTAATGTCGAAAATGTACATGGATGTGTTAGCGTCGCGAATTGGTAAACATGCGGTAGATATTCCGAGTTTATCGGCTCAACTGATGGCGTGGTCATTGAAAGTACAAGGCTTCCTCGCGACTCGACGTACTAAAGTTCCAATTTTGGCGTTGGCAATGGAGGGCGATCCGGTTTCTCCTGCTAGTGATAACCATTTGATTGCGACTTTTAGTCAAGGTGGGCAATCAAAACAGATAAAGAGTGAAAGTCTTACACGAGGATATGAGCAATCCCTCGATTTAGCGATAAAGTGGCTGGAAGAACAACTTTGCGAATGACTTTTGGCTTAAATTAGTTAAGAGTGAATTATCTACGTTTTTAAGCGTATGATTATTAAAAGCAATAATCATTCTTAACAAGGAGAGTCTACATGTCAGAGGCAGCAAAATACCCTACTCATTATCGTTTATTATCGACGTTAAAAGCGATTGGTCCCTATTTACGGGAAGGGCAGTGCCAGGAAGGCATTTATTGGTTTGATTGTTTGGCTTTTTGTATCAATGATAAAAAATCGCCCGAAAAACGTGAATTTTGGGGCTGGTGGATGGAGTTGACGACGACCGAGACGGGCTTTGAGGCTAATTACCGTATCGGCCGCTATAATCTCGCAGGCGAATGGGAAGAGAGTAAACCGACGGCAGCGGCGCTGCCTGAAGTGATTCGTACCCAAGAGGATTTCCATAAAAAGTTAGCTCAAACTTTGCAGCAACGTTTTGAATTAAGTTTATCGCTCCATCAACAGTCGGCTGAATTTGCTTAATTATAGGTTGCCTGCTTTTTCACCATGACCGCGTTATCACTTAATGATTGGGTTGTTACATTTTATCGTGTTAATAAGAGCACTTCCTTTACTGATCATTGAGTGCTTAGCAGAGTAAGAAATAATTCCCACTAAAAAAAGGTGCTCTTTAGCACCTTTTCTGCTTGTGTAAGAGGCGCTGGATTGCTAAAACATCACCTCTTAAATGTTTTCTTCAACAGACAAAATCATGACAATGAATCAACAGAGCCAAACAGCGTTACAAACCATCGTTGTGAAGCTAGGAACCAGTGTTCTTACCGGTGGAACGTTAGCACTTGATCGTGCACATATGGTTGAGTTAGTCCGTCAATGTGCTGAATTAAAAAAACAAGGCCACAGTGTGGTGATTGTCTCTTCAGGAGCGATTGCTGCGGGTCGAGAGCATCTAGGTTATCCCGCATTGCCCCAAGCCATATCGAGTAAACAGTTATTGGCTGCCGTTGGTCAAAGCCAGTTGATTCAAGCGTGGGAGTCGTTATTTGCGCTTTACGGCATAAAAATTGGTCAAATGCTGTTAACTCGTGCTGATTTGGAAGATCGAGAGCGCTTTTTGAATGCGCGAGATACGATTAATGCGCTGATCGAACACGGCATTATTCCAGTGGTCAATGAAAACGATGCTGTTGCAACCAATGAAATTAAAGTCGGTGATAACGATAATCTCTCGGCCTTAGTCGGTATTTTGTGTGCAGCGGATAAGCTTTTATTATTAACCGATCAAAAAGGTTTGTTCACCGCCGATCCGCGTAAAGACCCCAATGCTGAGTTAATCAAAGAGGTTAAAACCATTGATGATACGTTGCGAAAAATCGCGGGTGGAAGTGGCACAACATTAGGCACCGGAGGCATGGCGACTAAGCTGCAAGCTGCTGATATTGCTCGTCGAGCTGGGATTGAAGTGATTATTGCTGCTGGCCGAGCGCCCAATGTCATTTTTGATGCATTAAGCGACACGCCACAAGGCACACGCTTTTTAGCTCTTGAAGAAGCACTAGAAAATCGTAAACGTTGGATTTTAGCGGGGCCTGCTGCTGCTGGCGATGTGTACATTGATCAAGGCGCGGTTAATGCCTTACTTGGTAAAGGCAGCAGTTTGTTGGCTAAAGGGGTTATTAAAGTCGCGGGCGAGTTTGCGCGCGGCGAGGTCATTTGCGTGAAAGATCAACATCAGCATCTGATTGCCCGTGGTATCAGTACGTATTCCAGTCGCGACTTGAGTAAAATTGCCGGCCAACACAGCACCATGATCATTGATATTCTTGGTTATGATTACGGCGCTGAAGTCATTCACCGTGATAATATGGTTGTAATTCAAGAATAGGGAGAAGAATCGTGGATTTAATCGAAATGGGTAAGGCGGCAAAATCGGCCTCGTTTCAACTTGCTACCGCTTCAACTGCGCAGAAAAACCAAGCACTCGCGATAATTGCGGATGAATTAGAAGCGAATATGGACGCTATTTTAGCGGCGAATGCCAAGGATATTGCTTTAGGGCAAGCGTCAGGTTTAAGTGAAGCGTTGCTCGATAGACTTCTGCTTAATGAATCACGCTTACAGGCCATCGCCCATGATGTGCGTAATGTCATCAGTTTACCTGATCCTGTCGGCAGTGAAATTGACAGTAAAGTCCTTGAAAATGGAATGTCATTAGCTCGTCGTCGTGTTCCCCTTGGTGTGGTGGGCGTTATTTACGAAGCTCGCCCTAATGTTACGATTGATATTGCCGCGTTATGTTTAAAGACCGGTAATGCTGCGATATTACGTGGTGGTAAAGAGACTTTTTTCTCCAATCTTGAGTTAGTTAAAGTGATTCAGTTAGCTTTGAGCAAAGCTGAACTCCCTATGGCTTCCGTTCAATATATCAGTCAACCCGAGCGTGAATACGTTACTCAATTATTAACAATGGATCAGTATGTCGATATGATCATTCCGCGTGGTGGTGCTGGGCTGCATAAAATGTGTAAGGAAAACAGCACCATTCCAGTGATCATTGGCGGTTTTGGTATCAGCCATATTTTCGTTGATGAGAGTGCCGACCTTGATAAGTCGCTTGCGGTGATTGAAAACGCCAAAATGCAACGTCCATCAGCCTGCAACGCATTAGATACCTTACTGGTTCATCAAGCGATCGCTCAACCTTTGTTAGAAAAACTGCAGCATCAATTGCACGATAAACTGACGTTAGTTGTCGATGAACATGCCAAAGCACTGCTTCCCGAGGCAAACAATATTCGCCTCGCACAAGCGGGAGATTTTGATACCGAATGGTTAAGTTATACCTTAGGTGTTAAAGTCGTTAGTGGTGTTGAGCAGGCGATCGATCATATGCGTGAGCATAATGCCAGCCATTCCGATGCTATCATGACTAACGATCTGTTCAATGCTGAGCGGTTTGTTAATACCGCGGGTTCTGCTGCGGTTTATGTCAATGCTTCGACTCGTTTTACCGATGGTGCGCAATTTGGTTTAGGGGCAGAAGTCGCTGTGTCGACCCAAAAACTGCATGCTCGTGGCCCAATGGGACTTGAAGAGTTGACCAGTTACAAATGGGTTGGTAAAGGAAATTATTTATTACGCAGTTAAAGCCATTTAACTGCTGAATATGATGTGCTGCTGTTTATCGATAGAGGCGCTTAACAAATTTGACTAAATCAATCAGGAAAAGGGGCTTGTTGGCCCCTTTTCCTTTTGTTCATATGCCCATTTCCGGTACACTGATCGCCTTGCTAGGGAGGTAATATGCATTGTCCTTTTTGCTCTGAAAACGAAACAAAAGTTATCGATTCTCGTCTAGTGGCTGATGGTCACCAAGTGCGCCGTCGTCGGCAATGTTTGACTTGTAGCGAACGTTTCACCACGTTTGAAACCGCAGAGCTAGTGATGCCAAGAGTCATCAAATCCAACGGTAATCGAGAGCCATTTGATGAAGAAAAAATGATCGGTGGGATGCTACGCGCTTTAGAAAAACGCCCTGTTAGCGCCGATGCGATTGAGTTAGCGATCAGTACCATTAAATCTAAATTACGCGCCACCGGCGAGCGGGAAGTTCCGAGTGAATTGATCGGTAATTTAGTGATGGAACAACTGAAAGAGTTAGATAAGGTGGCATACATTCGCTTTGCTTCGGTTTATCGTAGTTTTGAAGATATTCGCGAATTTGGTGAAGAGATTGCTAAATTAGAAAATTGAACGTGAGTCCGATGATGTCAAACTTTTCTGCTGTCGATTATCAAATGATGGCGCGAGCCATTCAACTTGCTCAGCGCGGACGCTTTACCACGGCGCCGAATCCAAAGGTTGGGTGTGTGATTACTCAACAAGGCCGCATTGTTGGCGAAGGTTTCCATTATCGAGCTGGTCAACCACATGCCGAGGTGCACGCTTTGCGGATGGCTAAAGAGCACGCTCGTGGTGCGACCGCTTATGTGACACTAGAGCCTTGTTCTCACTACGGACGAACGCCTCCTTGTGCTGAAGGGTTAATTCAAGCCGGAGTAGCAAAGGTGATTTGCGCGATGCAAGATCCTAATCCACAAGTTTCTGGACGCGGCATTGCTATGTTGCGAGAAGCAGGAATTGAGGTGGAAGTTGGTTTATTAGAAGCGGACGCCAAGGCGCTCAATCCGGCGTTTATTAAACGGATGCAAACCGGAATGCCTTATGTTCAGCTAAAATTAGCGGCCAGTCTAGATGGACAAACGGCACTGGCTAATGGTGAAAGTCAATGGATAACCTCAGCTCAAGCACGGCAAGATGTTCAAGTATATCGAGCGCAAGCAGGAGCGGTGTTATCAACCAGTCAAACGGTGGTCGCCGATAACGCCTCATTAGCGGTACGTTGGTCTGAATTACCAGCCGATGTGCAACAGCAATACCCTCATGCTGAACTTCGCCAGCCAACTCGTGTGATACTTGACCGCCAGCATCAATTGCACCAATCACTGGCTCTTTATGCCACCGCTTCACCGATAATTCGTGTAGCAGAACAAGACGCGGAACTGTGTGTGCCATTGAATGAACATCAACAGCTCGATCTGCGTGATATCTTAGCCAGTTTGGCTGAACAGTATCAGATCAATCATCTTTGGGTAGAAGCTGGGCCAACATTGGCCAAAAGCTTGCTTGAGCAGCAACTGGTAGATGAACTAATCATCTACCTTGCGCCAAAAATCATGGGCAGTGACGGCCGTGGTTTATTAGGCGCCTTAGGTTTTACTCATATGGATCAAGCATTAGGATTAGTCATTCAAGACTGTCGAATGGTCGGCCCAGATCTTCGCCTAACCGCAACTCTTACCTCAACCCAATAAGATAACTGATTATGTTTACCGGAATTATAGAAGCTGTAGGCTCCTTGGTTGAGATGACTCGCCAAGGTGAAGACGTCACCATTACCGTTGCTACGGGAAAACTTGATATGAGTGATGTTAAACTCGGCGATAGCATTGCTACTAACGGTGTGTGTTTAACCGTTATTGATGTCAGTTCTCAACATTACTGTGCCGATCTCTCATTAGAAACACTCAATAAATCAGCGTTTGCTCACTATCAAGTTGGAGAAAAACTCAACTTAGAAAAAGCCATGCTTCCGACGACGCGTTTTGGTGGGCATATTGTATCGGGACACGTTGATGGGATTGGTGAAATTATTGAGCGCCAGTGGGTGGGGCGTGCGATTGAATTGTGGGTGAGCTTACCGAATGAGTTAACTCGGTATGTTGCTGAAAAAGGCTCGATCACTATTGATGGGATTAGCTTAACCGTCAATGGGTTACGAAAAAATGCCTTTAAGCTGACCATCGTGCCGCATACCTCGTTAGAAACGACCATTGATGGCTTTCAACCTGGCCGCAAGGTGAACCTCGAAGTGGATGTGCTTGCTCGATATTTAGAACGTTTATTGGTCGGTGGTCAGAATGAGCCCGAATCACCTTCTCGAATGACAATGGAATTCTTACAACAAAATGGTTTTGCGTAATCATACGTGACGCAATAAGACAAAATATAGGACAACAGTCATGTCAATTAGTACCCCACAAGACATTATCGAAGATATTCGCTTAGGTAAAATGGTTATCTTGATGGACGATGAAGATCGCGAAAATGAAGGCGATTTAATCATGGCCGCTGAGCATATCACACCAGAAGCGATCAATTTTATGGCGACTCATGGGCGCGGATTGATTTGTTTAACCATGACTAAAAGTCGTTGCCAGCATCTAGGATTAGCTCCGATGGTGCAGGATAATAACGCACAGTATACCACTAACTTTACGGTATCGATTGAAGCAGCAGAAGGCGTAACGACGGGGATATCAGCGGCTGATCGCGCTCGTACGGTGCAAGCTGCCGTAGCAAAAGAGGCTAAAGCAGCCGATTTAGTCCAACCTGGGCATATTTTTCCATTAGCAGCGCAAGATGGCGGCGTACTTACCCGCGCAGGTCATACTGAAGCCGGTTGTGATTTAGCACGTCTCGCCGGGCTTGAGCCTGCGTCAGTGATTGTCGAGATCCTCAATGACGATGGCAGTATGGCTCGTCGCCCCGATCTGGAGGTTTTTGCTAAAAAACACGACATCAAATTAGGTACCATTGCCGATTTAATTGAGTATCGTAATAATACAGAAACCACCATCGAACGGGTCGCGCAATGCCAATTGCCAACCGAATTCGGTGAATTTGAGCTGGTGACGTATCGCGATATCATTGACAATCAAATTCATTTTGCTTTGCGCAAAGAGAGCGTGAGTCAGCAAGCGCCTTTAGTGCGTGTTCATCTACAAGATACCTTTACTGATCTATTACGTAGCGATCGCAGCGCCGATCGTAGTTGGACTTTGGATAAAGCCATGCAACGTATTGGTCAAGAAGGGGGCGTGTTGGTGATTCTTGGTAATGAAGAGTCCACTGATCTGCTTATCCATCGCGTTAAAATGTTTGAACAGCAAGATAAAGGCGCAGCCCCAACGATGGCGAAAAAGCAAGGGACATCTCGACGGGTCGGGGTTGGCTCACAGATCCTTGCCGATTTAGGCGTCAGTGATATGCGTTTGCTCTCTTCAGCCAATAAGAAATACCACGCCTTGGGTGGATTTGGCTTAAATGTTGTCGAGTATATCAGCGAGTAAGCCAGTTATTCTACGTTCGGCTCGTTAAGTCTGCACGATAGGCCGCCCTTGTGGCGGCAAATTACTATTAGATATTGTTCACAAATTTGTGCTAGAATCCGGCGATTCTCACTTGATGAACAGAGTTAAAGGAAAGCTTATGAAAGTGATCGAAGGTGGTTTCCCAGCCCCCCATGCCAAAGTTGCGATTGTGATTTCTCGTTTCAACAGTTTTATTAACGAAAGTCTGCTGTCTGGTGCCATCGATACTTTAAAGCGTCATGGTCAAGTTAGCGACGAGAATATTACCGTTGTGCGTTGTCCTGGTGCGGTTGAGCTGCCACTGGTGGCTCAGCGCGTTGCCAAAACAGGCAAATTTGATGCGATAGTGTCACTGGGTTCGGTTATTCGTGGTGGTACACCACACTTTGACTATGTTTGCAGTGAAATGAATAAAGGGTTAGCCCAAGTGTCGATGGAATTCAGTATTCCTGTCGCGTTTGGTGTGTTAACTGTTGATACTATCGATCAAGCTATTGAACGCGCAGGAACCAAGGCTGGTAATAAAGGTGCAGAAGCAGCACTTAGCGCACTTGAGATGATAAACGTTCTTTCTGAAATCGATTCCTAATGGGGGCCAGTGTGAAACCAGCCGCACGTCGTAATGCACGTCAATTTGCGCTACAAGCTATTTATTCGTGGCAAATTACTAAAGAGAATGTGGCGACTATTGAAGAGCAGTTCTTATCCGGTGGTAAGTATGATGAAGAAGAACATCATGCAGCAGAGCCTGCGCTATCGGCTCCACAAACCGATGTGACCTATTTCCGTGATCTGCTTGTCGGCGTTGTGCTCAATCATACCGAGCTAGATAGCAAACTACGTCCTTTTGTTTCTCGTCCGATGCAAGATTTGGATATGATGGAACTTGCGCTACTTCGTCTAGCGATGTATGAAATGACTCGACGCGAAGATGTTCCTTATAAGGTCGTGATTAACGAGGCCATTGAGCTAGCAAAAGTGTTTGCAGCAGAAGATAGCCATAAGTTTGTGAATGGCGTGCTTGATAAAGCCGCGCCTCATGTACGCAAAAAAGCGTAATCAGTTTTGGCATAAAAGGTCAGCATTCGCTGGCCTTTTTTATAGATAAAATCGACCAATGAGTCCATCTACAACGGTTGAGCGAGTGTTATTGATGGGCTTAGTTTTACTAACCGCATTTACATCGTATGAATGAATCATTCGGTGGATTCGTTGGTCTGGCTAGAGAATCATCCATGTTAGGTGAATTTAACTTTATTGAACACTATTTGGCGGCACGTCAACCACAGCGTAAAGATGTCCATTTAGCTCTGGGGGATGATTGTGCAATCGTCAATGTACCAGAGAATGTTCGGCTGGCTATCAGTACCGATACCTTAGTTGCAGGGACTCATTTTCTGGCTAATGCTAATCCAGCATGGGTGGCACATAAAGCCCTTGCTTCTAATATCAGTGATTTAGCCGCGATGGGGGCAACCCCTGCTTGGGTCTCGATGGCACTTACTTTACCTGAGATTAACCCCAATTGGCTTACTCCATTTTGTGACGCCTTTTTTGATTTAGCGAACTACTACAATGTACAATTGATTGGTGGTGATACCACCAAAGGTCCGTTGAGTATCACTCTCACCGTGCAAGGTTTTGTACCGCAAGATAAAGCCTTGTTACGTTCTGGTGCAAAAGTCGGGGACTGGATTTATGTCACAGGTCAACTCGGCGACAGTAAAGCGGGACTTGAGGTGGTACTCGATGCGAGTAAACGTGCTCTACCTTGTGCATCAGTGTTAGAGTCACGTCATTACGTATCGACTCCACGAGTTCTCGCCGGACAAGCCTTGCTCAATTTAGCCTCATCAGCGATTGATATTTCTGATGGCCTAGTCGCGGATTTAACCCATATTTTAAGTGCTTCTCAAGTAGGAGCGAGTCTTGATTTGCATACCTTGCCGTTATCTGAAGCGTTAGTGCAGTACACGGGGGATCCGCTTATTGCGCAGCAGTATGCATTAACCAGTGGTGAAGAGTACGAACTCTGCTTTACGGTGCCTGAAGAGAATAAAGGATCGTTAGCAAGTGCTCTGGCACATACTGCGACGCCTATCACCTGCATTGGTCAAATTCGTCCTCATGGCGTGTTTGACTTACTCAACCATGGGCAAAAAGTCGACTGGTCGTTGACTGGTTATGATCATTTTAAGGAATCAGCATGAGCCATCCTCTTTCTCGTCTTTCACTACGCAATCCTTGGCATCTACTGGCTACCGGATTTGGCAGTGGTTTATCGCCGATCATACCTGGCACAATGGGGACATTAGCTTCCATTCCTCTGTATCTACTTCTAGTGCAACTGCCCTTATTTGCCTATCTTTTCGTCGTCTTAATGGCGTGCATTCTCGGGGTGAAAATTTGCCAAGTGACGTCAACAGATATGCAAGTTCACGATCATGGTTCGATTGTTTGGGATGAGTTTGCTGGTTTTTGGATCACCATGTCTATTGTTCCGTTACTGCAATTGCCAATCTTTGATTGGCAATGGATTGTTACGGGATTCGTGCTCTTTCGTTTTTTTGATATGGTCAAACCATGGCCAATTGGATGGCTAGATAAACAAGTAGAAGGTGGCGTAGGAATTATGCTCGATGATATCGTCGCGGGTATCATGGCGGCTATCATGCTGTTTTTTGTTGGGCAGTGGGCGGGATGGCTAAACTAAGCACAGTTACGTCGTGTTGATCAGTCACCCATAAGGGAGCAGAGGCTCCCTTATGGGTAAGCCAAACTAAAGTTTGTTCAGATCGGCTTCAATTTCAGCAATTTTGCTGGCCACTACTTTCTCTAAGTGACGTAAATCACTCAATATTTTTTGTTTAACGTCCACCTCACTGCCGTTATCTCCGGCGTTCTCATTACGTGTGAGTTGGTTCAACTCATCAATGACTAAAGTAAGAGTACGATTGATTTCGCTAATTTCTCGGTATTGGTGAGTACCGCCATCGACCAAAACCGTTTTGATCTGTCTTGGGTATTTAAATTTGACACTTTTAGCAAAAAACTCACCTTTTTGTTTCTTGAAATAGATTTTTAGCACATCTTTTTGCGCCTCTTGGCGCAATGAGTAACGTTCAATCGTATGGGGTTGATCGATTCCCAAGCTGGTGAGTTGTGGAAACATAAGCATCCTCTGCATTGTTTTGAGTGATTAAGGCGATAAAGCTTCTTGGTGAGAAGAAGAGAGCTGAGCAATAGTATCAATTAATCGTTCACGTAGGGTACTTTGCTCTTGGTCTGTGAGTTTAGCCCCTTGTTGATTGGTTAAAATAAATAAGTCTTCTGCGCGCTCTCCTAAGGTAGTGATTTTTGCCCCATGTAAATCTAAGTTTAATTCGGCAAACGTCGCTCCTATGGTCGCCAGTAATCCCGGAGTATCGAGAGCAACCAGCTCCATTAAGGTGCGTTTTTTGCTTTTTGTTGGTAAGAAATCGACCTGAGTTCGAACCGTGAAATGTTGCAGATTACGTGGGATGCGGCGTGTTTTGAGTCTCGTTGGACGGCCATCGGTCAATACATGGCTTAAATGCTTAATTAACGCATGATGACGGTTTTCTTCAATTGCTTGGCCGTTGTGATCTAAGACCATAAAGGTATCTAAAACATAGCCGTCTTTACTGGTCATGATTTGCGCGTCATGAACATTCAGGTTTCGACGGTCTAATTCGGCGACCACGGTTGCAAACAATGCGGGCTGATCTTTGGTATACACAAACACTTCGGTACCACCGCGCGTGGCTTTTTTACTGATTAAGACCAAAGGTTCAGTAGGCGATGAGTGCGTTAAAATGTGCATACCATGCCATGCTATTTGTTTGTGAGTATGGCGTAAAAAGTAATCGGCTTTAAATCGTTGCCACAATTGCTCGATTTCACGGCTATGGAAGCCTTCTTTACGTAGCTGTGCCGACGCCATTTGTTGGTTATGACGAATTCGTTCTCGAACATCAACAGGGTGTTCAAGCCCGCGTCTTAATGCTCTTTGCGTTGAGTAAAAGAGTTCCGCCAGTAAGGTTCGTTTCCAACTGTTCCATAGGTCTGGATTAGTGGCGCAAATATCAGCCACCGTTAAACAGACCAAGTATTCCAGATACTCTTCATCGCGGACTTTTTTAGCAAATTCGATGATCACGTCTGGATCATAAATATCGCGCCGTTGAGCGGTGACGGACATTAATAAGTGATTTTGGACTAACCAAGCCACCAGTTTCGCTTCTGGCTTAGAGAGGCCGTGTTCGATACAAAAATCGTAAGCTTCACTCGCACCTATTTCTGAATGATCGCCGCCGCGGCCTTTGGCAATATCATGGAAAATGGCCGCGAGGATCAGCAGTTCTTTTTTTTGTATTTTCGGGAAAATCTCACAGCAAATAGGATGACGTTGATGGTTTTTTGGGTCATTAAACAGATGGATATGTTTTAGTAGACGAATGCTGTGCTCATCAACGGTATAAACATGAAACAAGTCAAATTGCATCTGCCCAACTATCTGACTCCATTGCGGTAAATAAGCGGCCAATACGCCCAATTTATGCATTTGTCCAAACGCTTTGTGAAGCGCATTAGGGTGACGAGTCAGCGCGAGAAACTTTTCACGCGCAGCAGGAATCGTATGCAAAAATTTGTTCAATCGTCGCCGTGCGGTTCTTAATTGGCGCATCGTAGAAGGGGCAACCCCATCAATGCTCGAGTCATTGGCCATGAGCAAAAACATATCGAGAATGGTTTCAGGTCGAGCTTGAAATAGAGCGGGCTTTCGAGCTTCAATTAATGAACCACGACGCTGAAAGTCGTGATTAATGATCTCTGCTTTGACTTCTTCACCACGGTTTAAGATCGCTTGATCAAACAACTTCAAGAGCATTTTATTGAGTTCAGATACGCGGCGTAAGGTGCGATAGAACTCCTTCATCATTTTTTCGACCGCTCGGTTGCCTTCGCCAGTAAATCCAAGATGTTCGGCGACTTGAGCTTGATGAGCAAAACCGAGTCGATTGTCATAACGTTTTAGTTCAAGATGCAGAGCGAAGCGAACTCGCCACAAAAAATCTTGGCATTCGGCCAGTTCACGAAATTCAGCGTCAGTAAGAAAGCCGAAGCGGCTCATTTCATAGAGTGATGTCGCCCCAAAGTGGCGACGAGCAACCCAGCTTAAGGTATGAATATCTCTTAGACCGCCAGGCGTTGATTTAATGTCGGGCTCAAGATTATAGGCCGTATCGTGATAACGGGCATGACGCTCACGTTGCTCTTTTATTTTAGCTTGGTAGAAGCATTCACTTGGCCAAAAAGATTCGCTATGAATGGCTGATTGTAAACGTTGGAAAATACGGTCACTGCCGCACAACAAGCGTGCCTCTTGCAAATTGGTGGCCACGGTTAAATCCGCTTTACCAATCTCAATACACTCTTCTACAGTACGTACAGCATGGCCGACTTCTAGGCGCAAGTCCCATAATAAGGTAATGAATTGGCTGACTTTACTGCCAATATCATCGGCTAATCGGGTCGTAGAGACGACTAAAATATCAATATCTGATAAGGGATGTAATTCAGCTCTTCCGTATCCGCCAACAGCGGCCAGACAGAGGTCATTGAGTTTATCAAACCCAAAATATTGCCAAAGACGATTCAGGAGCATATCCATATAATCGGCACGGCCAACCACGAGATCACTGACCGGATGGCGAGAGAGAAACGCTTGGCGCTGGTAGGCAGAAAAAAGGTCGAGTTGCTGTTTTAATTGCTCAACCGTGAGCTGTTGATCGGTGTAATTCAGCGGGGATAAATAAGCCATAACAGTGCGGTCCATGCCAGGGAGTGAACTCAGTGTGAATGCTCAATCTAACAGAAATCAAGCGCTGAGCTCAAGCTCCCTTTACCGACTATCGGGCAGGATTAAGCATTGTGGAAAATACGTGGGATGGTCTCTTCTTCACGTAGCGTGAGAATTTCACAGCCATCTGCGGTAACCAAAATGGTGTGCTCCCATTGAGCCGAGTTCTTACTATCGGCGGTATAGACGGTCCAGTTATCTTCATCATCCAAGCGACAACCAAATTTACCCGCATTGATCATCGGCTCAATGGTAAAAATCATCCCTTCACGAAGCAGTGTGCGGTCACTATTTTTGTAGTGCACTACTTGTGGCTCTTCATGAAACTCTGCGCCGATACCATGACCACAGTAGTCACGAACAATCGAGAATTTTGAACGCGGGTTATTTTTATTATTGGTTTTGATGTATTTCTCTATCGCGGTACCAATTTCGCCGAGTTGTACGCCTGGTTTCACTTTTTTTAAGGCCAAATAGAGACACTCTTGAGCGACTAGACATAAACGTTTGTCGGCTGGCTGCACATCACCAATTAAGAACATCTTTGAGGTATCACCATGATAACCATCTTTAATGACGGTAATATCGATGTTCATAATGTCACCCTCTTTTAAGACGGCAGGGCGAAGCAGTTGACCAAATTGCGTGTCTTGTTCAGCCGGAATGCCATGGCACACGATATGGTTAATCGATGTGCAAATCGATTTTGGGAAGCCATGATAGTTAAGAGGGGCAGGAATAGCGCCTTGAACTTCGGTAATATAATCGTGGCAAAGTTGGTTAAGGTGTTCAGTGGTCACGCCAGCTTTGACGTGAGGTTCAATCATTTCTAAAACTTGCGCAGCCAATCGCCCCGCTACACGCATTTTTTCTATTTCTTGAGCATTTTTAATTTTTACAGACATCGGCTTTCTCTATTCAAATTTTAGGCACTGGGTGCTAATCGCAATATTGTAACAGTGAGAAAAGGAAGCGCAAGAAGCGGTGTAAATAAGAATGATTAAGCGCGATGGTTAGCTAGGTTAAATGACGCACCTCCTGATGATCGATAGTAAGATGGATTTTCTTGCTCATCATCGCTCTCGCTGGTTCAATCCAAGCGCCTACGCCACAATTTTTGCTAGTCAGATTAGTGCTAAATATGATATAAAACGCACCGGAACATCGGCCTGATTTCTTCGTAACGGCGAAACTGCCCGAGTCCACACACATTTATCTTTAAATCACACACATTCCGACACATGTTCCGGGGTGCTTCCAGCGTTATAAACGTTGAGGAGTCGGAGACATGGGGGATGTGGAGGCCTAACCCCATAGAGGATTATTTCATGGCAACTGTATCAATGCGCGATATGCTAAAAGCTGGTGTTCACTTCGGTCACCAGACTCGTTACTGGAACCCAAAAATGAAACCATTCATTTTTGGCGCTCGTAACAAAGTTCATATCATCAACCTAGAAAAAACCGTACCAATGTTCAACGAAGCACTGGCTGAGCTAGTGAAAATCGGCGACAAAAAAGGTAAAGTACTTTTCGTAGGTACTAAGCGCGCAGCCTCTGAAGCAGTAAAAGAAGCAGCGATTGCAAGCAATCAATACTACGTAAACAACCGTTGGTTAGGTGGTATGCTAACTAACTGGAAAACCGTTCGTCAATCAATCAAGCGTCTAAAAGAACTTGAAGTTCAAGCGACTGATGGCACTTTCGACAAGCTAACCAAGAAAGAAGCGCTAATGCGTACTCGTGAAATGGACAAGCTTGAGAAATCTCTTGGTGGTATCAAAGACATGGGCGGTTTACCTGACGCTCTATTCGTTATCGACGCTGATCACGAGCACATTGCAGTTAAAGAAGCAAACAACCTAGGCATTCCAGTGTTTGCTGTTGTTGATACTAACTCTAACCCAGATGGTATTGATTACATCATCCCAGGTAACGACGATGCGATCCGTGCCGTTCAACTATACCTGAACGCTGCAGCTGAATCAGTAAACGAAGGTCGTAACAAAGACGTAGCGGCAGTTGCTGAAAAAGACGGCTTTGTAGAAGCGGAATAATAGCGGCTCTTAGTCTTACTTAGCCTTCTGTAGAGTACTACATGGGCTAAGTCATAGTTAGTATTGGGGGCCAAATCATTAGGCCCCCAATTTTTAATCCTGAATCAACTGAGGAATAGAGAATGGCTGTTACTGCTGCTCTAGTAAAAGAACTGCGTGAACGTACTGGCGCAGGTATGATGGAATGTAAGAAAGCACTCGTTGAAACCAACGGTGACATCGAACTTGCCATCGAAAATATGCGTAAAAGCGGTGCTGCAAAAGCGGCTAAAAAAGCAGGTAATATCGCTGCTGAAGGCGCGATCATCATCAAAGAAGCAGAAGGTTCTGCCGCTTTGGTTGAAATCAACTGTCAAACCGATTTCGTTGCTAAAGATGGCAACTTCCTAGCATTCGCTAACGAAGTCGCTGAAGCAGCGTTAGCATCAAAACTAAGCCTAGAAGAGCTACAAGCACAATTTGAAGATGCTCGTGTGACTCTTATTGCTAAAATCGGCGAAAACATCAATATCCGTCGCGTTCAATACGCTGAAGGTAAAGCTTTGGCTGCATACAGCCACGGTTCTCGTATTGGTGTTGTGGTTGCTGGTGATGCCGATGCAGAAACTCTAAAACACATCGCGATGCACGTAGCGGCTTCTCGCCCTGAATACGTTAATCCTGAAGATGTACCGGCTGATGTTGTTGCGAAAGAGCGTGAAGTTCAAGTTGAAATCGCAATGAACGAAGGCAAGCCAAAAGAGATCGCAGAGAAAATGGTTGAAGGCCGCATGAAGAAATTCACCGGTGAAGTTTCTCTAACTGGTCAACCTTTCGTTATGGAGCCAAAGAAAACTGTTGGTGAAATTTTGAAAGAGAAAGGCGCTTCAGTATCAACTTTCGTTCGCCTAGAAGTAGGTGAAGGTATCGAAAAACAAGAAGGCCTGAGCTTCGCTGAAGAAGTGGCTATGGCTCAGAAAGGTTAATTGCCTTTTTGATGACCAAGATAAAGACCGTGGCCATGGCTGCGGTCTTTTTACGAATATCACTCCCTCGACGGTTAAAGAGAGCGGTTTTCGAACTCACGATGGTAATGATCATCAATACATTTACGCAGTAAGTTTATTTATGACTGTTAACTAACGATACTTTTTGAAAGGTAAAGTCCATGACAACAAACCCTAAACCCGCATATCAACGTATTTTATTAAAATTGAGCGGTGAAGCGCTTCAAGGTGAAGAAGGTTTTGGTATCGATCCGACCGTGCTTGATCGTATGGCACAAGAAGTAAAAGAATTGGTCGAATTAGGTGTTCAAGTGGGTGTCGTCATTGGTGGTGGCAACTTATTCCGTGGTGCAGGCTTAGCGGCAGCGGGAATGAACCGTGTTGTGGGTGACCATATGGGCATGTTGGCGACAGTGATGAATGGCCTTGCGATGCGTGACGCCCTACATCGAGCTTACGTGAATGCACGCGTGATGTCTGCTATCCCACTTAAAGGGGTATGTGACGACTACAATTGGGCTGACGCGATCAGTCAATTACGTCAAGGTCGTGTAGTGATTTTTTCTGCTGGTACGGGTAACCCGTTTTTCACAACCGATTCTGCCGCTTGTTTACGTGGTATCGAAATTGAAGCTGACGTGGTTCTCAAAGCGACAAAAGTAGACGGCGTCTACAGTGCTGACCCTGTAGCCAATCCAGATGCGCAACTGTATGATAAGCTGGGTTACAACGATGTACTGGATAAAGAACTTAAAGTGATGGATTTGGCGGCCTTTACTCTGGCTCGCGATCACAACATGCCAATCCGTGTCTTTAATATGAACAAGCCTGGCGCATTACGCCGTGTGGTTATGGGTGAAGCGGAAGGTACGCTGATCAGCTCCGCTGTATAATCACTCTCGAAATGAAATAAGAATTAAGGTGATATTGTGATTAATGAGATCAAAAAAGACGCTCAAGAGCGTATGGATAAAAGTGTAGAAGCGCTAAAGAACAATCTATCAAAGATTCGTACTGGTCGCGCTCACCCAAGCCTACTATCTGGCCTCTCTGTTGAGTACTACGGTGCGTCAACACCTCTAAGCCAAATTGCCAACGTGATTGCTGAAGATGCACGTACATTAGCGATTACGGTATTTGATAAAGAACTTACGCCAAAAGTTGAAAAAGCGATTCTTATGTCTGATTTAGGGTTAAACCCAATGTCAGCAGGAACCGTGATTCGTGTTCCACTGCCACCATTAACGGAAGAGCGTCGTCGTGATCTTGTTAAAATCGTCCGTGGTGAAGCGGAAGGTGGTCGAGTAGCCGTGCGCAACATTCGTCGTGACGCCAACAACGATCTAAAAGCGTTATTGAAAGATAAAGAAATTTCAGAAGATGAAGAGCGTAAGGCTCAAGATGAAATTCAAAAACTGACCGATGCGGCTGTCAAGAAAATTGATGACATCTTAGCGGTTAAAGAAAAAGAACTCATGGAAGTTTAATTTCTACAAAACCTTAACAGGAAAACGCTGTGCTCACAGCACAGCGTTTTTTTATGCTACTCTTCACCATCTTTTTTCTTTATTACGTTTCTATGCAAAATTCGCAGCTCTCGTTAGATGTTCTCCCTCAGCATATCGCCATTATTATGGATGGCAATGGTCGTTGGGCAAAAGCACAAGGTAAACCTCGGATCTTTGGCCACAAAAACGGGGTTGCTGCGGTGCGTAAAACGGTTTCTACCGCAGCAAAACTGGGGATCAGAGCCGTGACTTTATTTGCCTTTAGCAGTGAAAATTGGCGACGTCCTGAGGAAGAGGTCGGCGTGTTGATGGAGTTATTTCTTCGTGTCTTATCGACCGAGGTCAAAAAACTGCACAAAAATAACCTGCGTTTACGTATTATTGGTGATACCAGTCGATTCAGTGAGCGGTTACAAAGTAAAATCGCCCAAGCTGAAGCGCTGACTCAGCATAATACGGGCATGGTGATTAATATTGCGGCGAATTACGGTGGAAAATGGGATATCACTCAGGCGATGCGCCATATTGCTCTTAAAATCAGTCGTGATGAACTCAGTGTCACGGATATTAACGAGACATTGATCGCTGAACATTTAACGATGGCTGATCTTCCTGAAGTGGATTTACTGATTCGCACCAGTGGTGAATGCCGGATCAGTAACTTCCTTCTTTGGCAGTTGGCTTATGCAGAAATGTATTTTACTCCTGTTTATTGGCCTGAGTTTGGTGAAGAAAGTTTAATTGAAGCTGTGACTTGGTTTGTTAATCGTGAGCGCCGATTTGGTTGTACCGGTGAGCAAGTCAAAGCGTTAATGACACCATAAAATAGGACTTCTCAGTTTGAAGCAAAGAATTATTACTGCGCTTTTACTTGCCCCTTTAGTGATTGCTGGCATTTTTTGGCTCCCGCAATCTGGCTTTATTTTGGCGTTGGGCGTAGTAACGTTATTGGGCTTATGGGAATGGACGCAATTCGTTTCTTCTTCCTCTCGTTATCTTGCCTTATTACCCGGTCTGGTGGTTGGTGCCATAAGTTATTGGCTGCTTGTACCTCAGCTTTCGGTATTAAGTGCCTTGCAACCGATGCATTATGGCATCTTAGTGATCGGCTCACTATGGTGGATTGTCGCTAGTGGTTTAGCCATTACCTATCCTAAATCACGAGCTTGCTGGGAAAATTCCAATGCTGTGCGTCATCTCTTTGGCGTACTGACATTATTGCCTTTCTTTTGGAGTGTGATTTTTTTACGCTCTGAACATATTGTCTCCGACAGTTATCACGGGGCGAAATTGGTACTTTATGTCTGTTTGATTGTGTGGGCTGCGGACAGTGGGGCTTACTTTTCCGGCAAAAGTTTTGGCAAGCGTAAAATGGCTCCAGCTGTCAGTCCGAATAAAACTATTGAAGGCTTAGTCGGTGGGGTTATTGCTGCCATGTTGGTGGGTTGGTTATGCGCCAGTTGGTTTAATATTCAATTTGCGTCTACCACTATCATGCTATTGACCATTTTGGTTACCGTAGTGATCTCAGTCTTGGGCGATTTGGTGGAAAGTATGTTTAAGCGGGTATCTGGCATTAAAGACAGCAGTAAAATCATTCCTGGTCACGGTGGTATTTTAGACCGAGTGGATAGTCTGACGGCTGCTTTCCCTGTATTTGCTTTATGCTATTTCTTATTTTAATGCTGGTGAAGCACGCCTTCATCAGCATAAACCATGACGGTTTTTGTGATGCGTAAATTAACCATTCTCGGAGCCACTGGCTCTATTGGTGCGAGCACCCTTAAAGTGGTGGCCGAGAATCCTGATCACTTTAGTGTGGTTGCTTTGGTGGCGGGTAGTAATGTCAACAAAATGCGCGAGCTTTGCCAAACATGGCGACCTAAGTATGCCGTAATGGCGACGCCACAAGCGGCACAGTTGTTATCCTCCCAATTGGCTGGACTTTCACTGCCAACCGAAGTGTTGTATGGCCAAGAGGCAATGTGTCATGTTGCTGCTAGCGATGATGTTGATACTGTGATGGCGGCGATTGTCGGTGCCGCAGGTCTGTTACCGACGATGGCCGCGGTTAAAGCCGGGAAGCGAGTTCTCTTAGCTAACAAAGAAGCCTTGGTTATGTCTGGGCAGTTATTTATTGATGCGGTTGAGCACTATGGGGCTGAATTATTGCCCGTCGACAGTGAACATAATGCGATTTTTCAATGTTTACCCGTTGATATTCAAACTCAGCTCGGACGCTGTAATTTACAAGAACAGGGCGTTTCCCATATTCTGCTGACGGGGTCCGGCGGGCCATTTCGTTATGCCGATATTGAGACTTTAGCTCAAGTGACTCCAGAACAAGCGATTGCTCACCCTAATTGGTCGATGGGGCCCAAAATATCGGTTGATTCTGCAACCATGATGAACAAAGGGCTTGAGTATATTGAGGCTAAGTGGCTATTTAACGCATCTCGTGAACAGCTTAAGGTTTTGATCCACCCTCAATCAGTGATCCATTCAATGGTTCAATATCGGGATGGTTCGGTGATTGCACAGCTCGGCGAGCCAGATATGGCGACGCCAATTGCACAAACGCTGGCCTATCCTCAGCGGGTCAGTGCAGGCGTTGAACCGCTAGACTTTACTCGTTTAAGTGAGTTGACCTTTATGGAGGTTGATTATCAGCGTTACCCTTGTTTGCAATTGGCGGTAGACGCGTGTTATCTCGGCCAGCATGCCACTACGTCGCTCAATGCGGCGAATGAAGTGGCCGTTGAGGCCTTTTTACGAGGGCAGATTCGTTTTACTGATATTGCTGTGATTAATGAAAAGGTATTGTCGACCGTGTGCGGGGCAAACAGTCCGTTACATTCCTATCACTTGGAAAGCCTACTCGAGCTAGATACAATGGCGCGCAGTCTGGCTAATCAACACTTGAAAGAGCGTATGTTATGAGTGGCATTTTATGGAACTTCGTTGCCTTTATTGTCGCCTTAGGCATTTTAGTCGCCGTCCATGAGTACGGGCATTTTTGGGTGGCAAGAAAGTGCGGCGTTAAAGTAGAAAAGTTTTCAATTGGCTTTGGACGAGCGATTTGGAAACGTATGGGTAAAGACGGAACGGAGTACAGTATTTCGGTTATTCCACTCGGTGGCTACGTCAAAATGCTCGATAGCCGAGTAGACGATATTCCCCGCGAGCAGTATCCATTCGCTTTTGATAAAAAATCATTATGGCAACGCACAGCGATTGTTGCTGCGGGGCCAGCTTTTAACTTTTTGTTCGCTCTTTTCGCTTACTGGTTGGTTTTTATTATTGGTGTACCTGCGGTCAAACCGGTGATTGGTGACGTCGCGCCATACTCGATTGCTGCAGAGGCCGGAGTAAAGCCTGGTATGGAAATTAAGGCCGTATCAGGCGTGAAGACGCTGGATTGGGAGTCAGTCAATATGGGATTAATTCGCCATATTGGTAACCAGAGCCTAACCTTGACCGTCGCTTCTCCAGATGACATTGGCATCGAGCAAATCAAGACTTTTGACCTAGCGTCATGGAACTTTAACCCAGAAACAGAGTCTGCTATGGGAGCGCTGGGATTTAAACCTTTTGTACCTGAAGTATCGACGGTATTAGCGACGATTTCTGCTGGTAGTGCTGGAGCTAAAGCGGGACTGCAAGTAGGCGATCGCTTAACGCACATTAACGGTCAAACGGTTTCATCTTGGCAACAGGCGGTTACAGAGATTAAGGCACATCCTAATCAAGCGTTAGAGATAGGGATCGAACGTGATCAGCAACGGTTAACGCTTACTTTGGTTCCTGATGCACGAAGCGTATCTGGACAAACGATAGGGTTTGCTGGTATCGCTCCGCAAATGGCTGAATGGCCGCCGGGGTATCGCTTTGAGTTACAGTTTGGCGTGATCGACTCGATCGGTAAAGCGTTTGCAAAGACAGGCCAAGTGATCGACTTAACCATCAGTATGCTGAAAAAGCTGATTGTCGGTGATGTGGGACTGAATAATCTTAGTGGGCCGATCTCTATTGCTAAAGGGGCTGGGACAACGGCTGATTATGGCTTAGTTTATTTTCTCGGTTTCTTGGCCTTGATCAGTATAAACTTGGGGATTATTAATTTGGTTCCTCTGCCAATGCTTGATGGTGGGCACTTACTGTTCTTCGCGATTGAAGCGGTGATTCGACGCCCTGTTCCGGAAAAAATACAAGAAATTGGCTATCGACTCGGAGGAGTGATCATTTTCTCCTTAATGGCGGTAGCGATATTTAACGATTTTACTCGCCTGTGATTGATTCGCATTAGGCAATGGTTGTAGTAAGGACTAACTAAAACAAATATGGCGATGAAAAAAATCCTGTTCGCGACACTGCTCGCAACAAGCGTATCCGTTAGTGGTGCCGAAAATTTTGTAGTGCAGGACATTCAGATTCAAGGACTGCAGCGAGTGGCTCTCGGGGCTGCGTTATTGAGAATGCCTGTGCGAATTGGCGATACCGTTGATTCTCAAGATGTTGCACAAATTATCCAAGCGTTGTATGCCTCGGGTAACTTTGAAAACGTGAAAGTTCTGCGCGATGGTTCCGCGTTGATCGTACAAGTTCAAGAGCGTCCAACCATTGCGAGTGTCTCTTTCTCTGGCAACAAAGCGATTAAACAAGAGCAACTGCAACAAAATCTTGAAGCTTCTGGTATTCGAGTTGGTGAGGCTTTGGATCGTACTAAACTGAGCAATATCGAAAAAGGCTTAGAAGATTTTTATTACAGCGTCGGTAAATATAACGCCAGCGTAAAAGCAGTGGTTACGCCTTTACCGCGCAATCGAGCTGATTTGAAGTTTATTTTTACCGAGGGTGTTTCGGCAAAAATTCAACAGATTAACTTTATCGGTAATGAAGTGTTCAGTAATGAAGATCTTTTATCTCGCTTCAACCTGAATGTCGATCTATCGTGGTGGAACTTCCTCTCTGATGATAAGTATCAAAAGCAGGTACTAGCAGCAGATATTGAAGCTCTACGCACTTTTTACTTGGACCGTGGCTATTTGAAGTTCCAAGTTGAATCGACCCACGTCTCTATCTCCCCAGATAAAAAAGGTGTCTACATCACCCTGAATTTGAATGAAGGTTTACCGTATACAGTAAAAGAGGTTCAATTTCGTGGCGAGTTGATTGGCAAAGAAGATGAGTTTAAGGCTCAGATTCCCTTTGAGTTAGGCGAGACTTATCAGGGCTCGGCGGTGACGCAATTGGAAGAAAGTGTCAAACGCGTCCTAGGTGAAGCCGGTTATGCCTATCCTCAAGTCCGGACCATTCCGGAGTTTGATGATGAAACCCAACAAGTTTCTCTCATCGTGCATGTTGAAGCCGGTAAACGTATTTATGTCCGTGATATTCGTTTTATTGGTAACAACGCCACTCGTGATGAAGTTTTACGCCGAGAAATGCGTCAAATGGAAGGCAGTTGGTTGAATTCGCGTGCGATTGATACTGGAAAAACGCGTTTAAACCGCTTGGGCTTTTTTGAAACGGTTGATGTACAAACGGTTCGTGTTCCTGGTTCAGACGATCAAGTTGATTTGGTCTATACCGTCAAAGAGGCTAACTCGGGAAGTATTAACTTTGGTGTCGGTTATGGTACCGAATCGGGGGTGAGTTTTACCGTCGGATTAACCCAAGATAATTTCTTAGGAACCGGTAACCGTGTCGGTGTCACAGCAACCACTAACGACTATCAACAAAATATTACACTTGAATACCGTGATCCTTATTGGAACATTGATGGTGTAAGTCTTGGCGGCCGCGTTTTCTATAACAAGTTTGAAGCTTCAGAAGCAGGGATTGTCGATTATACCAACCAAAGTTATGGCACCAGTTTGACTTGGGGATTCCCGTTTGATGAACTCAATCGTTTTGAATTCGGTGTTGGCTATACCCATAACAAAATTGGTAACTTATCGCCTTATTTACAAGTTGAGCAGTTCCTGTGCAACTTAGGTGATTGTGATCCGAAAGAGTTGATCACCGATGATTTTGATGTCAACGTTGCTTGGACACGAAATAACCTTAACCGAGGTTTTTTCCCAACCGCCGGTAACCATCAGCGTGCGTTTGCTAAAATGACCACTCCGGGGTCCGATGCACAGTTTTTCAAGCTCCAATACGATGTGCGTCAGTACTTCCCATTAACCAGAAAACATGAGTTTACTCTGCTACTGCGTGGTCGTTTGGGTTATGGTAACGGTTATGGTCAAACGGACGGTAAAGATAACCTCTATCCGTTTTATGAAAACTTTTATGCCGGTGGTTTTACCACCTTACGTGGGTTTGGCTCTAACTCGGCGGGTCCTAAAGCGGTATATCGAGACTACTCTAGCTCAAGCAATGGTCAAGATACGGCGACCAAAGATTCAGTCGGTGGTAACGCAATTGCCCTGGCCAGCTTAGAATTAATTGTGCCGACGCCTTTCGCATCCGATGAAGCACGTAGTCAAGTCCGCACCAGTGTTTTTGTTGATGTCGCTAGTGTATGGGATACTGAGTTTGATTATCGCTCTAATGCCTCTTTTGGTAATCAGTACTACTACGATTACTCTGACCCAAGCAAATATCGCGCATCTTATGGTGTCGCACTGCAATGGATGTCACCGATGGGGCCCTTAGTCTTTTCGTTGGCGAAACCTATTAAAAAATACGATGGTGATAATGAAGAGTTCTTCACTTTTACTATCGGACGAACCTTCTAAATAGAGGAAAGTATGTTAAAAAATACCGTTAAAGCGGCCAGTGTTAGCCTGATCATTCTTAGTTCTGCTTTTTTTGCCAATGCTGCTGAGGCTGCGCAAAAAGTAGGCTTTATTAACACCGCACAAGTATTTCAAGCGTTACCACAACGTGAAGTGGTTTTGCAGAAAATGCAGGACGAGTTTAAAGACAAAGCTGCAGAGCTACAAAGTCTTCAAGCTCAAGCTAAGACGAAAATTGAAAAATTAAGACGTGATGCTGAGCTGATGAGCCAAGATGACGTTGAAAAATTGCGTATGGAAATTGGGCAGTTGGATAATATGTACCAGATGAAAGCCCAAGCTCTGGAGCGGGCTTCTGCACGTCGTGAAGCAGAAGAAAAACAAAAATTGTTTAAAATTATTCAAGACGCTGTACAAAAAGTCGCGGAAAAAGAAGGTTATGACTTGATTGTTGATGTTAGCGCTATGCAATACGGTAAACCACAGTACAATATTTCTGAGCAAGTAATTAAAGCAATTAAATAATATTCGATGACTATGATGACACTAACTTTAGCCGATTTGGCAACCATAACTGGCGGCACCCTATACGGTGATGCTAACGTGAAAGTAAGCGCGGTCGCGCCAATGGATAGGGCCAAGGAAGGGGATGTCACCTTTCTTTCTAATACTAAATACGCTAAACACCTTAAGTTGTGCCAAGCGTCAGTAGTGATGGTGAAAGAATCGGAACGAGAGTTGTGTCCATCGAATGTATTAGTGGTCGCTGACCCTTACATTGCCTTTGCTAAAGTAGCTCAGGCATTAGATAAAACACCTAAACCAGCGTTGGTCGGGATTGCACCGAGTGCAGTTGTCGCGACAGATGTCCAATTGGGTAAAAATGTGGCGATTGGCGCAAATGCGGTGATTGAGTCGGGAGTGGTTCTTGGTGATAACGTGGTGGTCGGTGCTGGATGCTTTATTGGCCATAACGCACAATTAGGTCATAACACTAAGCTGTGGGCGAATGTCACCGTGTACCATGGCGTACAGATTGGTGATGATTGTTTGATCCAATCTGGTACCGTGATCGGCTCTGACGGTTTTGGCTATGCCAATGAGCGTGGTGAATGGGTAAAAATTCCACAAATGGGCACAGTACGGATTGGTAATCGCGTTGAAATTGGTGCCTCGACAACCATTGATCGTGGTGCACTGGATGACACGGTGATTGAAGATAATGTAATTATTGATAATCAGCTACAAATTGCGCATAACGTACACATCGGATATGGCAGTGCCCTTGCTGGTGGTACAGTGATTGCTGGCAGTACTCATATTGGTAAATACTGCATTATTGGCGGTGCGACAGTCATTAATGGTCACATTACTATTGCTGATGGGGTTACCATTACCGGCATGGGCATGGTGATGCGCAGTATTGAAGAGAAAGGTATCTATTCATCCGGTGTTCCACTGCAGCCGAATAAAGAGTGGCGTAAAACCGCCGCACGGGTGCATCGAATTGAAGAGATGAACAAACGATTAAAAGCCTTAGAAAAGCAATTTGAGCAAATCAGTCACTCATAATGGCTTGATTTGCTAAAAAGGCTCGCCGTACGCGAGTCTTTTTTATCTCTATCTCTGGTTTGTTGATGGTTAATATCGCGTGTCGGTGACGCTAGTTTGGTGTTTTCTGACGAGAACCTTAGTCAGATTGATTAACCTGCTGCCTGCCACTCTCAGCGGTTTGAGTATATAATATCAGCCAACTTATTTGCTCTGCTCTGGGCCTGTTTTCGTGATGATTTAAGCGGCGACAGTTTTCCCTGTCTTTGAGAGCAGAGTATCGCATTTAATCTATTTATTGATAGGAATATGACTTTGACTACTGAAAAGAAAATGATGAATATCACTGAAATTCAGAGCCTGCTTCCGCACCGTTATCCTTTTTTATTGATCGATCGTGTGACTGATTATGAAGAAGGTAAATACCTTGTTGGGCTAAAGAATGTTTCGGTGAATGAACCTCAGTTTACTGGTCATTTCCCTCAGTTGCCGGTTTTCCCTGGCGTGCTTATTTTAGAAGCCATGGCTCAAGCGACTGGGTTGTTGGCATTTAAAACTTTCGGTGCACCAAAAGAAAACGAGCTGTACTATTTTGCAAGCATTGATAATGCAAAGTTTCGTAAACCAGTTGGCCCTGGCGATCAATTAATGATTGAAGTGGAATTTATCAAAGAGCGCCGAGGCATTGCTCTTTTTAACGGAGTGGCAAAAGTCGATGGTGACGTAGTTTGCTCCGCGGTTCTAAAATGTGCACGCAGAGAGTTTTAATATGATTCATCCAACGGCACAAATCCACCCAACCGCGGTGGTCGAAGACGGCGCAGTGATTGGCGCAAATGTTAAGATTGGTCCATTTTGTTATGTTGATGGCAAAGTGGAGATTGGTGACGGAACTGAGCTGTTATCGCACGTTGTTGTCAAAGGGCCAACTAAGCTTGGTAAAGACAACCGCATCTTCCAATTCGCCTCAATTGGTGAAGCCTGTCAGGATCTAAAATACGCGGGTGAAGATACTCAACTGATTGTTGGTGATCGCAATACCATTCGTGAAAGTGTCACTATGCATCGTGGTACTGTGCAAGATAAAGGCATCACCATTGTTGGCAGTGATAACTTATTTATGATTAATGCACACGTTGCTCATGATTGTGTGATTGGTGATCGCTGTATTTTTGCCAATAACGCAACCTTAGCTGGGCATGTCAAGGTGGGCAATCAAGCCATCATTGGTGGTATGTCAGCCATTCATCAATTCTGCCACATTGGCGATCATTGTATGCTGGGCGGTGGATCGATCGTTGTACAAGATGTGCCTCCTTTTGTCATGGCGCAAGGTAACCACTGTGCCCCTTTTGGCATTAATGTTGAAGGCTTAAAGCGTCGTGGTTTTGAGAAAGCGGAAATACATGCGATTCGCCGTGCTTATAAGGCGTTGTATCGTAATGGACTCACTTTGGAAGAAGCCAAAGTGGAAATCGCTAAAGAAGCGGCAAGTTTCCCTGCGGTTCAACGTTTTCTTGATTTCTTAGCTAACTCGGCTCGCGGTATCATCCGTTAGTTTTAGACTTGGCGTTAGACAAAAGATCGCCATTTATCGGCGATCTTTTGCATTTTATGGCGATTACCTATCAAGAGGCATTGAGAAATGGAACAACAACCTTTACGTATTGGTATTGTTGCGGGTGAATTGTCGGGGGATACCCTCGGTGAAGGTTTTATTAAAGCGATCAAAACCCGTTATCCTAATGCTGAATTTGTCGGGATTGGCGGCCCGAAAATGATTGATCAAGGCTGCCATTCTCTGTTTGATATGGAAGAATTAGCCGTCATGGGCTTGGTGGAAGTGCTAGGGCGTTTGCCTCGTTTGCTCAAAGTTAAAGCCGAGTTGGTACAGCATTTTACGCAAAATCCACCGGATGTCTTTATCGGGATTGATGCGCCGGATTTTAATTTACGCTTGGAGCGAGATTTAAAGCAAGCGGGAATTAAAACGGTGCATTATGTCAGCCCTTCAGTATGGGCTTGGCGTCAGAAGCGAATTTTTAAAATTGCCGCGGCAACGGATCTCGTGCTCGCTTTTTTACCGTTTGAAAAAGCGTTTTATGATCGGTTTAACGTACCGTGTGAGTTTATTGGCCATACCTTGGCCGATGCTTTACCACTTCAGCCCGATAAGCAAGCGGCTCAGCGTTTATTAGGGTTAGATGAGAAAAAGCGCTGGCTTGCGGTGTTGCCAGGCAGTCGTAGCGGAGAAATGAAGCTGCTAGCTAAGCCGTTTATTGAAACGTGCCAACGACTGCATCAAACCTACCCAGAGTTAGGATTTGTCGTCGCGCTGGTTAACTCACAGCGGCGCGAGCAGTTTGAAGCGGTTTGGCAGCAAGTAGCCCCAGAGCTGGATTTTACCTTAATCGATGATACCGCTCGTCATGTGATTACGGCATCGGATGTGGTGATGCTGGCTTCTGGCACCGTCGCATTGGAGTGCATGTTACTCAAACGGCCGATGGTGGTCGGTTATAAAGTCAATGCGATTACCGCTTTTTTAGCGAGACGATTAGTTAAAATACCTTATGTTTCGCTGCCGAATATTTTAGCAGGGCAAGAGCTGGTGAAAGAGTTTATACAACAAGAGTGCAGTGTTGATAACCTGTATCACGAGTTAACTCGATTATTGCAAAGCGATAACCAAGCATTATTAGATAAATTCACAGAGATGCATCATTGGATCCGCAAAGATGCGGATCAACAAGCCGCGCAAGCGGTACTGACATTAATAGGAAAATAACCGCGTGACCATAAAAGCCAATAACGATCTACCCCCTTTTATTCTTCCGACTGGCTATCACTGGATTGCCGGGGTCGATGAAGTTGGACGTGGGCCGCTGGTTGGGGATGTGGTCACTGCTGCGGTGATTTTAGACCCAGCGCAACCGATTAACGGTTTGAATGACTCTAAAAAACTGTCAGAAAAGAAACGCCTTGCGTTACTACCAGAAATTCAAGCGAAAGCGTTAGCATGGTCAGTAGGTCGCTGCTCACCAAGTGAAATTGATCAACTGAATATTTTTCAAGCGACGATGCTCGCCATGCAGCGTGCCGTAGCGGGCTTAGCCATTCAACCTGATTTAGTCTTGGTCGACGGTAATAAAGTGCCTAAGTTGTCGATGGCCGCTGAAGCCGTGGTGAAGGGCGATTTACGAGTCGCGCAGATCAGCGCGGCCTCGATCATTGCTAAGGTCGTGCGCGATCAAGAGATGGCCGAACTCGATCTGCTTTACCCGCAGTTTGGTTTTGCGCAGCATAAGGGCTACCCGACCAAAGCGCATTTTGCCGCCATCGAGCAGCATGGCGTGATCGATCAGCATCGGCGCAGTTTTTCCCCCGTCAAGCGTGCATTGGGTTTATAGCGTCAGGTTTCCCCTGATGGTTTTATGCGCTTGCGGTTTAACGTAGAATAGCGCTATTGCACGATCTAGCCCCTTCGAAACACCTAGGATTCAATTGAATGTCAGACCCAAAGTTTATCCACTTACGTGTGCATAGTGATTACTCCATGGTGGACGGTTTGTCCAAAGTCCCCCCTCTGGTTAAGCAAGTGGCGGCGATGGGGATGCCAGCCATGGCCCTGACCGATTTTACAAACTTATGTGGATTGGTGAAATTTTATGGCACCGCGCATAGTTGCGGGATTAAGCCGATTATTGGTGCTGATTTTACGCTTCGTTCCGATGAGTTTGCTGATGAACTGACCAAAATCACTATTTTAGCCAAAAATAATATTGGTTATAAAAATCTCACCTTATTGATTTCAGAAGCGTATTTGCGCGGTCATGTTCAGCATCAACCAGTGATTGATAAACAGTGGTTGGTGAAACACGCCGAAGGTTTGATCATACTTTCTGGTGGTAAAAATGGTGAAATCGGCCGAGCGTTATTAAAAGGCAACCAAGCGTTAGCGGAAAAGTGCGTAGAGTTTTATCAAACGTATTTCGCCGATCATTTCTATTTAGAGCTGGTGCGCACAGGGCGAGCGGATGAAGAGAGCTACTTACATTTTGCTCTCGACTTAGCAGAACAAACGCAATTACCGGTTGTGGCGACCAATGAAGTGGTTTTCTTAAACGCAGAGCAGTTTGATGCCCATGAAATTCGCGTTGCTATTCACGATGGTTATACTTTAGAGGATCCAAGACGGCCTAAAAATTACAGCCCTCAGCAATATTTACGCACCGAGCAAGAGATGTGTGAGCTGTTTGCGGATATTCCGCAAGCGCTAGAAAATAGTGTTGAAATTGCTAAACGTTGTAATGTGACCGTGCGTTTAGGTGAGTATTTCCTACCTAATTTTCCGACGGGCGGGTTAGCAATTGAAGAATTTTTGGTCGTGAAATCCAAACAAGGATTGGAAGAGCGTCTAGAATTTTTGTTCCCCGATCCACAAGTTCGTGCCGAGCGTCGCCCTGAATACGATGAACGTTTGGATATTGAGCTACAAGTGATCAACCAGATGGGATTCCCGGGTTACTTTTTGATCGTTATGGAGTTTATTCAATGGTCAAAAGATAATGATATACCAGTGGGTCCTGGTCGTGGGTCTGGTGCCGGTTCTTTGGTGGCTTATGCGCTGAAAATTACTGATCTTGATCCCCTTGAATATGACCTACTGTTTGAGCGCTTTCTTAACCCAGAGCGGGTCTCGATGCCTGACTTTGATGTCGACTTTTGTATGGATAAGCGAGATCAGGTGATTGATCACGTGGCTGAATTATACGGTCGTGATGCGGTATCCCAGATCATTACTTTTGGTACCATGGCGGCAAAAGCGGTGATTCGTGACGTCGGGCGGGTATTGGGGCATCCTTTCGGATTTGTTGATCGTATTTCTAAGTTGATCCCCCCCGATCCCGGCATGACGCTCGAAAAAGCCTTTAAAGCGGAGCCAGCGCTGCAAGAGTTGTATGACACCGATGAAGAAGTCAAAGAGCTGATCGATAAGTGTCGTATTCTTGAAGGATGTACTCGAAATGCCGGTAAACATGCCGGCGGCGTGGTGATTTCGCCGACCACGATCACCGATTTTGCGCCGCTGTATTGCGATGCTGAAGGTCATCATCCGGTTACTCAATTTGATAAAAACGATGTTGAATACGCTGGATTAGTGAAATTCGACTTCTTAGGTCTGCGCACGTTAACCATCATTGATTGGGCATTGGGTTTAATTAATCCGCGCCGCACCGCTCTTGGTGAAGATCCGTTGCGAATTGAAGCGATTCCGCTGCAAGATGAAGCTTCATTCCGATTACTACAAAAATCTGAAACGACCGCTGTATTCCAGCTGGAATCGCGCGGAATGAAAGAGCTTATCAAGCGTCTAAAACCGGACTGTTTTGAAGATATTATCGCCTTGGTAGCGCTATTTCGTCCTGGGCCTTTGCAGTCAGGCATGGTGGATAACTTTATTGACCGTAAACACGGCCGTGAAGTGATCTCTTATCCAGATGAAAAATGGCAACATGAGTCATTAAAAGAAATTTTAGAACCGACTTACGGCATCATCCTCTATCAAGAGCAAGTCATGCAGATTGCTCAGGTGCTAGCAGGTTATACCTTAGGTGGCGCGGATATGCTGCGTCGTGCGATGGGTAAGAAAAAACCGGAAGAGATGGCTAAACAGCGTGCCATATTTAAAGAAGGGGCTGAAAACAACGGTGTTGATGGCGAGTTGGCGATGAAAATCTTTGACTTGGTAGAGAAATTTGCCGGTTATGGATTTAACAAGTCCCACTCTGCGGCCTATGCTTTAGTGTCTTATCAAACCTTATGGTTAAAAACCCATTATCCTGCTGAATTTATGGCGGCGGTGATGACCGCAGATATGGATAACACCGAGAAAGTGGTTGGTTTGGTGGATGAGTGCCAACGTATGGGCTTAACCGTATTGCCGCCTGACATTAACTCTGGTTTATACCGTTTTAATGTTGATGAGAACGGGGCGATTGTGTACGGTATCGGAGCGATCAAAGGCGTTGGTGAAGGACCTATCGAAGCGATTTTAGACTCGCGCAGTAAAAACGGCTATTTTAAAGACTTGTTTGATTTTTGTGCGCGGATCGACCTTAAAAAAGTCAATAAACGGGTGATTGAGAAATTGATCCTTGCGGGAGCATTGGATAGGTTAGGTCCCCATCGTGCGGCGATGATGGCCTCATTAGACGATGCAGTAAAAGCGGCCAGTCAACATCATCAAGCGGAGGCTTTTGGCCAAGCGGATATGTTTGGTGTTTTGACCGATGCTCCCGAAGAGGTTGAGCAAAAGTATACTCAAGTTCCTCCTTGGCCGGAAAAGGTCTGGCTTGAAGGGGAGCGAGAAACATTAGGGTTATACTTAACGGGTCACCCGATTAACCAGTATTTAAAAGAATTACCTAAATACACCAGTTGTCGCTTAAATGAAGCCACGCCGACACGGCGTGATCAATCGTTAACATTAGCGGGTTTGGTGATTGCCGCTCGAGTGATGACCACCAAGCGCGGAAGCCGGATTGGCTTAATGACTTTAGATGATCGCTCCGGACGTATTGAGGTCATGCTTTATTCTGATGCCTTAGATAGGTATGCAGAATTGTTAGAAAAAGATAGAATTCTGGTGATTTCCGGACAGGTCAGCTTTGATGACTTCAACGGTGGCCTTAAAATGTCTGCGCGCGAAGTCATGGACTTGGGTAGCGCGCGTGAAAAATATGCCCGTGGTTTATCGGTATCGATTGCACAATCGCAAATCGATGAGCAATTTTTTGAGCGCTTTAGTCAAATCTTAGAGCCTCACCGAGCAGGCACTGTTCCTGTCAATGTATACTATCAACGCTCAGATGCGAGGGCGCGTTTAACGTTGGGTACGGAATGGCGGGTAACGCCGAGTGATACATTGCTAGATGAATTACAACAGTTACTTGGTAAAGACCAAGTAGAACTCGAATTTAACTAAATTCAGCTGCGCAATTGACGAGCTGAGTAAAAAAGGATCGGTAGATGAGCCTAAATTTTTTAGATTTTGAAAAACCTATTGTCGAGCTTGAAGCGAAAATTCAGGCGCTACGCGATGTCTCTCGTCATGGTGCAAGTTCTTCGGTTGATCTTGAAAAAGAGATCGAACAATTAGAGAAGAAAAGTTTAGAACTAAAAAAGAAAATTTTTGGTGATTTAGGCGCATGGCAAGTTGCTCAATTGGCACGCCATCCTCAGCGTCCTTATACCCTTGATTATGTCAATCATATCTTTACTGAATTCGATGAGTTGGCGGGTGACAGAGCCTTTGCCGATGACAAAGCTATTGTCGGGGGGATTGCCCGTTTGGATGATCAACCTGTGATGATCATTGGCCATCAAAAAGGTCGTGAAACACGCGAAAAAGTCAGACGTAACTTTGGTATGCCAAAGCCAGAAGGTTATCGTAAAGCGCTGCGTTTAATGGAAATGGCAGAGCGTTTCAATATGCCTATCATCACTTTTATTGATACGGCGGGTGCTTACCCAGGCGTTGGGGCTGAAGAGCGTGGCCAGTCAGAAGCGATTGCGACTAACTTGAAAGTGATGTCGGGTTTAAAAGTACCGATCATTTGTAACGTTGTTGGCGAAGGTGGCTCTGGTGGTGCGTTAGCCATCGGCGTTGGTGATTATGTGAATATGCTACAGTATTCAACTTATTCGGTGATTTCTCCTGAAGGGTGCGCTTCAATTTTATGGCGCGATTCTGATAAAGCGCCGCAAGCGGCTGATGCGATGGGATTAACCGCCCCTCGCTTAAAAGAATTAGCCTTGATTGATGAAGTGGTTGAAGAGCCTCTTGGCGGTGCGCATCGTAATCCTCTGCAAATGGCCAATAACCTGAAAGCCACTTTGCTTCGCCAGCTCGCCGATCTACAAGGTTTAGAGCATGATGCTTTGTTAGCTCGTCGTTATCAGCGTTTGATGAGCTATGGTTACTGCTAAGCAATCAGACTGATTGTTGTGGCAAAACGTTTAGTTATCTGCCATTGAATTGAAAGGGCTGGAGAGAATCCAGCCCTTTTGCTTTGATGTCTCTAGCGATACACTGAGGATTATTTATCTCGACCTAAGAAGATCAGTATGGATTTGTACCGGCATTTTTCTCATCAACTGCAAGCCCACGATACAAAAGACTTGGTTTTGGCACTCAGTGGTGGTGTCGACTCACGAGTGCTGCTGCATTTACTGGCCCAATATCGGGACCAGAATGCGGTTAACGTGCGTGCGGTGCATGTCCATCATGGATTGAGTCGTAATGCCGATCATTGGGTTGAGCAATGCCGAACTTGGTGTAATCAAAGCCATATCTCCTTTGATGTTGAATATGTCGCACTTGAGCGCGATAGCGGCGAAAGTATTGAAAAATTAGCACGCGATGCACGCTATCGGGTATTAGCGCAATACGTCAATCAGCAAGACACCTTGCTATTGGGTCATCATGCTGATGATCAACTAGAGACTTTTCTCTTGGCTTTGAAGCGAGGGAGTGGCCCTAAGGGATTATCGGCTATGGCTGCCTGTGCTTCCTTTAGTCAGGGGCAATTACTTCGGCCACTGTTAGCCGTCACTCGACAACAGATTGAGCAGTTTGCCCAATGTCATCAATTATCGTCAGTCAATGATGAAAGCAATGCCGATTTACGCTATGACCGTAACTTTTTACGGCATCAAGTTGCGCCAATCCTTACTCAGCGTTGGCCCTCTTTTCGTCAGGCGGTGCAACGCAGTGCCGAATTATGTGCTGAACAAGAAACGTTAATTGAAGAGTTGCTGGCGGAAAAACTGGCGAATATGATTAACTCGGATGGTGCGTTATCGATTCAAGGACTAAAAGAGTGTAGCGATGCCATGCGGCGACAACTGATCCGTGCCTGGCTAGCCAAGCAGCAGCGTGTGCTACCCAGTCGTCAGCATACCGAGATGATCTGGAGTCAAGTGGCGCTGGCAGAGGCGGGCGCTAACCCGATTTTACATCTCAAAGCGTATGATATTCGTCGTTTTAATGATCTTCTTTTTTGTGTTACTTCCGTTGCCGATATCAGTGAGTGGCGGCAAAAGATCCGCTTAGATACCCCACTCGTACTACCCGATCAGCTTGGTAAGTTAACCTTGTCGTTAGATCGACAAGGTAATATCCGCTTACCGGTTCATCAAGATGCTTTGCGAGTGACCTTTGATCCGACAGGATTAAGCGCTTGTCCAGTGGGGCGGGCAGGTTCTCGGAAACTGAAAAAGCTGTTTCAAGAATACGCGATTCCTAGTTGGCAACGGCGTCGTATGCCGATTTTACTCGAGCACGATAGGGTCGTCGCTATCGCCGATTTATTTGTGGATCGTGATTTTTCAGGGCAAGAGTGCCGGCTTTTGTGGGATAAGTCGCCGATCACGGCTTTGGATGGAAATGAGCGCAAGCAGGGTAATGCTTAGGCTTTGTATTGATTGTTACCCATCGCTAACCGATAATACGCAGCATAAGTTAAAGGTATTCAAGATTGCGTTTGGATTACCCGAATAAAACTCTGATAACGAAACCGTGTAAGGGATGAACATGAAGAAAATTGAAGCGATTATCAAACCATTCAAATTGGATGATGTCCGTGAAGCGCTGGCTGAAGTGGGGATCACAGGGATGACGGTCTCTGAAGTGAAAGGATTTGGTCGCCAGAAGGGGCATACTGAGCTCTATCGCGGTGCGGAATATATGGTGGATTTTTTACCAAAAGTGAAATTAGAAATTGTCGTCAGTGAAGAAATGGCCGATCAATGTGTTGATACCATCATTGAAACGGCGCAAACCGGCAAAATCGGTGATGGTAAAATCTTCGTCAGTGATATTCAACGAGTGGTGCGTATCCGTACTGGTGAAGAAGATGAAGATGCGATCTAATCATTGTTTGATGAGATCGTAAAGACGGTTTTCGCTTCTTAGGTGTCAGATGATAAGAAGTGAAAGCGTTAGTTTTCTATGCTGGTGAGTCTAATGAAAAAACGCTATCTTTTATTTTTACCAGTTATTATAACGCTTACGGTCACGATTATTTTTCATCTCATATTTTCGATCTCGAAACAGCCACAACTGCTCACCTTAGGTCAAGATACACTAGGGAGAGATTTAGTCTGCTATCAGAACCCTGACGCAGAACCGATTGATAATGACGGTCAATTAACGGTATTGGTGTGGAATATCTACAAACAAAACCGTGACAATTGGGCAAGTGAATTGACCCGATACAGTGAGCATGCTCAGTTACTTTTATTGCAAGAAGCGAATATGACTGCCGCGCTACGCCAGTGGATCAGTCAACAAGCTTGGGACGGAGCTTATGTGGATGCGTTTCGTGTCTTTGGCGCTTCTTCTGGGGTGCTCAACCTTAGCTATCGTATGCCTCGCTTAGCCTGTGCTTATACTCAACTAGAGCCTTGGTTACGTTTACCTAAATCGGGTATTTTTGCTCATTATGCGCTGAGTGATGGCCAAACCTTAGCCGTGGTTAATTTGCATGCGGTTAATTTTACTTATGGACAAAAAGCCTATCGTGAGCAACTTGAATCCCTGCTTAGTGCGTTAAGAAAACACAATGGGCCGATGATTGTTGCCGGCGATTTTAATAGTTGGAATCAACAGCGAGCTCGGTTTTTAAAGTCAGCACTGTTGTCACTACAAATGAAAGAAGTCGAATTTACTCCCGATCAACGGTTGAGATTTATGACGGGGTTACCTCTGGATCATGTATTCTATAAAGGATTAACCTTAGAGCAAGCTCAAGCGCCGGAATCCGATGCTTCTGATCATAATCCAATGTTGGTGTCTTTTCGTTTATAGGCCTTGATTAATAGATATTGTAAGCCGTAATACAGCTTGCTTGTACCTCGCAGTGTCAGCCTGTTGATTGTAGCTTGGTTATGGTTGGATTATTGATACTCAGTATTCGATAGCACATTTTTACTAAACCAATGGCGAATCAGATCTTGTAATGCCGGTAGGGAAGTCGGTTTTTCTAGGCGGCCATCCATCAATAGACTGATCATTTTGAGCTCATGGTTCCCTGATTCTCCCGATAGTGCAATGATCGGAATGGCGGGGAAATGTGCTTTGATGATTTTACTCGCTTCAAACCCATTCATGACTGGCATCTGGATATCCATCAAAATCAAATCGATAGAATGAGTTTTAACGATATTTACCGCACTCTCGCCGTTGTTTGCTTGTAAGCTACTAATGCCAAGTTGATCTAAATACAGTTTAACCAACGTACGCTGTATTTCTTTATCATCAACAATGAGTACGGTGGGCGTTGAATTATGGCTTGATAATGAATTAACAACCGGTGAGGGAAAGTAGTTATCTTCCGTAGCGGTTTGATTCGATTGCCAATCGTCGAAATAAGGGGTACGAAGCGAGTCTGCTTGTGGGGCATTGGGTACAATAGGAAAGGATAGGTGGAATTCGGTAAATTCCCCCAGCCTAGACTTGCATTCAATTCGGCCGCCAAAGGAGCGCATAACACGTTGACAATAACCGAGCCCTAAACCGCTGCCTCCACTTTTTTGATAAGAGAAGAAATCATCGAAGATCTTATCAGCAATAGTCTCATCAATCCCTGGACCGGTATCTTTGAATATCAATATGTTTTCATAAGTACCCGTTTGGGTTGTGATCTTAATTTGGCTGTTGGGATAAGAGTCGAAATAATAGATGGCATTACGAATGAGATTGAAAATGACAAAATTAAATAAGGTTTCATTGAGCTTAACAACAAAGTCATCTTGTTGTGGTAAATGAATTCGCTCAACGACTTTTTCGTTCTCAAAACCGTACTGACTGACAGCTTGATCGACCGCTTTATGAATCGAGGTCATCGTAACGGGTTCGTGTTCTGGTGAACTATCGCTTACTTCACGTAAGATAATATCAATTAATTGACGCCCACGTTGAATGGCAGCTTGGCCGCTCTCAATATCTTGCTTTATTTGCTGGGCTGGTGCTTGATGTTCAACGTGTTTTTTTAACATTTCAAAACACAACTGAACTTGAGACAGTGGATTACGCATTTCGTGAGCAATCGAATTGGCCAGTGCTCGGCTTTGATGGATACGGCGATCTGCCTCAATAATACTTTGTATTCGGGTTAGTAAGGTTTGAAGAGCCGAGATTTCTTCATGAGAAAACATCTGATTGTTGATTTTATGTGGCGATATCAATAAATGCGTCACCGATTTTCCGTGGCCGAATAGTGGCATCACTAATGCGGTATTATTGGCGCTCATCTTGTCATAAAGTGCTTTGACTGAGCTTTTTTCAGTGACTTTATTATCCAGTTTTTCAAACAGTTCATCAAAAACCAGAGCCGTTTGTTTAGAGGAAAGGTAACGTGCGTAAACGGCTTCGCTGTGATTACTGCTCACGAGGCGCAGCTTATCACTCGGTATTTGTAGTAACTCACCTAAACGGCGCATCGCATCATCGATGGATAACTTGAAGTCTTCCTCCAAAGCGAGAATTTGTTCAACGGGAGTTTGTCGATTGCCGTAAATCAGTAACGCGGCATAACGACTCACGTTTTTATAGAGTGGAGCCCAAGTCACACCGATCAGTGCACAAAATGGGATAACAAACAGCCACTGACTGTTGTCGGTAAGAAGCATGAAGACCATGCCTAAAGGGATAGTTAACACGCCACACACCATCAGGGTATTGAGGCATAGATAAGCAAGATATTCCACACTGTAGAAGCGTGATGTCAATAGGGCATAACCCACGAATAACATTTCACTGATCGAGAGTGCTGGTGGTAGCCAAGTGAGTGAAAAATCTTGAAGAAAAAAGGTGATCCCGACTTGGATTGCGAGCGTTGAAAGCATATATACCAAGATACCTGCGATCATATAGTTAGTTTTGGCTAGTGTTAGTTTACTGCTATTGGTTCGCATTGCGACCAAGTTGAATAATGTTAGTATCACTGAACACAGCATGGCACCAAAGAAGTATGGCGTATGTGGTCCAAACTCAATAATAAACTCGCTCGGCCCTACGATATCCACATGCTTTACCGTAAGATTAGATTGTGAATTAATGATTATCGAATACGCCGCTATAGTAATAAATATTAGTCGTTGCCAAAGATATATTGTGCCTTTTCTTTGTTCGGCGGAGAGCTGACATGAGAAGTAATAGGCAAAAACAAAAGCTAGTGATGCACTAATATTAGCAAGTTCCGCCATAAAGATTGCTCTATCTGTACCAAACTTGACGAGCCAATTAGTATGAAAATAAGTATTACTGACTATCCAAGCAATAATACAGCAGGAATAGGCGATGTAAGAGGCGTGATATGTTCCCCAAATCATCTTGCTTTTTTGTTTAAGTCGATAGCAATAGTAGGTTAGCCAGACCACTACAACTGCTATGGTTGCAAGAAGGGTTATTGTTTTGGCATAGAGAATTGTACCTAAGTTAGCATCAAACATACTCTTCCTTTTCTACTGAATCGAGCTTCCTACTTTGACGAACCGCATACTTATAGTCGAGAAAATAGATATGATTAAATACTTTATTAATTATTTCAATATTCCAAAAGCAACGGTAAGTTTTTATTCCATTATTATTTAAGTCGCAATATCCAAAATAAAAATACGCATTGTGTTCAATAGATTGATAAAAGTTTAGAATAAAAGGTTGAGCGGTAGCGAATAAACTAACTTTGTACCCAGCTAGGCACAATAGTCTAATGATTTCTTTTTGAGCAAGATAGACAAAATAGAGCTTCTGCTTAGCATTTCCACTTACTGTGAAACGCAGCACTTCACAGACCCTATTTTTAGCGGATAATCGTAACCTAAATTGCCGATCGAATTCTGGCAGAGAATCGCATTTTGACAGCGCTGGTTGGAAAATCGATAAGGTCGAGAAAACATCATAACCCTGTGCGGGCAAGCAGAATTGCCACTGTGGATTACTAAACTGCGGTGCATAACTGAGCCAAGTCTGATTCGATGCCCAATCTTGTACTAACATTGAAGCGACTAGGGTGGGCGCCTTGCCACTATTGGGGTATTTGAGCAACACAAAGTGTTTACCCATTTGTGATAATGACAAGAGAGGCAGCATCTCGTACCACTTTTCACCTTGGATAAATAGCTCAAGATTGCTTAAAGTGATGGCCTCTTTGATGAGCATTTTTTGCGGGTGACTGGGCGTAGTGACTAGAAGATCGGAATTTTCTATGTTATCGATCAATAAGCCATAGTAAGCCTGATCTTCCAGTGGTAGCTCAATCTCATCGGCGGCAGTATCAATGACGGAGTTCGCTTTGATGGTGGCTATCTCACATTCACACCAAAAGTCCAGCCAATGTGAATAACACTCGCCGACGATTTGCTCAAGTAGTGCTATCTCCTCGGACAGGGTATTCGGATAGCGTTGAATGAGTTCGCGATAGTCGATCAGCTCAAATAATACCGAGAAACTTGTATTGTGATGTTCAGGGAAAAGATCGACTAATTGTTGTTTACGGCAGTCTGTCACTGAGAGGAAAAGGTCAGTACGCTGTTGCGATGGATAGGTGTTGATCACCAACGCGATGAGCATTTGCTGTTTTTGGTCGACCGGAAGAGTGCTCGTCAACAGTGAGCGTAAAGATGATATTAGTTGCATCGAGTGAACCTAGCCTAGATTATTTTATTTTTATTGATAATAACACCAGTAGATTAAGTTATTTAGTTATAACATACTAATGGCATATTCAATCCAGTCTACTACTTGCGTTGACTGTTCACAACTTAGTATAAAATGAGTCATGATTAAAATGAGATACTCAACCTGAATGGAGAGGCTTTGCGTGATTAGCGATCGGGAGAGGATGCTTAAGTTCTTCTCTAATCCCTTAATCAATCTGCGCTTAGGAATGATAAACTCAACACCTACCTATTTTGATTTGCTTGGATAAGCCACTATGCCGTCAAATTTACCTAAATCGTTTAGCCGTCCATTTTTAAAAATGTTTCATCTACTGGAAGCGGTACTACTTATTGCTATTACTTTGGCAACGGTATATGCAATTGGACACGAGTTCATACATGTTTTTGTTGAAAAACAAGTATTACTGACCGATATTCTGTTGATGTTTATTTATCTCGAAGTGTTGGCGATGGTGCAGCAATTTGTGGTTAATGGCAAAATTCCTGTGCGTTATCCTATCTACATCGCGATGATGGCCATCGCCCGCTATATTACCCTCGGTATGAAAGATTTGGATGCAGTCCCCGTTGTTTGGCTCTCTTTCGCGGCATTTATTTTAGCGGCAGCGACGCTGCTCATTCGTGCAGGACATCACTATTGGCCGTACGTTGATAGGCATACTCAAGATAAAGACGAGTAGTTAATTTAGCACAGCTGATGAGAAAGTTATCGATACTCGAAGTAGGCTGGTTGACACCAAGGTTTCTATTTTGGGGTCAATCATCACAAGGTAAGTGTTTGTCTTTTTAATCAACAAAAAAAGAGTGATACGTTACGTATCACTCTCTGAACCCATTCACACGCTTACTTGCGTTACATCCACGTACAGTTTTAAGCGTTGTCCCGGTTGTAGATATCGTTGATTCGCAAGCTCATTCCACTTGACGATATCTTGGGTGTTGACTTTAAAACGCGAAGCGATATCGCTTAAGGTATCGCCACTGCGTACTTGATAAAACACAGTGCGAATAATTGCGCCTTCACTACTTTGTTTCCAAATGACCAGTTGTTGACCGACTCGTAGCGTATCTTGCGGGCTCATCGCATTCCAACGCGCCAAAGCTTGGTAAGAGACATTGTGCGCGCGAGCAATGGTCCATAGGCTTTCCCCACTGCGTACGGTGTGGTTAAGTTGGTATTGACCTCGTGCTAACGACTGTGTTCTTGCTAGGCGATTATTAGCACTTAATGCATAAGCCTCTTCATCGGTGACAGAGGTTGGGATCATTAAATGTTGTCCGACACGAATGGTATGGCTAGTGAGGTTATTAGCGGTTTGAATGATTTGCGTGGTGGTATTATGCCGCTGAGCAATCACACTCAAGCTATCGCCGGCTTGTACTTGATAGCGAACCAACTTCATCCCTTGACCACGGTTTGATTCAACTTGTTCACTAAACTCATCGACTCTATCGACGGGTATTAACAGTTGATGTGGGCCTTCTGGGGCGGTCGCCCATTGATTATAGGCAGGGTTGTAACTTTGTAACTCTTTAACGCTGATCCCCGCATAATTGGCCGCGATAGCTAAATCTAACTGCTCTTGAGGATCAACCAAGGCTAATACGGGTTGATTACTAATACTAGGAATGGAAATCCCATACTGTTCTTGATTGGCGACAATATCTGCCAGTGCGAGAAGTTTAGGCACATAACTGCTGGTTTCTTTGGGCAGATCTAAAGAGAAGAAGTCGGTCTCTTTACCGAGTCGAGTATTTTTTCTTATTGCACTCGAGACCCGGCCACCACCACTATTATAGGCCGCAATGGCCAAATACCAGTCGCCGTCAAAACGCTGATTCAAACGGGTTAAATATTCGAGCGCAGCATCAGTGGCGGCAACCACATCTCGACGGCCGTCATACCAAAAATTTTGCTCCAAACCAAACATGTTGCCCGTCGCTGGTACGAACTGCCATAGCCCTGCGGCTTGGCCATGAGAGTAAGCAAAGGCATCAAAGGAGCTTTCTACGATTGGCAGTAAAGCGAGCTCTAACGGCAGTTCGCGTTGTTCAATCTTTTCAGTAATTAAGTACAGAAACGGTTCGGCACGTTTGGCAACAGTGGCGAGATGATTGGGATGATTGAGATACCAGTTACGGTAATAATCGACCGTAGGATCGTCAGCAATCGGCATGCTTAGCTGCATCGCGATACGTTGCCAGACATCCTCTTGCTCTTGTGGTGAGCGGACGTCAATTTTAGGCGCCACGACGTGAGGTTTAGCGGTTTTTTTTGGTGACTTTTGTACTTGAACCTGCTGATCGGTTGGCTTTACCTTGCGTTGATTGGTTTCTGAACTGGTCTCGATCTCTGGCTGGGTAAGCTGGCAACCTGCTAATAGCAGTGCAATTACCCAGCTGAATTGTACTCGCATATCACACAGCCTTGTCATAAATTGGCTGCTGATAATACTTGTCGTATTAAGCGGATGACAAGTAGCAAATCGTTAAAATTCATTCTTCCACTCACGTAAAGCGCTAAAAATAGCGAGTGGATCATGTTGTTCAGTACGATTGGCTACTGACTTAATCACGCTCGGAACCCCGGTACGCAAGAAGGGATTGACCCATTTTTCACGTTGTAAGGTGGTGGGGAGTGTAGCTTGACCTTGTGCACGCATGCGAATTACGGTGTCGCGATAAATTTGTAACTGTTCGTTATCAGGTTCAACGGCCATCGCAAAAGCGACGTTACTGGCGGTGTATTCATGAGCGCAATAGATTTCGGTTTCCTCAGGTAATGCTAATAATTTATTGAGTGAGGAAAACATTTGTTCCATCGTGCCTTCAAATACCCGCCCACAGCCTGCAGAAAACAGCACATCGCCACAAAAAAGCTTACTGTCACCGACATAACCAATATGGCCTAAAGTGTGTCCAGGAAGTCCTAAGACCATAAAACGTTCGTCAAATAATTCAATTTGATCACCATCTTCAACGGGATGAGTGAGGGTGGGAATGGGTTCTTGAGCTGGCCCCACAACATCCACATGAGGATATTGGCGGACTAATTCGGCGACGCCACCGATATGATCATGATGATGATGGGTGATCAGAATGGCTTCTAAGGTTAATTCCTGCTGTCGTAGGTAAGCTAAAACAGGTTGAGCATCCCCCGGATCGACCACCGCACAACGGCGATCGCTATTTTCAATCAGCCAGATGTAATTATCGTTAAATGCGGGTATGCTTTTGATGTGTAACATGAGTTATCTCCAGTCACGTGGTAAAGCGATTTAGCAATGAAACCAGCACGCAGTCAAAAAAAAATTGAGAGTCCTCACTCTTGGTCCCAACTAAAAAATGGCCAGTGGGTGTGTGAGTCTATTCAAACCCGGCTTGACGAGTGGTGTCCAAAGCTTTTCGGTTATCACATGCTAAAATTGGGCGGTTTGAGCTGTGAGCTGTCCAGCGGTAATTGTACTATTCAACACCAAGTCCATCTGGATATCCATAATCCGCTCCATACGGTCATCGCTGATGCTTATGATTTACCCTTTTTGGAAAAGAGCATTGATGTTGCGATTATTGCCCATCAATTAGATTACTGTAACGACCCGCACCGTATTTTGCGTGAAGTCGACCGAGTATTGATTGATGACGGTTATGTGATTATTACTGGTTTTAATCCGATCAGTTTAACTGGCCTTGCCAGTACGATGCCTTGGCGTAAACATAACCTTCCTTGGAGTGGGAGGATGTTTACTTCGAGCCGGATTAAAGATTGGCTCAGTGTGCTGAACTATCAAGTTTTAGAATGTGATCAATACGCGCTTTTTCCGATGCAGAAATATCGTCCGCTGTGGGCCTGGTTAGAAAATGCGATGGGTGGCTGGGCAAGTCCGTTAGGAAGCTTATATTTTATTGTTGCTCGCAAGCGAACCTATCCACTTAAACCCATTAAACCACACTGGCGTTTGAAGCGACGTTTCTCGCCAGTTGGTTTTAACTATCGGGTCAAGTCAGAAGATCAATAGTTGGTGTTATTTCCAAGCGCTGGTTGAACCAGACGATAGCGAGCCTATGTGCCATTCTAAATTGACTTGGTAGTCATGAATTTAGGGTTGATAACCGACATCGTCTTCCGTTGGGTTTTCCGCCGCGCTACGTGCCAATTGATCACACATTTCATTTTCACGGTGACCGGCATGCCCTTTTACCCAGCGCCAATCCACCTGATGTCGCGCGGTTTCTTTTTCTAAGGCTTGCCATAAGTCGGCATTTTTCACTGGTTTTTTATCCGCCGTTTTCCAGCCTCGTTGTTTCCAGTTATGAATCCATTGAGTGATGCCTTGACGAACATATTGGCTGTCGGTGGTTAGGATGACATCGCAGGGCTCTTTTAAGCTTTGTAGAGCGATGACCGCCGCGAGCATTTCCATTCGATTATTGGTGGTGAGGCGATAGCCCTTCGATAAGGTCTTTTCAGTTTTTTTATAGCGTAACACTACGCCATAGCCACCCGGGCCAGGATTGCCTAAACACGACCCATCAGTGAAAATTTCCACTTGTTTGTTCATGATTTGATACTATTGGATTATTCACACAATTGGCATAGTCTGACATAGATATCCTTATGAATACTAGCAGCAATTCGCAACACAATCGTATTGTGGTACTTGATACCGAAACGACAGGTATGAACTTTGAAGGCGGACCTCATTATGAAGGCCATCGGATCATTGAGATCGGCGCGGTTGAAATTATCGATCGGAAATTAACCGGCCGGCATTTTCATGTTTATTTAAAACCAGATCGTGAGATTCAACCGCAAGCAATTGAAGTTCATGGTATTACCGATGCTTTCTTAGTGGATAAGCCGCAATATAAAGAAGTCCATCAGGAGTTTTTAGACTTTATCAAAGGGGCAGAGTTAGTGGCTCATAATGCGTCATTTGACGTCGGCTTTATGGATTATGAGTTCGCCAAAGTCAACCCTGCGATTGGCAAAACTGAGCAGTATTGCAAAATTACCGATACCTTGGCGATGGCGAAGAAAATCTTCCCCGGTAAGCGCAATAACCTCGATATTCTTTGTGATCGCTATGGGATAGATAATTCACATCGAACCTTGCACGGCGCTTTGCTCGATGCGGAAATCCTCGCTGATGTTTATTTATTAATGACTGGTGGGCAGACTTCATTACAGTTTTCTGCTAGTTCACAAAGTGGCGAGCCGGCTGGGAGTTTTGTGCAGCGCGTACAAGGTGGGAGGAAAAACCTTAAGGTTTTACGTGCATCGGCCGATGAAATAGAAGCTCACCAACAACGTTTGGATGTGGTTGAAAAAAGTGGAATTTGCCTCTGGCGTCAGTAGGAGAGAGTATGTTACGGCTAGGAATAGTGATACTGAGTTTGTTATGCAGTATAGGAAGTTTTGCCAGCAATGAATCATCGCTTACCTTGCTTGATAACCGTTTTCGGGTGGATCCTACGATTTCACAAATCACCTTTGTCATTTATCGAGAGCAAAACTCCCGTCCTGTGGTATTAGTTCGCCCAGACGGTTTTAAGTATTATGCTTCTCGTCACCCTGATTACGTTCGTTGGTATCAAGAGTCATCAATGGATATCGTTTCGATTGATAAACCGATGCCGGGGCCGTGGCAAGCTATAGGCCAGATTTCGCCCAATAACCACGTGCGTTTGATTTCGCATTTGCAGCTTCAAACCGAACAATTACCGCATCGCTTATATCAAGATGAAACGATTAAATTTACCGCGCGTTTAACCTCGGACGGCGAGCCGCTGTTATTAAGAGATTTCCTTGATCGGGTTAAGCTTACCGTGACCTTTACTCGTTATGTCGACGATGAACAACAGTTACCTCAAGAAATGCGTCCAATTCCCGAAGTAATTGGGCAATTTACCGATGATGGTCGAGGATTAGATGAAAAGCCGGGTGATGGTGTTTTTACCGTCGCTTTACCGATAACCCCTGAACCGGGTAAGTACCGTGTGCGCATCACTTCGGGCAATGGTGTCTTTTTACGTGCTCAAGAACAGGTAATTTTGGTTTATCCCGCTCCAGTTGTGGCCACCTTTATTCAGTCACGAACTCAAGGTGTTGCTCATCAAATTAGTTTTAATGGTGAACGAGGCATGATAGAGCCTGGTTCTATGGTTGCGCATATCGAGCATCGAGAATTAGGACAACCGCCATTTCTTGCCCAAGGGCAAGCCGACCCCTCTGGTTTAGGTGTTGTTCTAATGGTCCCTAATGAGAAGCAATTTGGTAATTTTGCGTGGAATGGGCAAGTTTATGCGACGGATTTAGCGACCCAAAGACCACTCATCTTCCCTATTCGAGAGCAAACCTATGGGGTGGTAAGCGAAATTGATTTAGCGACGACTCGGCGTATGCAAGAAGCTGAGTTAGAAAATCTTCGTCGTTTAGAGCAAGAAAAGCTCATTCAACATATGCAAGAGCAAGCTCGCCGCCGTACGATGATGTACATTATTTTGGGTAATTTTTTCGTTATTATTGTTGCGCTTGCTGGGTGGTTTATTCGTCGTAAGCTGAAAGCGAAAGCGGTAGCCATACAAGAGATGAATCTAAATATTCCGAAAAAACCGTAAACCACAATAGTGAAGAAAAGAAAAGAACCGCAACAAAAAAGGAGGCAAGCCTCCTTTTTTGTTTATTGAGCAAACGCTAAACGCTCGTTTTTTCTGATTGAGTGGTCCCCTTTTTCTCGTTTGAAGTTACGCGACTTCTTCGAGTTTGGGGTGAGACTTTTTTGCTGCAAGTTCCTGCGGGTCAAAATCATCAACGTTAATCGTGTATAGGCGATGGGCCTCAGCTTCAATCAATAGATCCGCTTCCCACTGAGTAAGCAACTGCTTCTCTAAACCGATTTTCGCTAGCTGATCCAATTGAGTAAAAGGACGACGCTGATTGAGCGCGTCACACATCTTAGTAAAGATTGGCTCAGCTTGGAGAATAATACTCAACGCTTGTTCTATCTTACCTGCTGGGTTGTGTTCGGTTGGCAGTAAGTATTGATTACGTCCTAAGCGTGAACGTGCAGCACTAGGGGTTTGTAAGATCTGAGCAACCTGACTATCCAAATGGTCATTGGGCGCTTTGCGAACTCGTCCAATAGGCATAATAAGAACACGAAGTAACTTACCAATAACAGGATTAGGGAAGTTAGCTAGGAACTCATCAATCGCTAGTTCGGTTTGTTTCAAACTATCTTGAAGTCCCCAATGAACGAATGGTAAATCTTCACTTGGTCGTCCATCATTTTCAAAGCGTTTTAGAGTCGCAGAGCTTAAGTACAATTGACTTAATATGTCTCCAAGGCGGGCGGATAAGCGCTCTCTACGTTTGAGTGAACCACCCAATACCGCCATCGAAATGTCGGCCAGTAATGCTAAGTTGGCACTGTAACGATTAAGTTTTTGGTAATAACGCTTGGTGGGGCCTTTGCTTGGCGCTGCCGAGCCATAGCCATCGGTAATCCCAAACCAAATACTGCGCACTAGGTTACTTAAAGTAAAGGAAACATGGCCAGCGAGAGCTTGGTCAAACTGCTCTACAGCGTCTGAACGGTCTGAGTAAGCGGCTTCCATCTCTTTTAGTACATAAGGATGGCAGCGAATGGCTCCCTGACCAAAGATGATCATGGAACGAGTTAAAATATTCGCCCCTTCAACGGTAATGGCAATCGGTGAACCTTGGTAACCACGCGCTAAAAAGTTGGCTGGGCCTAAGCAGATCCCTTTTCCGCCGACGATGTCCATGGCATCAATAATTGAACGTTGACCACGATGAGTACAGTGGTACTTCACTATCGCTGAAATAACGGACGGTTTTTCGCCTAAATCGATGCCTGCTACGGTTAAATTACTCGCTGCATCCATCACATAAGCGTTGCCCCCTAAACGCGCGAGTGGTTCTTCAATGCCTTCCATTTGACCAATCGGTTGCTTGAACTGACGGCGTATACGTGCATAAGCTCCGGTTGCTAACGCCGCAGTTTTTAGGCCACCCGTTGAGTTGGAGGGAAGAGTAATACCACGACCAACCGATAAACACTCAACCAGCATACGCCAGCCTTGCCCAGCCATTTTTGGCCCACCAATGATGAAATCAAGGGGAACAAAAAGATCGGTCGCTCGGGTTGGACCATTTTGGAAAGGCACATTGAGCGGGAAATGACGATTACCAATCTCAACACCTTTTAAGTGAGTGGGTATCAAAGCACAGGTGATGCCCAGTTCAGGCGTATCACCTAATAAGCCATCAGGATCTCGCAGTTTAAAAGCTAAGCCAAGTACGGTAGCGACGGGGGCTAAAGTGATATAACGCTTGTTCCAGGTGAGACGCATACCAAGCACTTCTTTCCCTTCCCATTCGCCTTTGCAGACCACGCCAAAATCTGGAATAGAGCCAGCATCCGATCCCGCTTCTGGGCTAGTGAGTGCAAAACAGGGGATCTCTTTACCTTCCGCGAGGCGAGGTAAATAGTAGTCTTTCTGCTCTTGAGTACCATAATGTTGCAACAGCTCACCTGGGCCTAAAGAGTTTGGAACACCAACGGTGGAGGAAAGCACTCCAGAGACACCGGTTAATTTTTGCAGTACCAGAGATTGTGCATAAGCTGAAAATTCTAAACCGCCGTATTTTTTCTTAATGATCATCGCAAAAAATTTATGATCTTTCAGATATTGCCAGACTTCAGGGGGTAAGTCGGCCAACTCGTGAGTGACTTGATAGTCATTCACCATCGCGCAGACTTCGTTAACTGGGCCATCAAGGAAAGCCTGTTCTTCCGCACTCAGTGTTGGAGCTTTGATATTTTTCAGTTGTTGCCAGTCTGGTTTACCTTTAAATAGCTCGGCTTCCCACCACACGGTACCCGCTTCGAGTGCTTCTTTTTCCGTTTGTGACATGGCAGGTAATACTTTTTTAAAAACCCGTAGAGCTTTCCCGCTGATTAAGCTTTGGCGAACGGATGGAACGGCAAAAATAGCGACTGCCGCTAGATAGATAACCCAGCCAAAGAAACCAATCGGGCCAAACAGGGTTAAGCCAAACATGGTTAGGGTTAAAGCGACTAATCCAGTAAATAGCGACGTACGATGGTATAAGCAAGCGCTTAATACCAGCAATATGCCGAGTGTAGAGAGCAAGATATCCATAATTATTTCCTTTTACAGACTCAATGAGACCTGATGGGTGAAGTGGTCTAACCAGTAGGATTGTAATCAATATATTAATGAAATGTAAAATATCAAACCGGTCAAAAAGTGATCTCAGTGAAAAGAAAACTGCAAATTGTGCGTCAAGCGTCAATTTTGCATAGAAAATATCATCGGATTCGGTCAATTTGTTGAGAACAGACTCTCGACAGAGAATCTCGTTTGGGTAAACTCAATGACATACCTGAGTTTCCCTAATTGAAACTTACCTGTCAGCAGAATAACCAAGAGACCAGATTATGTATCATGATTTAATTCGCAGTGAACTTAATGAAGCCGCCGAAGTATTGAATGCCTTTTTAAGCGATGATCACAATATTGCGCAAATTGAAGCTGCAGCAAAAATGATTGCTGATTCTTTTAAACAGGGTGGGAAAGTACTGTCTTGTGGTAATGGCGGCTCGCATTGTGATGCGATGCATTTTGCTGAAGAGTTAACGGGTCGTTATCGTGACAATCGTCCGGGTTATCCTGGAATTGCGATTTCAGATCCCAGCCATCTTTCTTGTGTAAGTAATGATTTTGGTTATGACTACGTTTTTTCGCGCTACGTAGAAGCGGTGGGAAGCAAAGGCGACGTGCTGTTTGGTCTTTCTACTTCAGGTAATTCAGGCAACATTTTAAAAGCGATTGAAGCGGCGAAGGCGAAAGGGATGAAGACGATTGCCCTAACCGGAAAAGATGGTGGAAAAATGGCTGGCCTTGCTGATGTAGAAATTCGCGTTCCACATTTTGGTTATGCTGATCGCATCCAAGAGGTGCACATTAAAATCATTCACATTGTTATCCAACTGATTGAAAAAGAGATGGCATAAATCGAACGATGGGTTTGCTGAGAGTGAATCTAATCGCCGAGGGTTTATTAGGAGTGATATAAACCATGTGTGAATTACTCGGTATGAGTGCCAATGTTCCGACCGATATCTGCTTTAGCTTTACGGGTTTAATGCAACGCGGCGGTAAAACGGGTCCCCATCGTGATGGATGGGGGATAACCTTTTATGAAGGTCGTGGTTTTCGGACGTTTAAAGATCCAGCGCCCAGTTGTCAGTCACAAATCGCTCAGTTGGTGCAGAACTATCCGATAAAAAGTTGTGCAGTGATTAGCCATATTCGTCAAGCGAATCGTGGGGCGGTTAACTTAGAAAATACCCACCCGTTCACGCGTGAATTATGGGGGCGATATTGGACTTTTGCGCATAATGGTCAACTGGTTGATTATCAGCGTTTGGCGCAAGGGCGTCATCGCCCGGTTGGTCAAACTGATAGTGAAGCGGCATTTTGTTGGTTACTGGATAAGTTAGAGCAGCGTTACCCGCAGATCCCCGACAATATGCTGTCGGTTTTCCAGTATGTGAGTCAATTATGCGATCAACTGCGTGATAAAGGCGTATTTAATATGCTTTTGTCTGATGGCGATTATCTGATGAGTTATTGTACTAACCATCTGTACTGGATCACTCGTCGTGCCCCCTTTGGTCATGCAGCATTGATTGATGAAGATGTTGAAGTGAATTTTCAAGAAGAGACGACGCCTAATGATGTAGTCTCGGTGATTGCTACTCAACCTTTGACAGGAAATGAAATATGGCAACGTATGAAGCCAGGCGAGTTTAATTTGTTCCACTTAGGTGAGCGAGTGGCGACGAATGTTGACCAATTGACTGCGGTCGCCTTTGCCCAAGCCAAGCCGGCTAATCAGGCCCCGACTGAACCGTTAGGCTAAAGAGTTTCATTAATACCAAGGGGAGTTGATACTCCCCTTGGTTATTTCGTGGCGTGAGCTACTGATCCGCGTAGCCATGAATCCCTAAAATATGACCATCCAAAAGGGCTTTGCCATTCGTCATGGTTAAGCGTCCTTCGACAAACCACTGTACGACTAAGGGATAGATACGATATTCCTGAGATTGTACTCGAGCAGTCAGGCTTTCTACCGTATCGTTATCAAAAATAGGCACTTTGGCTTGTAAAATCACCGGGCCGCCATCCAATTGTTCAGTAACAAAGTGGACGCTAGTACCGTGTTCTTCATCGCCAGCATGAATCGCTCTTTGATAAGTGTTTAACCCTGGGTACTTAGGCAGTAATGAGGGATGGATATTGATCATCCGACCAAAATAATGGCGAACAAAATCACTACTTAAGATACGCATATAGCCAGCGAGTACCACTAAATCTGGCGCATATTCATCCATCCACTTCATTAAATCAGCGTCAAATGCATCACGAGTTTCATAGGCCTTAGGATCAATAAAATGCGCTGCGGCTCCCGCTTTTTTTGCTCGCTCTAAAGCGTATGCTGTTGCTTTGTTTGAAAAAACAGCCGTTACTTTGCCATTATGGATACTTGTCTCACAAGCATCGATGATCGCTTGTAAATTAGAACCATTTCCTGAAACTAAAACAACAATACTTTTCATGAATTATTTGATCTCTACTTGCTCTTCATTGGTTTGTGCTTGAGCAATCTGACCGATAACCCATGCCGTTTCACCTGCTTGCTGTAGCAGCTCAACCGCCGCTTGAGCTTGGGCTTGAGGTAGGACAATCACTAAGCCGACGCCACAGTTGAACGTACGATACATTTCACGCGTTGCTACATTGCCTTTCTCTTGTAGCCAAGTGAAAATCGCTGGCCATTGCCAACTGCTACCATCAATCACCGCTTTAGTTCCTTGCGGTAATACTCGTGGGATGTTTTCCCAGAAACCGCCGCCAGTAATATGAGAAATAGCGTGAATATCATGTTCAGCAATCAGCTTTAAGCCAGATTTTATATAAATTCGGGTTGGTTCAAGTAAATGTTCACCGATGGTTTTACCAGCCAATTGTTCATTCTTATCAGCGCCCGAGACTTCAAGAATTTTACGGATCAGTGAGTAGCCATTAGAGTGAGGACCACTGGAACCGACAGCGATGAGTGCATCACCCACGGCCACTTTGGAACCATCGATAATCGCTTCTTTCTCAACCACACCGACACAGAACCCAGCGACGTCATAGTCTTCGCCTTCGTACATTCCCGGCATCTCTGCTGTTTCTCCGCCGATTAACGCGCATCCCGCTTGGACACAGCCATCGGCAATTCCAGAGACGACATCCGCTGCTGTATCGACGTCCAGTTTTCCGGTCGCATAGTAATCAAGGAAAAACAGTGGTTCAGCGCCCTGTACGATCAAGTCATTGACGCACATCGCCACTAAATCGATGCCGATGGTGTCGTGTTTTTTCATATCCAAAGCTAAGCGTAGTTTTGTCCCTACGCCATCGGTCCCAGAAACCAAAACCGGATGCTTGTATTTACTTGGAAGTTCACACAGGGCACCAAAGCCGCCAAGGCCACCCATAACTTCAGGACGACGAGTACGCTTTACTGCGCCTTTAATTCGTTCAACCAGTGCGTTGCCTGCATCAATATCTACACCGGCATCTTTGTAGCTAAGAGAAGTGTTGTTACCGCTCACGGGGGAAGTCCTCGATCTAATTGGATATGAAAACGCCGCTATTCTACAGGGCTTAAATCAAAAAGGAAAACGTTTGCGTCAGTTTTTTTATCGAGCTTTAAACGCTTAAAATAGGTAGAAATGCGTGTATAATCGAAAAGTTTATTTAAATTATGCCGGAGATGAAAATGAAAGTTGTTGAAGTGAAACACCCTCTAGTCAAACATAAACTGGGTTTAATGCGAGAAGGTGATATCAGCACTAAACGTTTTCGTGAGCTAGCGACTGAGGTTGCCAGTTTATTAACTTATGAAGCGACTTCAGATTTTGAGACAGAAAAAGTGACGATTGAAGGCTGGGATGGTCCTGTCGCTGTTGATCAAATTAAAGGCAAAAAGGTCACGGTTGTCCCGATTCTACGTGCGGGCCTTGGTATGATGGATGGGGTACTAGAGCATATTCCTAGCGCAAGAATCAGTGTTGTCGGCATCTACCGTGATGAAGAAACACTTGAGCCAGTGCCTTACTTTAATAAACTGGCATCGAACATTGAAGAGCGTATTGCGCTGGTGGTTGACCCTATGTTGGCGACTGGTGGCTCGATGATTGCAACGATTGATCTTCTAAAAGAGAAAGGATGTAATCAAATAAAAGTGCTAGTCTTGGTCGCTGCGCCAGAAGGCATTGAAGCGCTGAAAAAAGTGCATCCAGATGTTGAACTTTACACCGCCGCCATTGATGAGAAACTCAATGACAAAGGCTATATCGTGCCTGGTTTGGGAGATGCTGGCGATAAGATTTTTGGTACTAAATAACGGCGTTTTTTAATTCGCTAAGTGATACAAACATGATGAGGAGCCTTGGCTCCTCATCATGTTTCAAGGTCTGCTATTTTTTCAAGCTCAGCGTGCCGGCTTTTCGGGTTGGATTACGGCGTGCAGAGCGAGCAGTATTGTCGTTACGTTTAACGTCGCCGTGCTGCTGGCGCTGTTCTCGCCCTTTTTTTGAATTTGGCGCATGACGAAACTCATGGGCTTGACGCCCCTGATACGTTTTGTGGGGAGCTTCGGAGGTGGTTTTGGATTGCGCCAATCGACTATCAAACAATTTTGCATCGGTGGCTTTGCGGATCTGTTTACCTGAACTATCGGTTTTTGATGCCTCTTCAGTACTGACTGAGCCTTCGCACATCGCGAGGATCTCATTGACTTCGGCATCGGTTAAATAACGCCATTGACCATTCGGTATGCCATCTAGTGTGATGTTCATAATACGTACACGACGTAGTTTAAACACTTCATAACCCAGTGCTTCACACATGCGACGAATTTGTCTATTTAATCCTTGGGTAAGGATAATTCTAAATGAGTACTGGGTCTCTTGAACCACTTTACACGGTAGGGTGACGGTATCAAGAATATTGACCCCCGCAGACATTTGACGAATAAATTCTGCACTAATCGGTTTATTGACCCGTACCACGTATTCCTTTTCGTGGTTATTACCGGCACGTAAAATTTTATTAACGATATCACCGTCATTAGTCAAAAAAATCAACCCATCAGAGGGTTTATCGAGGCGACCGATGGGGAATATACGTTTATTGTGTCCAATAAAATCGACAATATTACCAGGGACATCTCGTTCGGTGGTACAGGTGATGCCAGTCGGTTTATTTAACGCAATATAAATCGGTTTTTCTTTATAGCCGACCGGTTTGCCATCAATGCATACTTGGTCGTGTTCAGTGACTTTGCTGCCCATTGGTGGCAGTTGCCCATTAATGGTTACACGACCTTGCTCAATCAGTTTGTCGGCCTCACGGCGCGAACAAAAGCCCGTTTCACTAATGTATTTATTTAAGCGTTTTTCGGTTAACGATGACATGAAAACTCCTGACGTTTCTCAACGGAATGGTGAAAAAATGAAATGAAGTAGATGAACGGAGCATTTTACCAGTTATTGCACTTTAACCAAGCCGTTTTTGATGGCGTTCTCGATTCTCACTTTTCTGATTTTTACTTTTCTTTAACAGCAGATAAACCGCACCACTTCCACCGTGAAAGCGTTGTGCACTATGCGCGCATTGTACTTCATCAATTTGAGTTAACCAGCTGGCGACAAAGCTTTTCATTAACGCTTGTGGGGTAGAGCGCTCCCCTCGACCATGGACGATGAGCACGGTTCGCAAGTCCATTTTTATGCATTGAGCGATAAAGTGAATCACTTCGTCGCGAGCTTGTTTGAGGGTTTTTCGATGTAAGTCTAGTCGTGCTTGTAAGGGGTATTTACCTAAGCGGAGTTTCTTATACACCCCATCCTGAATGCCTGCTTTTTTATATTCAATGATGTCATCAGGTTTGAGCATGGGGGCGCAATCGATGGAAAGATAATCCGGTTCTTGCGTCGATAACGTGATGGCTGCTTGGCGTTTGGCGAGTTGTGCTTCGGTGATAGTATGCGGTTTGTTAAGTTGTGCGACATCGTGAGCCAGTGGTTTCACATCATCCATCATTTGCTGAAATAGTTCTAAATCATCGTTAGGCATCATCACACCTTAAATTCGCAATTGGCTTGGTAAGTTGATTATACCGATGCAGAGAAAGCGTTGATCAGTTTGTTATTAAAAAAAACCGAAGTAGACAAATTATCTACTTCGGTGCATAGCGTGAGACTATTTAACAATCGAAGCTAAGCGATCTAGTGAGGAGATTTGTCCTTGATCACTTTGTAAACCACTAAACTGGCTAAAAGTAGCCTGAGGCTGACCGTCTGTAGATTAAGCGGATAGCATTACCCAGTCGTTACTTAGGTCTGACGTCTCTGTTTCTCACAAAGTGTTTAAAGACCCTGACACCTTAAAACCCTGCCCAAGGTTTGACGCTGATCTGGATCAAATGTAGTTAATTGGTTGCATTTATGTTTAAGATTGTGTGCCTTTAATCACATTTTGTTCGCTTTGTTCAAGTTTTGTTCGAACGTCATCTGGAAAATTGAAAAGCGTCGAAAAGGACTTGCTTCACAAAAAAGAATCGGTAACATACCCAACATAGAACGGTGAATAGCGCAGCTTGGTAGCGCATCTCTGGGTTTAGGAATAGCGGACCAGAGAAGTTTCTTCTTTCGCTAATCTAAAGTAGAAATCAATTCAGTGATTAGCACAGCTTTGTAGTGCATCTCTGAGTTTAGGAATAGCGGACCAGAGAAGTTTCTTCTTTTGCTAATCCAAAGTAAAAAATCAATTCAGTGATTAGCACAGCTTTGTAGTGCATCTCTGGGTTTAGGAATAGCGGACCAGAGGAGCTTCTTCTTTCGCTAATCCAAAGTAAAAAATCAATTCGGTGAATAGCGCAGCTTGGTAGCGCATCTGGTTTGGGACCAGAGGGTCGGGGGTTCGAATCCCTCTTCACCGACCATATTTAAGGCCTCAGCCATTGTGCTGGGGCTTTTTCGTTATTGCTTAGCTGGAAAACAAGTTGCTTGTTGGCTTTGATTACGTTGAATGAGATCAAAACCTTGGTCTTGCAATAACGTTAATACATTATCTTTCCCCACCAAATGAAGTGTCCCCACGACAACGAGATAATGGCCAGATGATGAAGGAAGAAAGTCTGGCGAAATTAGCTTATCTACCCATTGATGATTGCGCTTGATAATCAATGAATCTTCCATCTCAGCTGACATCTTCGTCTGTTTTAAAAGCTGTTCTAGCTTTACGCTATCGCCACTTTGCCAACTTTCGAGCAGACATTCAGTCATGCTGTGTTGGTTTTCCCATTCATCGAGTAGCGCTATCAATAGCTCTTGTCCGTCATTAGGTAAATTCGTTAACACATCGATTTGATATTGTGCGGTCTCTAAAGGAAGCAGCGTTATACCGATTTGCTTGGCTTGACGAATAAAATGTAGGTCAACCCCTTGTTCTGCAGAATAACCCAGCTGATGGAGATGTAAAAACTGCAGTTGTAGCGCGCTACTCCATGGTGGAAGATTGGCCAATCTATCTGTGTTTTGTTTGAGTCGTTGCGCCATATTATCCAACTGACGATATTGTTGTGTGGTCAGTATTTGTTGACTGGTTACGGAAGGGATTGGATAGGTAATAGCCTTCAAATCACTTAGGTCGACTTCAATAATTAAACCATTGCTGGTTGCGAGGCGTTCATACAAAGTGCTCGGCAAGGGGTACATGGATGATTTACCCACATGGATAGACCCAACGATATCAAAAGACAAATTTCCTTTTGTTGCTTGCCAGTAGAGTGGCTCAGCATGAAGGCCTAAGGCGAAAAAAATGGCTAAATAAGAGAGTAATCGAGAATTCAACAAAATAGTGTTCACCTTAAACTTGAGTTAAAGAGATACTCTAGCGTAAATAACATAATCAGAATGACTATAAACTTAAGATCTTAATCACAAATTTACTTTTATTTTTAAGTTGACGATCAGCGATTGCTGCTACGAAAAGTGATCATTATCTCAATAAGTAGGTAGGATTATGACATTGATGTGATTGAGATCGCAGTAATCTCGTCAAAATAGAAGTGTCGATTTTGACGTTAACTTTAACCTAATGATAAATAATGATTTTTTATTTTCATGAAACCTAAAATTTGAACGTGATCACTGCTTAGTATGATTAATTTTACGCCGAAAAATAACTCGCGTTATGGTTGGAAGATGAATCATGGCAATCATCGGATAATGCCGTCATCAAGGGAGGAAAAAGAGTTTACTCCTTCCTGTATTTCCAACCGAAAGAAGGTAATTCTATGTTGAACAAGAGTGTAATCGCCATTTCAGTCACCGCAGTATTAGCGGGATGTTCAATGATGGGTACGTCTAATCAAGCGCTAGTCAATTCACTGGCGGGCAATTTGGGTATTCAATATCACGTCGTCACAAACCACGGCGCTAATGACGGCTTGGCTTGTGAAGCTCTCGGTGCAGAATGGGCTTCATGTAATAAGGTTAATATGACGCTTCTTAATCAAGGTGAGGCGATAAAGTCGAAAGACTGGGCTATCTACTTTCACAGTATTCGCTTGATTTTGGATGTGGAGAATGACCAGTTTAAAATTTCTCGCGTGACGGGTGATTTACATAAACTAGAGCCAACAGAGAAATTTGCCGGTTTTGCGGCGGGTGAAGAGGTCGTTTTACCACTCATCGGTGAATATTGGACGCTGTTTGACACTGATTTTATGCCAGGTGCTTTTGTGGTCGCTCCTAATGCAGAGCCTAGGCTTATTGCATCGCTGAATACCGAAGATATTGCTTCGTTTGTGAGCGGTATTGACGGTAATAATTTAAAACGGACTCCAGAAGACAATAACGTTTTTGCCAACGCGATATCGCGTTTTGAGCAGAATGCCGACCTAGCAAAACAAGAGGTTTCCACTACGTTACTCCCAACCCCAATGCTCGTTGAAGCGGGTCAAGGCGTGGTGGATATTGCGGCAGGTATCGCGTTGCCTAAAGAAGCATTCAATGCCACCCAATACAGCGCAATTCAACATCGCGCAGCCGTGATCGGGATAAATGTTCGTGGTGAGCTTCCTGTCAGCGTTACGGTGGTTCCTATAGGTTTCACTGGTGAATTAGCAAAATCAGGGGCTTATGAGTTGACCATCAAAGGCGACGGTATTGTGATTAAAGCGTTTGACCAAGCGGGTGCTTTTTACGCAGTACAATCTATCTTTGGTCTTATCGACAGCCAACAGCCTGATGCTTTACCACAGCTGTTTATTCAAGATGCTCCTCGTTTTGAGTATCGCGGCATAATGGTTGATGTCGCGCGTAATTTTCATTCCAAACAAGCCATTTTAGCTACGCTAGACCAAATGGCGGCGTACAAGATGAATAAACTTCATCTTCATTTAACCGATGATGAAGGGTGGCGTCTAGAAATCCCCGGTTTGCCAGAATTGACCGAGGTAGGCGCTAAGCGTTGTTTTGATCTGGAAGAGAAGCATTGCTTGTTGCCTCAGCTAGGCTCTGGACCGACATCGGATAACTTTGGCTCTGGTTATTTCAGTAAAGCCGATTATATCGATATTGTTAAGTACGCCAAAGCGCGCCATATTGAAGTCATTCCTGAAATTGATATGCCAGCGCACGCTCGCGCAGCGGTGGTTTCAATGGAAGCACGTTACGAGCGACTAATGGCACAAGGTAAGCAAATACAAGCAAATGAATACCGTTTGATGGATCCGCAAGATACTTCAAATGTGACCACGGTTCAGTTCTATGATAAACAAAGCTTCATTAACCCTTGTATGGAATCATCAACGCGCTTTGTCGATAAAGTGATTTCTGAAGTGGCCGCCATGCACATCGAAGCAGGTGCACCGCTAACCACATGGCACTTTGGTGGCGACGAAGCGAAAAACATCAAGCTTGGCGCAGGCTTTCAAGACGTAAACGCTCAAGATAAAGTTGACTGGAAAGGCACGATAGATCTCGCTAAGCAAGACAAGCCATTCGCACAGTCGCCACAATGTCAGATATTGATTGCAGACGGTACCGTGAGCGACTTTGGTCACCTGCCAAGTTTCTTTGCAGAGCAAGTCTCTAAAATTGTCGCTGAGAAAGGCATCCCAAGCTTCCAAGCGTGGCAAGATGGTCTGAAGTACAGTGAAGGTCCAGAAGCTTTCGCCACCACGAATAAACGTGTTAACTTCTGGGACACTCTATATTGGGGCGGCAGCGCATCGGTTTACGAATGGGCCAAACAAGGCTATGACGTGATTGTTTCTAACCCAGATTACGTTTATATGGATATGCCGTATGAAGCCGATCCAAAAGAGCGCGGCTACTATTGGGCTACACGTGCTACCGATACGCGTAAAATGTTCAGTTTCGCACCTGAGAACATGCCACAAAATGCGGAAACTTCACTCGATCGCGACGGGAATGGTTTTACGGGCAAAGGTGAAGTACAAGGCAAACCTTTCTATGGTCTATCGGCACAGCTTTGGTCTGAGACGGTGCGCAATGATGAGCAATATGAGTATATGGTATTCCCTCGCGTATTAGCCGCGGCTGAACGTGCGTGGCACCGAGCTGAGTGGGAAAATGACTACAAAGTAGGGGTTGAGTATTCACAAGACAGCCAACTTGTTAACCAAGCGGCGCTTAACCAAGATTACAACCGCTTTGCCAACGTGCTGGGTCAGCGTGAATTGGCGAAGCTTGAAAAAGCGGGTATCGATTACCGTCTACCAGTACCGGGAGCACGTATCGATAATGGCTATTTAGCTATGAATGTTCAATTTCCAGGTGTGAGCCTGCAATATTCATTGGATGGACAGCAATGGTCTGATTTTGATGCTAGCAATCCTCCTCAAGTGAGTGGTGAAGTCGCGCTTCGTTCGACGTCGGCAAGCGGAATGCGATTCAGTCGGGTTACTGTCATAAACGAATGATATACGCTCAAGCCTCTCTATCGAGAGGCTTTTTTAATCTTCTGAGTGTTTAGCCATCAATCATGATAGCGTACTTTGCTAAAACGAAGGCGGTTAGCATTGGTTACGACAGTAATTGATGATAGAGCCATTGCGGCACCAGCCACGACCGGACTGAGTAAAAAACCAAATGCCGGATAGAGTATTCCAGCCGCAATTGGGATACCGAGCGTATTATAAATGAAAGCACCAAATAGATTTTGTTGCATATTCCTTAAGGTCGCTTTAGACAGGTCGATGGCATTGACGACGGCTAACGGTGAAGAGTTCAGTAATGTCATTTGTGCGCTTTCTATCGCCACATCACTGCCGCTGCCCATTGCGATACCAATATTTGCCTGTGCCAGAGCAGGTGCATCATTGATGCCATCTCCAACCATCGCTACGTGCCGGCCTTGATGCTGTAACTGCTCAATATGCTGCGCCTTTTGTTCAGGTAGGACTTGGGCAATGACTTGATCGATACCTAGTTGCTTGGCGATTGACTCGGCAACACTGTACTGATCGCCAGTCAGCATTACGGTATGAATCCCCATTTGTTGTAGTGCTTTAACGGCTTTGGCTGCGCTGGCTTTGATAGGGTCAGCAATGGCTATCATCCCAATCAACTGCTGGTGTCGAGCGATAGCGACGGGAGTCCATGCCTGATCCGCAAAATATTGAATGGTACTTTGCGCAACACTGAGATCGATAGCGAGCTCTTGCATGTAGCTTAATGAGCCTAAATGTACCTTATCACCTTGATAAGACGCTTGAACGCCTTTACCACGCTGATTCTCAAACTGTTCAATATTTGCGGCCGTTCCATTGTACTGCCGTGCGTATTCGCAAATGGCTTTAGCCAGTGGGTGCTCTGAATACTGCTCTAAGCCAAAGGCTAAACTGAGCAATGCCGATTCGTCATCTTCAAAGCTAACGACGTGTTGAACGCTAGGTTTGCCTTGCGTTAACGTGCCCGTTTTATCAAAAACCACAGTATCGATGTTACTGGCTAATTGTAAAACGTTGGCATCACGAATCAGTATGCCCATTTCTGCTGCTTTACCGATACCAACCGTAACGGAAAGTGGGGTTGCCAAACCGAGGGCACAGGGGCAAGCGATGATCAACACGGTGGTCGCGACTACGAGCATATAACTGGCTTTAGGATCAGGACCGAACCAAAACCAGATTGCCGCTGCAATACAAGCTATCACCACCACGATAGGGACAAATACAGCCGAGATTCGGTCGGCCAGTTTGGCAATGGCTGGCTTGCTGCTTTGTGCTTGACGTACCATTTGAATAATACGAGCCAACATGGTTTGTGAACCGATCCCTGTGGCTTCAATTAATAAACTGCCATCTTGATTGATGGTACCTGCGGAAACGGTATTGCCCGGTATTTTATGGGCGGGAATCGGCTCACCAGTCAGCATCGCTTCATCAATATAAGAATCGCCGTCGATCACTACACCATCAACTGGAACTTTTGCTCCGGGTTTAATACGCAGCATCATACCCTGCTGTATGTGAGCAATAGCCATGACTTGTTCACCTTGATCCGTCACCAAGATGGCTTGTTGTGGCTGTAGATTGATTAAGGCTTGCAGCGATTGGGTGGTTCTTGATTTGGCTTTCGTTTCAATATAATGACCCAGAGAGATAAGACCAATGATCATCGCTGAAGCTTCAAAATAGACATGCCGCGCTGCGGCGGGAAACCATTCAGGAAAGACAACCACTAACATCGAATAAAACCATGCTGCTCCCGTTCCTAAAGCAACCAAGCTATCCATCGTGGCTCGACGGTGGAGTAGTGCTTGCCAAGCATTGACAAAAAACACACGTCCTGCAGTGGCGAGCATTGCTAAGCATGCCACGCCAATCAGTCCCCAACCTAGTTGATCATAGCGATTATCGATCATCATGCTACCGCCAGCCATCCCCCACAGCATCATCGGGCCACCAAGTACAAGGCCTATCATCGCGTTGCGTTGGTGTAATCGTTGCATCATCGTCAATTGTTGTTGCTGTTTAGCTTGCTGTTCAAGAGGATCATCGACCGATTGAGCTTGATAACCTGCTTGTTTTACTGCGATTAATAACTGCTCAGTGAGTGGTTGCTGACTGAGTACTAATGCACTTTGCTCGGCTAAATTGACTTGTACTTTATTAACACCGGGAAGTGCAGTGAGGGCCTTCTCTACCGAAGCCACACAACTGGCACAAGTCATTCCTTCAATCAATAAATAGGTGCTAATTGTCGCTGATGTCGGTTCGAGGGGGATAGGTTCTTTTGCGCTGTCACCAACGGTTGTTGGCGTCGTAATCGAGGCTTCCTCTTTTGTTAGCGACTGACTTAATGTCGCTTGATAACCTAAAGACTCGATACAGCGCAGCAGATTATCAAGCGAGGTGTCTACATCGAGTTCAATGAATGTGGGCGACAACGAATGGATGTGCAGGGTAAACTCACTGTGTAATTGGCGCTCTAGCTTGCGCGCGCAGCCCATACAGTTTAACCCTGATAAAGATAAAGCGTAATGATGCATTGTTATCTCTCCTGACTGATTGGAAGTAGGATAAACCTTAACCTTAAGGTAAGGTCAAGCGAATGATCATGACTTTTTTGAAGTTTCTTGGGTCTGTGCAGTGGGAGTGATAGAATGGCGCGCAAAATTTCGCTCATGCCAAGCTTTGGCTGAAGTTTATGAAAAAGGTAATCAATAATGACGGTTAAAACTCGTTTTGCTCCAAGCCCAACAGGCTATCTACACGTAGGGGGCGCTCGTACCGCTCTATATTCTTGGCTCTATGCGAAGAGTCAAGGTGGTGAATTTGTTCTACGTATTGAAGATACCGATCTCGAGCGTTCAACTCAAGCGGCAGTCGATGCGATTCTTGAGGGGATGACGTGGCTGGGCCTTGAGTGGGATGAGGGCCCTTACTATCAAACGAAGCGTTTTGACCGTTACAACCAAGTGGTTGAACAGCTATTGGCTGAGAATAAAGCTTATAAGTGTTACGCCTCCAAAGAGCTGCTTGATGAGATTCGTGCCGAGCAAGAATCGAACAAAGAGATGCCTCGTTATGATGCCAATCATCCTAAAATCAAAGCGGTGAATGAAGCTGCAAAAGAGGGCGATCCATGCGTGATTCGTTTCCGAAATCCCAAAGAAGGCAGCGTGATTTTTGATGATAAAATCCGTGGCCGAATTGAAATTCGTAACGATCAACTGGATGATTTAATTATTCGTCGTACCGATGGTTCGCCGACGTATAATTTCTGTGTCGTGGTAGATGACGTCGATATGGGGATTACCCATGTGATTCGCGGTGAAGACCATATCAACAACACGCCTCGTCAGATTAATATTTATCAGGCGATGGGAGCGACGATTCCAACATTTGCTCACTGTGCGATGATTTTGGGCGATGATGGAGCCAAATTATCCAAACGCCATGGTGCGGTGTCGGTGATGCAATATCGTGATGAAGGTTATTTGCCAGAAGCACTGATCAACTATTTAGTGCGTTTAGGATGGGGACATGGCGACCAAGAGATTTTTTCTCGTCAAGAGATGATCGATCTGTTTAGTCTTAATGCCATTTCTAAATCGGCTTCGGCTTTTAATACCGACAAGTTGTTATGGTTGAATAATCACTATATTAAAACCTCAGATCCTGAATACGTCGCTAAACATTTAGAGTGGCATTTTACTCAGCAAGGTATTGATAAGCAGCAAGGTCCAGCCCTATCTGAAGTGGTTAAATTAGTTGGAGAGCGCTGCCATACCTTGGTTGAGCTGGCAGAACAATCGCGTTATTTCTACCAAGATTTCACTGAGTTTGATGCCGATGCCGCGAAAAAACATTTACGCGGTGTTGCCAAAGAGCCACTGGCATTGGCATTAACCAAGATTAACGAATTACCAGAGTGGAGTGTTGACGCGTTGCATCAAGTGATTGCTCAAGTGTGTGAAGAGCTGGCTATTGGTATGGGGAAAATTGGTATGCCACTACGAGTCGCGGTCACCGGTGGTGGGCAATCACCTTCTGTTGATGCGGTTATGCATTTGATTGGTAAAGCGCGTGTAGTACAACGTATTCAAATGGCATTAGATTTTATTGCAGAGCGTGAAGCAAACGCATAACACGATTGAGAATAATCCATAGTGTTGAAACCGCGGCCGATTGAAGCTGCGGTTTTTTTTATGGAGCAAGTTTGTTATCAGCGCATTAACGATTATTAACCCCTTTTAATTTGGTTAATCTCTATTTTTTTTGTGTGTTGTTGCTTATTTTTAATTCACATGACATTGGTTTAACATTCTTCAGGTATTATGAATCTGGCGGTTGATAAATGACCTTGGTTAATAGATATTAAACCGTGGGTTACTCAACGGCACCTCTCGATGAGTAATAGATACAGCAGTGGTCCGTTTGGTAACGGAGGCCTTAGCGTTTTGTTATTGGTTAGCTACAATCCGGTTTGGTCATGCTAATGATAATAATTAGTCAAAAGGAAAGGATTATGAAAAAGTTAGTGGCGATGATATCAGCGTCTTTAATGGCGGCGTCTTCTTCTGCAATGGCAGACGTATATTTAGGCGGCAAATTAGGACAAACATGGTTGAATGATTCCTGTCGAGCTGGTGAGGTTTGTGAAGACAGAGATACGAGTATGGGGGCTTTTCTTGGTTACAACCTAAATGAATGGTTAGCCGTGGAAGCGGGTTATGACATGCTTGGCAAATTTACTGGTATCGGATTGGCCGATGATAGAGTGAAAGCGATTACTTTGGCGCCTAAGTTTACTCTTTCTTTATCACCAAGTGTCGGTGCTTATGCTAAGCTCGGTGGTGCTTATGTCGATTATGGTGATGAAAGTGACTACTCGTTTCTTGCTGCTGCTGGTCTAGAATTTAATGTCAGCCCAAATGTTTCCTTACGCACGGAATATCAAGTTTTAACGGATATCAATAACGATCAAACCAGAGCAGAAGCTAACACCGTGTCACTTGGTGTGAGTTACCGTTTTGGTGCCGCAGCCCAACCGACTCAAGTGGTTGAAAGTCGCCCCGTCACGGTGATTGAAGAAGTGATTGTTGTTGAAGAAATCGTAGAAACTGGACCTGTGTTCGTCAATAAAACCTATGACTTCCAACGACTTGATAGCAGCAGTTTTGCTTTTGATAGTGTTAGTTTAAATCAAGAAAGTAAACAGCAACTGACTAAGCTGGTTCGTTTTTTAAATCAATACCCGCAAGCTAAGGTAGTAATTACTGGGCACACTGACGCTACTGGTCCTGCAGCATACAACCAAACGTTATCAGAAAAACGAGCGAAAGCCGTTGCGGATGCGTTAGTTGAGCAGGGTATCCAGCCATCTCGCTTGACTTGGCGAGGAGAAGGGGAGACGAATCCTATCGCTTCTAATAGTACAGCGGAAGGACGTGAGCTTAACCGTCGGGTTGACATCACTATTCCAGAGTTTGATTATCAAGTTAAACAATAATGATGTAGTTGATTAATACAGCAAGAAAGCTCACTTCGGTGAGCTTTCTTATTTTAAGTCGATACTGTTTAAGCGGCCCATAAAGATCAAAATATCAAGGCAATCTTTATAAGCATCCAATAAGGCTTTTTTGGTCTTCGTATAAGCGGCAAGTTTACCGTGTTTACTGATTGAACAAACGACACTTCTAAAGGTACATTCACCTTGCTCATTGTAATCACGCCAGGCGGCGATATAGCAAGCGTCACGATAGTTTGGATTTTCTTTAGTGGGTCTTGGCTTATAAATAATTTTCGGTTCCAGGCTATGTGGCAATCGAGTCATGAGGTACGGATCTTTGAGAATTCGTCGCCAGTGTTTGCCCCACATTTCACGCCCTAGCTCATTACGCAGTTTAATGGCTTTTTTTAAGCCTTTTTCTTCCCCTAAACGGATATAACCGACTGATCGGTGTAACACGGTATCATCGGGAGTGTGGATGTGAACTTTATAAGCCGTTTTCGCTTTTGAGATAAAGCGATGGCCAGTATTCGTTTGGAGATTACTTTTTGTCATGCCGATTACGCTATAGAGTTCTTTGTTAATAATAAGAGTAGGCCAAAAATAATAGAGACAGTCAATTTAGTCTAGAGGAATAAAAAAAAGCTTCATCAACGTCAGGTCAACATTGTGCGAAAAAATGGCAGGGGACAACGAACAATCTTGGCGCTCCCGACTGGAGTCGAACCAGTGGCCTGTCCCTTAGGAGGGGACCGCTCTATCCTACTGAGCTACGGGAGCTTTGATTAATTTGGCGCATTAATTGTATCTCATCAATACGCCAAATTGTGCATTTTTTTGATGGTATTCGCTGATTGAATGACCAGTTAGTCACGAGATTATTCTAAAAATGACACTTGTTTATGCATAACATCACCAATCTGAATGCTTGACGCCAGTTCAGGCTGATCAACCGTCAACTCTGCATTTTTTTCATAGACGCGCGAGACGGTTAAGGTGATATCACTTTGTGACACCTTATTACGAGGCAAACCGTTCTGATCGATAAACGATCCTGTATGCCAAAGTTGTAATTTATCCCCTTCTTTCACGCCATGAATACGACCTAGATCGATACTGACGGTTTGCCCAAATTTGGCGACGACTTCTGGTAAGGTGATTTTACAAGAGATTTCAGATTCGAGATCCAGCATAATGTTCCGGCTCACCCGTAACAACATTTGACCATAGGTAGATGCCCAAAAACGGGCGCTACGAGTATCGACTTGGCTAGTTTTTGCAAACGGCCAGCTCGCAACTTCTCGATAATTTCTTCTCAAGATTTCACTGCCGGTTTTGCCATCAAAGACTTGCATTTCGAGAGCAAACTGACGATTAATAACATCATCTCGCAAAACCTTCTGTTCAATCGTTGCTGTTAAATCATTAATCACCCCACCGATAATATAGTGAGCCCCGGTATCTTGTGCGATCATTTGTATGCGAGTCGGGTTGCGATGATTGATATCGTAATCAGTGGTTCCAACAGAGACAAAGCTATGAGATTGCTGAGCGATTTGTCTATCGAGGACATCAGCAAAATCATCACCGATGGTGTAAATTTGTCCCATCACCGCTTGTTGTGGCGAAGCAAGATCAATATTGCCGACTAAAAAGGTCTTTTTGTATTGTTCTTTGTGGCAAGCCCTTGCCGATGGATAAATGTCGATACGAGCCGTAACCTTCATGACATTGCCGCGAACCTTACGATTTTCAACGGAGATATAACGAACTTCATGGTTATTAAACAAATATTCCTTTCTATCGGTTTCGAGTAAAGGCATTAAATGACTAATACTACCAATATCTGCCCCGGCAAAATTCACCGCCTTATACAGCGCATCTTCCAGAGCATGCAATCTAGCGACCTCTTCAGAGGAAACGATCGTTGCGGTGCCAGTCACTTCGTACCAAGCGGCATGACTTTTGGTGGCAAAAAAAGCCATGAAAAGCATTGAGATTAAAAAAGAAACATTTTTTTTCATTATTAGTTACCAGTTGGGTATAAATCTTGCTTAGTAAGTGTTAGCTGATGTAGGTGCGCAATTCTGAATCAAAGACAGATTGAGAAAAGCAAAGAGCGTTCCAGTTTTGTCAAAACGGGTGAACGGGACGATAGCCTTAGTATATCTGGAGATGAAGAAAATGAAAAAATGGCTTGGTTTAGTACCGGTAGTCTTTTTGACGGCGTGTGCTTATGCGCCAATTTATAATGGTAAAGAGCCGTATTCTGGCTCACAATTTATGTTAATAGAAAGTCCACGTCATACGTTGGATTTCTTTATTGATAGTTTGACAGAAGATCTCGTTCAGTCCAATACCAGTGTGACGGCTCGTACCCCGATCGCGGTGACTTCGTTTGTGGATCTACAAGATATGGATACCACCAATTGGTTAGGTAACTCTGTATCTGAAGGATTAATTCATCAGTTCCAGCGTCGCGGCTTTAAAGTAGTAGATTTTAAAACCACAGGGACAATTCAAGTCACTCGTCAAGGTGACTTTGCTTTTAGTCGAGACTGGAAAGATTTGGCTCAAGAGCAAGAAATTCAATACGTATTAACGGGTACTATGCTCCGTCAAGAAGGGGGGGTATTGGTTAATGCTCGAGTGGTTGGTATGCAATCGAGAATCGTGGTTGCGACTGCCCAAGGTTTCTTGCCGGCTGATCGCATTGGACGTGACTTAGATACTTTGAATACCATTCGTACGCAAGACGGTGTACTTATTCGTTCTGATCCGACAATGACTCGTCCATACAGTGTTATCTTGCGCCCTTAGGAGAATATGATGAGATCACCATTACTTTTTTTTCTGACCATCGTCATATTGCTCAGCGGTTGCCAGCCATTGCAGGCGATGCGTGAAGATGATTGGTTGACGGCAGTCGGTTATGCCAGCATCAGTGAGCAACGAGGCCGTGATGATGAGGAAAAGCAAGTGCGAGCAATGCGTGCTTCTAAAATAGATGCTTACCGTGAATTAGCAGAACAAGTTTATGGTATGCGGGTCAGTGGCCGTGCTGATTTGCATGATCAACGTTTAGGTACTGAGCTCACTTCCGGCGCTGTAGATGGTGTGATTCGAGGTGCAGAAGTGGTTCGCAGTTATAAAGTTGGCGATAGCTATGTAACTGAACTGCGGTTAGATATCCGTAAAATGGATCGATTACGCAGTTATGGCGAAGTTCAACAGGTGCCAGAAAAACGTCAACAAACCTTATTTTAACTCTTTTCTTTCTCCAGAATATACGAAAGTGGCTGCAAATACTGTGGCCGCTTTTTTATGCTGCCGGTTTGAGTTGGCAAGCTATCAGTGACTTTAGAATAGTGGCGAGTAAAAAATAGCGGATAAAAACGGCACGGGGATCATCAAGCTTTAAGGTTGGTGCCTAAGGTAGAAACGGTATGAGTTTGACCTGTCGCATTGTAAGTCATGCCGATTTTGCCGTGACTTTGCTGCATCAAATTATTCAGCTTATTAAAACTGACTTGTGCTCTTGCCAGTGCTTCACCATTCACTAGGTTGGCTTGCTGACAATCGTGAATAATGGAGCGAATTTGAGTCATTGTACTATGTAAATATTCATCTTCCGTGAGCTGATTAAGATGGGGATGACTCGCGATACGTTGATCGGTTTGCTGTAATCGAGTAATTAAGGCTATCTTTTGTTTCGCTGTTGACTCGATATCGGCAGAAACGCGGCTAGTAATGGCTATTTTTTCTTGTTCCAATACCGCTGAAAGCTCTTGAGCATTTTTCAATTGGAATGCAACTAAATCGTTTAATGCTGCCATAAATCAACCACCTTTATGCATCGGTCTGACTTGAAAGTGAGGTGATGGTTAAAAACCGCCCAACTCTTTCTCAAACTTAATCATATTATCTGCGAGCTTTTCAGCATCAACGACATAAGAGCCATTTGCTATGGCTTCTTTAATCGCCGCTACTTTTGCCGTATCAAAGCTGGGTGTTGCGGCCATCTCACTGTGCATTTCACCAATGGCTTTGCCTTGGGTACTGAGTGATACCGCATCTTGTTGAGATGATTGTGAGCGAGCGGCACTCGATGTTGATGATGCTGCTGTATTTGTGTCTGAACGAGCAGGTGAACGATTCGTTGTAACCAACGATTGACCTGAGCGTATGTTATCAATACCTGCCATAAACGAGCCTTTAAAATTGATCTATAGGTACCGTCATATCGACGGAGAGAGAGAAAACTTTAGTGCTTTGTTTACTCATCGATAAAAAAATGATCGTAAAGGGATTAAAATTGTACGGTAACTTCCCCCATTCCGCTCACTTGTGCATCTATTATACGGTTTGAACGATCATTTTTCACTTTTATCTGCTCTCCTAGGTTACCATCAGAGAGAGCGGTGCCTCTAGTTGTGATATTCATCCCGTTACTAACGGCTCTGATCAACACGCTTTCATTTCGACAAACGACACAAATATCATTACGATTGATCACGTCACCCAATTGTAAGTTTCTTTTCGTTTTTGCTCCAATTACCATATCTTGTGAGGAAAATCCTTGCCGTCGAAAGCGAAGCAGATCTACCATACTAAGAGTAATATCATTTTGCGTAATCGTTTGTCCTCTGGATAAAGCATTAAGAGCCGTCACCATAGGAACGGTCATCGTCAGCCTCACGGGAACATAAATTCGCCAGTTATCTGCTGGGCATTCAACCAATACAGTGATATTACTAGCAGAGCCGCTATGAGATGAGGACGATGTCTGTAGCTCATTAGGACAATCGGTAGCAAAGATCCGAGGATCAATGTTGGCCGCATTGACGACCAGTTCACCGCCTATCGGCTTATCGACGGTGTTGATGACATGACTTTCGGCTGCTCGCTGAATCTGTTCGATTTGCTCTGGCGTTGCAGAAAAAACCGAGAGACTAAAGAAAAATAATAAAAAGCCGATAGAGTTATAAAAAAAGTGGTAGAACCCTCTACACTTAGTTGGGGAATGGGAAAATAAACGGGTCTTCGAATTCATAGTTCGTTTCTCTGATTTCTTCATAGCCTGATTTAGACTACCACTTTTTTCCTATAAAAGTTTGAGATGGAGATGAGCTTATGACGGGTATTCTTGATTCTGTGAATCAGCGTACGCAACTTGTTGGTCAAAACCGACTAGAATTATTGACTTTCCGTCTTAACGGGCGTCAACGTTATGGTATTAACGTATTTAAGGTTAAAGAGGTTCTGCAATGCCCGAAGCTCACTGCCATGCCAAACTTACATCGCTTAGTTAAAGGTGTTGCTCATATCCGCGGTCAAACGGTCTCTGTGATCGATCTTAGCTTAGCCGTTGGTGGCCGTCCAACGGTTGATATTGATAAAAGCTTTGTGGTTATCGCCGAGTTTAACCGTTCGATTCAAGCTTTTTTAGTTAGCTCCGTTGAGCGAATCATCAATATGCGTTGGGAAGCGATATTGCCACCACCTGAAGCGGCAGGTAAAGGCAATTACCTCACAGCCGTCACCAATATCGATAATGAGTTGGTTGAAATTCTTGATGTAGAAAAAATCCTCGCTGAAATCGCCCCGGTCAACGAAATTATGAATGCATCGATTGGGGAAGATATTGCTCATGCTGAGCAAGAAAAACCGATTGTACGCCGAATTCTTATTGCTGATGACTCAAGTGTGGCACGCAAACAGGTGCAAAGAGCGATTGAGTCGATTGGTTTTGAGTGTATTCTCACCAAAGACGGCAAAGATGCTTATGAAAAACTATTAAGTATGGCTGAAGAGGGCAGTATCTATGAGCAAATCTGTTTAGTGATTTCGGATATTGAAATGCCTGAGATGGACGGCTATACCTTAACTGCAGAGATTCGACGTCATAATGAATTAAAAAATTTATATGTTATTCTCCATTCGTCACTGAGTGGGGTATTTAACCAAGCAATGGTTGAAAGGGTCGGTGCCAACTCTTTCATCGCTAAATTCAATCCCGATGAGCTTGGCAACGCGGTGAAAGCTGCGCTAGTAGAATAAAGAGAACTACATGACTGCTATTACTATCAGCGATCAAGAGTATCGCGATTTTTGTCGGTTTTTAGAGTCTCAGTGCGGTATCGTGCTGGGCGACAGTAAACAATACCTAGTGAGAAGTCGTCTTAGTCCACTGGTCAATAAGTTTAAGCTCAGCTCATTGTCTGATCTGTTGCGCGATGTTGTGACGGGCAGAAATCGTGAATTGCGAGTCGCTGCGGTCGATGCAATGACCACGAACGAAACCTTGTGGTTTCGAGATTCATACCCTTTCACGGTATTGGCTGAACGTTTATTGCCTGAAGTTGCGAAAAGCAAAAGACCGATTAAAATCTGGTCTGCGGCGAGCTCTTCAGGTCAAGAGCCTTACTCGATGGCGATGACAGTCTTAGAGGTTCAGCAAAAGCGCCCAGGTATGCTTCCGAGTGTGGCGATCACGGCGACCGATATTTCCAGCAGCATGCTAGATATGTGTCGATTGGGTATTTACGATAATCTAGCACTCGGCAGAGGATTATCGCCCGAGCGTCGTCGAGCTTTCTTTGAAGAGAACGGTGATGGTCGAATGCGAGTCAAAGATAACGTAAAAAAATTGGTTAACTTTCGGCCTCAAAACCTAATGGAAAGTTACGCCCTTTTGGGCAAGTTCGATATTATTTTTTGTCGTAATGTACTGATCTACTTTGCACCGGATATGAAATCAAAAGTACTTAATCAGATGGCGAGTAGTTTAAATCCTGGCGGCTATTTATTGCTCGGAGCTTCAGAGTCATTGACTGGGCTGACGGATCGTTTTGATATGGTTCGCTGTAATCCCGGTATTATTTATAAGCTAAAATAAACACAACAGAGTGATCTTCGTAAACCCGGCGGTATGCCGGGTTTTGTTTATCATTAAGCTCAATATGGCTAAATTCTTGCTTTAACCTAAAGTCGTATCGTTAGCCTTTTCTTTTAGCAACATGTTCTATGATAGTAAGACAGACTAAAGTACCCCAGCGTGTAATGAACCACTAATTTCCTAAAGCATCTAAAACTTGGTACGTAATTTGCTTTTTAAATCAAGTAACGGTCGGTTCTTAGCAAAGAGGCAAAACATGACTATTTCTTTTGATAAAGCACTCGGTATCCATCAACATACGGTTGGTGTTCGTGCACGCAATGCAGAAGTGATTGCGACCAATATTGCACAATCGAACACTCCGGGCTTTAAAGCAAAAGGAATGGACTTTGATCGAGCATTAAAGGCGGCAAGTTCAGGGGCAAGCATTAGTCTTAGCCGTACGGACGGTCGGCATATTCCTGCCTCAAAAACGGTGACAGGGGAAATGCTTTACCGCATTCCGACTCAACCGGATACCGGAGATGGCAATACGGTCGATGTTGATTTAGAGCGTAACCTCTTTATGGAAAATCAACTGCGCCACCAAGCTTCTCTAGAGTTCTTAGGCAGTAAGTTTAAGAACCTATCAAAAGCGATTAAAGGGGATTAATTAGATGAGCTTATTTAATGTATTCAATGTGACTGGTTCTGCAATGAGTGCTGAATCTGTTCGTCTAAATACGACATCCAGTAACTTAGCGAACGCAGACAGTGTTAGTAGTTCGGCGAAAGAAACGTATAAAGCCCGTCACGCGGTGTTCGGTGCAGAGTTAAATAAAGCCCGTTATCATCGTGACCCGAATGTTCCGGTAAAAGTGTTAGGGATTGTCGAAAGTAATAAACCGCTAAATGCGGAATACAATCCCGATCATCCTTTGGCCAACGATGAAGGCTTTATTTATAAGCCCAATGTTAATGTTATGGAAGAAATGGCCAATATGATTTCTGCTTCACGTTCTTATCAAACAAACGTTCAAGTGGCCGATGCAAGTAAACAGATGCTGCTGCGTACGCTGCAGATGGGTCAATAAGGGTAGGAGGTAGCAAATGGCTGGCATTAATAACCTTGGTCAAAGCGGCTTGTCCTATATCGACCAACTGAAAGCGCTGCAAGAGCAGAAAAAGCCCACGGAGACGACTGGGCAACAAGAGTTGAAACAAGAGGATTTTCTCTCGTTATTGACCAAACAGTTGGCACAACAAGATCCGTTTAAACCCGTTAGTAACGATCAAATGATTGCTCAAATGGCCTCTTTTGCCACCGTTGATGGCATTGGCAAAATGAACGGTCAATTTGAAAGTTTAAACTCGGCAATGACTTCTAATCAGGCGCTACAGGCTTCGTCGCTAGTAGGACGAGATGTTCTGGTTCCCGGTTCTGCTGGAATGAAGTCGGATGTTGGCGGCATGGCGGCAATGGTCAAATTGCCTCAAGCAGTACAAAACTTATTCATTCGCATTGAAAATGAAGCTGGCCAATTAGTACGTACTTTTGATGTTGGTGCAAAACCTGGCGGTGATAATCGTGTCGAATGGGATGGTAATGATGAAAATGGAAATCCATTGCCTGAAGGTCGATATAGAGTCAGAGCCTCCGGTTTGCTCGGTGGTGAAAATGCCGAATTTGGCGTATCAACCTACGCGAATGTCAATAGTGTTCTACTTGGTAAAGGCGACGGTAATGTACTGCTCAATCTTGCTGGTTTTGAATCACCAGTGCGACTTGCTGAAGTACTAGGAGTTGGCAAAGCATAATTATGCTCGCCAAACAGGAGAATTTGTTATGTCATATATATCGTTAAGCGGTCTTTCTGCTGCTCAATTAGATTTGAATACCACCAGTAATAATATTGCCAACGCGAACACCTACGGCTTTAAAGAGTCGCGGGCGGAGTTTGGTGATGTGTATTCAACGTCGCTATTTACCAATTCAAAAACTACACCAGGCCAAGGTGTTCAGGCGAGTAAGGTTGCGCAACAATTTCATGAAGGGTCGAGTATTTATACCAATAACCCGATGGATTTGCGTATTGCCGGTACCGGATTTTTTGCAGTTGCTAAAGATCGCTTAATCCCTCAGCAAAATGAATTGACTCGTAACGGTGCATTTCACCTTGATAAGAATAACTATATGGTCACCTCAAACGATCAATATTTACTCGGTTATGAAGTAAATCCTGATAATGGAGAGGTTTTATCGTATGAGCCTAAGCCGATCAATATTCCGGCTCAGTTTGGTAAACCAAAGCAAACCGGCAATATCGAACTCTCGGCTAACTTACCTGCGAACGGTGATTTAAAAGATCCTGCGCTATTTGATATTACCGATCCTGATACTTATAACCGCACCACGTCGTCGACCATTTATGACTCAATGGGGCAACCTTATAAGCTCACCACCTATTATTTAAAAGATCAAAATGAAAATAATAAGTGGAATACCTACTACACCGTTACCGATAAAACTGGTGAAAAACCACTCAATATCGCTGGCGGAGATGCGGTTTCTCCAAATGGTCATGTGGGCCATACGTTACGCTTTAATAATGACGGAACGTTAGCTAGCATTAATAACGGTAACCCGATTGTTTCTGCTGCATTTGGGGAGGGTGATAACCCAATTGATCTAAATGGAGCGGATGGTTCACAGACTTTAGCCTTTAACCTCAACGGGGCTACACAATTTGCTGCGCCATTTGAATTAACGAAGTTTGATCAAGATGGTGCGACCACGGGCTTTTTGACCAAAATCGATTTTGATGAGTACGGTAGTGTACTGGCCACCTATTCAAATGGACAAAATGTAACCTTAGGTCGAGTCGCTATGGTTCGAGTGGCTAATGAGCAAGGTTTGGATAAAAAAGGCGGCACGCAATGGGATTCTACTCAGCAATCTGGCGTTAAAATTTGGGGTGAATCAAGCAAAGGCTCATTTGGTACGATCAGTAATGGCGTGCTTGAGCAGTCAAACATTGATATGACCCAAGAGCTGGTGGATCTTATTTCTGCACAGCGTAACTTCCAGGCTAACTCGCGGGCTTTAGAAGTGCATACTGGATTACAACAAACGATTTTACAAATCCGTTAATTCTAGATTTATTCGATTCAACATGCCTAAGTTGCTTTGTCTACTTAGGCATGTACTTCTTTGTTCGTCTTTTCTCTTCTTTCGACCTTCACTCGTTCTTTAGGTAGAACGGCATGCCACATGGCATCCTCTGTCTTCTCTTGCCGTTAAATTGCCGCTTTTCATTGCGCCGTTGTCATTTTATCTTATTTAACTTACTGATTAATAGGTGTAAAAATAATGGCACGCCAATTGCTTGTTTATGATTAATTAATGATTGTGGAGAACGTCTGATGGATCGCGCACTGTTCCTTGCCATGAGTGGCGCTAAACAAAATATGCAGGCGATGCAGCTAAGAGCCAATAACCTTGCCAACGTCAGTACTACGGGCTTTCGAGCTGATTTAGAACAAGCTCGTTCAATGCAAGCGTATGGTGAAGGGCTACCTAGCCGCGTATTTAGCATGACAGAGCGCCCTGGGCACCGCTTTGACCAAGGCAGCGTGATCACCACAGGACGAGAACTCGATATTACCATTCAAGGTGATGGCTGGATTTCAGTATTAGATAAAACGGGTAATGAAGGTTTAACGCGCAGCGGTAATCTACGTATTGATCAAAATGGCTTATTACTTAATGGTAATGGTCATTTAGTGTTAGGTGAATTGGGTGCGCCGATTACTTTGCCAATCCCATTGAATAAAGTAGAGATAGGTAATGACGGTACTATCTCGGTTCGCCCACAGGGAGCGCCCGCAGACGCGATGGAAATCGTTGATCGTATTAAATTGGTCAAGCCTGATAATCGTTCTCTATTTAAAGATATTAATGGCTTATTTCGAGCCAAAGATCCTAATGCAGAATACGTAGCCGATGCCACAGTGAAAGTGTTGACTGGCGCTCTTGAGGGCAGCAACGTCAATGCAGTGGGAGAGATGACCAATCTGATTGATTTACAGCGTCAGTTTGAAATGCAAGTCAAAATGATGAGCACGGCAGAAGAGATGGACAAAGCGTCTGACTCTTTACTGCGTATGAGCTAAGTGAGAGGAATTTAGTATGCAACCTGCATTATGGATAAGTAAAACGGGTTTAGATGCCCAGCAGACCAATATTGCCACCATCTCAAACAACTTAGCTAACGCTTCAACGGTGGGTTTTAAAAAGAGCCGAGCGGTATTTGAGGATTTGTTTTACCAAAATATTAATCAGCCTGGCGGTCAGTCTTCACAAAATACCGAGTTACCGAGCGGATTAATGCTAGGGGCTGGGGCGAAGGTTGTGGCAACGCAGAAGGTTCACACGAACGGTAATGTCCAGACCACCAATAATAGCCTAGATATGATGATTGAAGGCGATGGTTTTTTCCAGATCCTCATGCCGGATGGCAATATCGGTTATAGCCGTAACGGTCAATTTACGTTGAATGCGGAAGGCGCGATCGTGACTTCTGGAGCTGGTTATTTAGTACAGCCAGAAATCGTTGTTCCAGAAGATGCTATCTCGATCACTGTGGGCAATGACGGTGAAGTTTCGGTGCGTTTACGTGGTCAGCAAGAGAACCAAGTCTTAGGACAAATCACTATCGTTGATTTCATTAACCCAGGTGGTTTAGAACCTGTTGGGCAAAACCTATATTTACCGACGGGTGCCAGTGGCGATCCACAAGAAGGCGTTCCTGGTTTAGATGGGCTTGGCAATATCCGTCAATCCATGTTGGAAAGCTCTAACGTTAATGTGACTGAAGAGCTGGTTAATATGATTGAAGCACAGCGAGTCTATGAGATGAACTCTAAAGTGATCTCTTCTGTGGATCAAATGATGAGTTTTGTTAATCAACAACTCTAATCACTGACTAAGAGACTATGATGATGAAACGTTTACTCAGTTTAGCCTTCGTGACATTACTTTCTGGATGCAGTTTATTACCAGCACCACTTGAAACGGCAGATGTGGTGCAAGGTACAACGGTAGTGGATGCGGTTGAGGGGGATCGATCGTCTGACGGTAGTTCTGGGTTACTCGATACCTTACGTAATCGAAATGACCCTGTTGCTGGCGACCCTGCTTGGGCTCCTATTCATCCGAAAGCCAAACCTGAGCATTATGCTGCTGAGACCGGTTCATTGTTTAATCTCGCTCGAGCAGTGAGTTTATACAGTGATGCTAAGCCGCGAGGGATTGGCGACATTATTACTGTGACGTTGAATGAAAACACCAAGGCAACCAAAAGCGCGGATGCTAAATTAACTAAAAATAATGACGCATCGATGGACCCACTCAGTGTTGGTGGTCAGGAGCTGACCATTGGTGATTACAACTTCTCTTACGCTTTGAAAAATAACAATCAATTTTCGGGTAGTGCGCAAGCAAACCAAAATAATAATTTACAAGGTTCGATTACCGTTGAAGTCATTGATGTTTTATCTAACGGCAATTTAGTGGTTCGAGGCGAAAAGTGGTTAATGCTCAACACGGGTGATGAATACATTCGTTTAAGTGGCACCGTGCGTCCAGATGATATTGGTTACGACAATACGATAGCGTCTAATCGTATCTCTAATACTCGAATTCAATACTCCAGTACCGGATCGAATCAAGATATGCAAGAGCCTGGATTTTTGGCACGATTTTTTAATGTCTCTTTATAGTATGTCAATATAAGTCGATTTTTTGACACGATAAAATGATCACATGGCGATGCGTATCCACATTGAGAGAAGGTTAACGATGATGAAAAAAATTTTATTGCTCTTAATGGTGTTCATGGCAAGCAGTGCTCATGCCACGCGAATTAAAGATGTTGCACAAGTAGCCGGTGTGCGTAGTAACCAATTAGTCGGGTATGGTTTAGTGACGGGGTTACCCGGTACAGGAGAATCAAACCCGTTTACTGATCAAAGTTTTCGCGCCATGCTGCAAAACTTTGGCATTCAATTGCCGCCTGGCACACGAACCAATACCAAAAACGTTGCCGCAGTCATGTTGACGGCGGAACTGCCTCCGTTTACGAAGCAAGGACAGACAATTGATGTCACCGTATCGTCGATAGGCTCAGCGAGCAGTTTACGTGGTGGTACATTGACACAAACTTTCTTAAAAGGACTGGATGGCCAAGTGTATGCTGTGGCTCAAGGCAATTTAGTGGTCAGTGGATTTAGTGCGACTGGAGCGGATGGGTCAAGTTTGGTTGGCAACAACCCAACGGTTGGTATGATTTCTAATGGGGCGATAGTCGAGCGAGAAATTCCAACGCCTTTTGGTCGTGGTGATTTTATCACTTTTAATCTTTTCCAATCGGATTTTACGACGGCACAACGAATGGCCGATACCGTGAACCAATTTTTAGGCCCAGATATGGCCTCAGCCATTGATGCAACTTCAGTACGCGTTCGTGCACCTCGAGAAGTCTCGCAAAGAGTGGCTTTTCTTTCTGCCGTAGAAAACCTTGAGTTTGAACCTGCGGATATGGCGGCAAAGATTATCGTCAATTCACGAACCGGAACGATTGTGATTGGTCAGCATGTACGTTTAAGACCCGCCGCTGTGACTCACGGCGGTATGACGGTGGCGATCAAAGAAAACTGGGGCGTTGATCAACCCAATCCTTTTGCTGGAGGAGAGACGGCGATCATTCCCGATACAGATATTGAAGTCGTTGAGCAGCAAGGAAAAATGTTTAAGTTAGAAACCGGAACGACTTTAGATGAATTGGTCCGGGCTGTGAATGAAGTCGGGGCTGCTCCGTCAGATTTAATGGCAATTTTACAAGCATTAAAACAAGCTGGTGCCATTCAAGGTCAGTTAATTATTATCTAAGGAGTTCGTGATGGTGAATAACCCCAATGATATCGGCTTTATTCATGATATCGCCAGCCTAGATAAATTACGTCAACAAGCACTCAATGGTGATGCTGGCGCTGAAAAAGAGGCACTGACTGCCGCTGCAAGACAGTTTGAGGCTATTTTTACCACCATGATGTTAAAGTCGATGCGCGATGCGAACTCAGCGTTTAAATCGGATTTATTCAGCAGTAATAACGAAGATTTTTATCGACAAATGCAAGACGAGCAAATGGTCAGTCAGTTAAGCGCCTCAGGTTCGTTAGGCTTGGCCGATATGATTGTTGCACAGCTGACGGCGGCAGATAATGTCGCACCTACCGATCAAGATAACGACCGTTTCCAAGAGGCGATGAATCGCGTCCAACAAGCGCGATCGGTGGCGGCTGAGCGGCCCAATAATAGCGTAGTGGCGGCATCTTCATCACCGGCTCATGAATACCGTTTTGATTCACCACAATCTTTTGTCACATCACTCAAACCTTACGCCGATAAAGCGGCACAAGCGTTAGGTATTGATGCTTCTTTACTGCTTGCTCAAGCTGCTTTAGAAACCGGTTGGGGACAAAAAATGGTCAGTAATGCCCGTGGAAGCAGTAATAATTTATTTAATATTAAAGCTGATAGAAGTTGGCAGGGGCAGCGTGTTGCCACTCAAACCTTAGAATATTACGATCAAACTCCGGTTATGGAAAAAGCCGCTTTTCGCGCTTATCCAAGCTTCCAAGACAGTTTTGATGATTATTTACGCTTTTTAGAAAATAATCCTCGCTACAGCACCGCCTTAGAGCATGGTGGAAGTAGTGAAGCGTTTATTCATGGTATTCATCAAGCAGGCTATGCGACCGATCCTCATTATGCAGATAAAGTATTGCGAGTAAAAGCGCAGATCGATCAAATGGATAACAGCTAATGCTCATGGGGATTCACTCACTTGCTGCCTACCTGTAATTCCAAGTCGTTTGGGTATATTGGATTTTTTCTGACTTGGCGATCATTCACTTAGCGCAATAAACATCCTTTCATTTCGTACCTTATTGAATATAGAAATAGGCTTTGGCTGGTTGGCCTCGCAACCAGTTTCTTCTAGCGCTTCAGTTTTATCTTTTATATTTCCTCTAGTTAACTAATCTCATTCATTGGCATAGTTATTGCTTTTATAAGTAGTAATGGGGTCAGTAACGACTGGCGTTAATCGGTTTTTTGGGGGCAAGTATGGCGTCTGATCTTCTGAATCTTGGTGCGCAGAGCGTATTAACGGCTCAGAGACAACTCAATACCACGGGTCATAACATTGCGAATGTTAATACCGAGGGTTACAGCCGTCAGTCTGTGATCCAAGGGACCAATGCACCTCGCCAACTCGGTGGTCAAACCTATGGGATGGGCGTACATGTGGAAAATGTTCGCCGCTCTTGGGATCAGTTTGCCGTTAAAGAGCTGAATCTTGCCACAACCAACCACGCTTTTAATAGCGATACCGAAGAAAACTTAGATATGCTCTCTAAGTTACTCTCTTCTGTTGCTTCTAAGAAAATCCCCGAAAATCTTAACGAATGGTTTGATTCAGTAAAAAGTTTAGCCGACACCCCCAATGATGTCGGGGTGCGCAAAGTTGTGCTCGAAAAAGCGAATCTTGTTACTCAAAATTTGAATGATTTTCATGAAACCGTGCGACGTCAGTTTGATATCACTAATAAAGGACTCGACGTTGGTATAGAGCGAATCAACCAGTTAGCGTTAGAAATACGTGATTTACAGCGGCTAATGATGCGTGTGCCTGGTCCACATAATGATTTGATGGATGAGCATGAAAAATTAGTCGCTGAACTTTCCCAATATACCAAAGTAACGGTAACACCCCGTACCAGTGCTGAAGGTTTTAATATTCATATTGGTAGCGGACATACCCTTGTCTCGGGAACGGAAGCGAGTCAATTAAAAATGATTGACGGTTATCCAGATGTCAAACAGCGTCGCTTGGCAGTCGTTGAAGGAAATACATTAAAGTCTATTTCTGAAAAAGAGATCGGCGGAAAGATGGCTGCGCTATTTGAAATGCGTGATCAACATATTCCTGGATTACTGGATGAAATCGGTCGTTTATCAATTTCTTTTGCTCATCAGGTCAACGAGTTACAAAGCCAAGGTTTAGATCTGCGTGGTAATGTTGGTGGGCTGCTTTTTTCCGATGTTAACTCTGAAGTCAATGCTCGTTCACGTATTGCCACAGCCAGTGATTCGAATGCTGATATTCGAGTGTACATCGATGATCTTAGTCAGTTAAAAGGTGGCGAGTTTGCTCTGTCTTATACAGGCAGTCATTATGTGGCGACGTTACCAGATGGCAAGCAACAGATCCTCGCACTTAATCAAGGTAATCTTTATTTAGATGGCTTGCGTATTCAGGTCAATACTCCACCAGAAATTGGTGAGCGAGTCATCGTTCGCCCAACCCGTGATGGCGCCGCTCAGATTCAGATGGCAACCAATGATCCGACAAAGATTGCCGCCCAAAGCTATCAAGCCTCGACTTCTTTTGCTCAAGGGCGTGCCCAATTTCAAATTGACCAAGTTGGTGATATCAAAGAGTTTGAAGCTTATCTTGTCCCTAATACAGGTGCTGGCGATCATGAGATGCAAATTCGTGTGGTGGACAAAAATGGCCAGTTGCTCGCAACGCAACCTTATTTATTTAATGACGACCAATCAAAGTTACCGATAGTTATCCCTGCTCAACAAGCGAGTGGTCAACCGACCGTCTTTACCCTGACTCGAGGGGCGATTGAGAATGATAAATTTACCGCCAATTTAAATCCGGCGGAAGGTGATAACGGTAATTTACGCAAGATGATTCATCTACAAACCACCAAAAAAATGAATGACAATGAGTCAACCATTATCGGTTTGTATCATAACTTGAATACCGATTTCGGTTTAAAACTCTCGACTTCGACTCGCTTAGCCGATGTGGCTCGTTTAGAAAAAGAGGCGGCGGAATCGCGTATTGGTTCAGTGTCTGGGGTTAACTTGGATGAAGAAGCAGCCAATATGATGAAGTTTCAGCATGCTTATATGGCCTCATCGCGCATCATGCAGGCTGCAAATGACACGTTTAATACCATTTTGCAGCTCAGGTAGGGGGACAAGTAAATGTTAAATCGAATTTCTAGCTTCCATAACTATCAGTCGGTGCAAAACGATTTACGTCGCCAAGAAAATAAAGTTCATCACAACCAAGCGCAATTAGCTTCGGGAAAAAAGCTTTTGTCTGCCGGAGATAACCCACTCGCGACGCATTACATTCAAAATGTAACACAACAAGAAGAGCAGTTGCGCCAATACTTAGATGCCATTGTACTGGTTCGTAATCGTCTTGAGCACCAAGAAGTGATCATTTCTAATGCCGAAGAGTTTACCGATAAAGCCAAGCGTATGGTCATGGAAATGATCAACGGTTCATTATCTCCCGAAGATCGTGAAACTCAGGCGCGGCAAATTCAAGAAATTGCTAATAACTTTTTGAATCTTGCCAATGTACAAGACGAAACGGGTAATTTTATTTTTGCGGGAACTCGGCCGAAGAACCAACCTTTTTTTCGAGATAATCAAGGTAACGTGACCTATTACGGTGATGATTATCAGCGAAAAATGCGCATCTCCAATAATTTAGAAATGCCCTTCAATACCCCAGGCAACCAAATGTTTATGGATATTAATAATCCATTTGGTGATTTTGAACCTGAGTATGCATTACAAGAAGGATCGGAATTATTGCTTGAGCGGGCAACGAACAGTGATGACGGTGATAATGCCAGCTATACGGTAACGTTTGTGGATATGCTCAATGGCGGCTTTGCTTATCAGTTAGAGCGCGATGGTGAGGTTGTCGAGGTTAATGACTTTGATCCAAGAACAGGGGTTCAATATCAAGGTCTCACTATTAATATCAAAGGCAGTATCACAGCCGGAGACAGCATCACTCTGAATCCACGTAAAACATTTACAGTATTTGATAGTTTTAAAAAAGCCATTGAGTACTCGAAAGGTTCTGTTTCCGATGCTTCAACCACTGGCAAGCTTCATCAAATCACCGAAGAATTACACACTGCCTTTATTCATTTAAACCAAGTTCGTTCGGATGTCGGTGCTCGATTGAGCACCTTAGATCTACAAGAAGATCAGCATGAAGATTTTAAAATCAGTCTGGCTCGCTCTAAGAGTCAGTTTGAAGATCTCGATTACTCGCAAGCAGTGATTGAATTTAATGAAAACTCGAGAGCGCTGCAAGCCTCTCAATTGGCGTTTGGCAAAGCGAAAGATTTAACCCTATTTAATTACCTTTAGAGGTTAGTGAGAATCGCTTGCTCAGCATCATTAAGTCGTTGTTTGAGTTCGGGACAAGAACTTGTTTCTCTCGAACAACGCTTAACCTCGAAAGGTTAATAAATCCTATCTTTGTGCCTTATGTGCTATGCCATCAGTGCGAAAAGAGAGGTGTTTTTTTGCTTTAAATCTCATCTTGTCTTCGGTCGGCTTTCCTTTGCCAGTCGACAGCAGGCGGAGCGGCAAAAAAGCGGCAACGGTATATTACCAGTGCTGAACGAAAGAGAGTTTTGTAAACAATTGAAATTAACTTATTGATTATAAAGGTTTAAAATTTTCATTGAGTTCGTTTGAAAAGTTGGCATGTTTATTGGATTAATTTAAACAGAGTGAATACCACCCGATCTTAAATATACCTTAGGGTGTATTTGGCAAGTGATTTACGGTCAGTGCTTCCAAGAGAGTAAAGCTGACCGCTTCGCAAAAGACTTGCGGACTCGATAGGAGAGCAAAATATGACCATTAATGTAAATACCAACGTGTCAGCAATGACCGCTCAGCGTTACTTGACCAAGTCGTCCAACGATTTAAATACCTCGATGGAGCGTCTTTCTTCTGGTAACCGTATTAACAGTGCCAAAGATGATGCGGCAGGTTTGCAAATTTCAAACCGATTGATCGCTCAGTCTCGTGGTCTTGATGTGGCAATGCGTAATGCTAACGATGGTATTTCGATTGCTCAGACCGCTGAAGGAGCAATGAATGAGTCAACCAGCATTCTGCAACGTATGCGTGATTTGGCCCTACAATCAGCCAACGGAACCAACTCAGATGCCGAGCGTCAAGCACTCAACGAAGAGTCGGTTGCTCTGCAAGATGAGTTAAACCGAATTGCAGAAACGACCTCTTTTGGTGGTCGTCGATTGCTCAACGGGTCATTTGGTGAAGCATCATTCCAAATTGGTTCTAGTTCCGGTGAAGCGATCATCATGGGCTTAACCAGTATCCGTGCCGATGACTATCGGATGGGCGGCCAATCTTTTATTGCTACTGAAGGCAAAAACAAAGATTGGGGTGTCGATCCGACGGCAAACGATTTGAAATTAGAGTTCACCAAAAAAGATGGCCAAGAAGTGACATTAGATATCTTAGCCAAAACCGGTGACGATATTGAAGAGCTCGCAACTTACATCAATGGTCAGACTGACTTGCTCAAAGCCTCAGTCGACGAAGATGGTAAGCTACAGATTTTTGTTGCTGAACCACACATTGAAGGTGATTTAACCATCTCTGGAGGCTTAGCGACTGAACTTGGTTTAGCCGGTGGTCCTGGAGAGAAAACGACCGTGCAAAATATTGATATGCGCACTGTTGGTGGCTCGCAAAACGCAGTCGGTATCTTAGATGCAGCGCTTAAATACATTGACTCACAACGCGCGGATTTAGGTGCTAAACAGAACCGACTCAACCACAGTATTAATAACTTGGCCAACATCCAAGAGAACGTCGAAGCCTCGAAGAGCCGGATTAAAGATACCGACTTTGCGAAAGAGACGACTCAGTTGACTAAGTCACAAATATTGCAGCAAGCAGGAACGTCAATTCTTGCTCAAGCAAAACAGTTGCCAAACTCTGCAATATCATTATTGCAGTAGTCCTGGGAGGCGGCATTAATAAGCTCAGACGTGAGTATGTAATCCGCAACCTTGGCAAGGTATGGTTGTTAGAACAGTATAAGCTCTCTCAGATACGCCTGTTTATACTAGGAAAATAACCATACATTATGGTTAGCCATAATGTGTTCATTTCTCTTGATCTCCACATTGGCAATGGCTGCCAACCATAGCCCCGGTTCTCTCAAAGGAAAAGGGGCTTTTCTTTTTTCTGCCAATCCATTTCTCATCCCCCCCGGCCATTACCGCTAAATCTTGAGCTATTTATGTCTTTTTCGGTTGGTTTTGCGTCTTATGCCTCAGTTTCTTCTTTCTAAGTCGCTTAATTCACCTTGCTCAATAAATCCCCTAAAGGAATCGTCGTTTGAGTCGCTATTAAAGATACTTTGAGAGAACTACGTGGTTATCCGAGACGTCGGAAACCGTTCGGCAAGTTCCGCTACGTCTAATATTAATAGGAGACCAATTATGGCGGTAAATGTAAACACTAACGTGTCAGCGATGACGGCACAGAGGTACCTGAACAGTGCAACCAGTGCACAGCAAACGTCAATGGAACGTTTGTCTTCAGGTTTTAAAATTAATAGTGCGAAAGATGATGCTGCAGGTTTGCAGATCTCAAACCGTTTGAATGTGCAAAGTCGTGGTTTAGACGTTGCTGTTCGTAACGCGAATGATGGTATTTCCATGGCACAAACCGCCGAAGGCGCCATGAATGAGACCACCAACATTTTGCAACGGATGCGGGATCTTTCTTTACAATCTGCGAATGGTTCAAACTCAAAATCTGAGCGTGTCGCTATCCAAGAAGAAGTCACGGCACTTAATGATGAATTGAATCGTATTGCAGAGACCACCTCATTTGCGGGTAATCGTCTATTGAACGGTACTTTCCAAACGAAGTCGTTCCAGATTGGATCTCAGAGCGGTGAAGCTGTGATGCTGACCATGAAAGACATGCGTAGTGATAACGCGATGATGGGAGGAACCAGTTACGTTGCGGCGACTGAGGCAGATAAAGATTGGACGGTTAGTGATGGTAGTAATGATTTAACTTTAACCTTGACCGATATTAATGGCGATGAGCAAATCATTAATATTACCGCTAAAGTCGGTGATGATATTGAAGAAGTTGCCACCTACATTAATGGTCAAACTGACTTAGTACAAGCCTCAGTCAATGAGAAGGGGCAGCTACAGGTCTTTACGGGAAATAATGATGTCACTGGCGCCGTCGCTTTTAGTGGTGCATTAGCTACCGAGCTGGATATGCAAACGGGTCAAGCGATCACTATCGATACAATTGATGTAACGACCGTTGGCGGAGCGCAAAAATCGGTGGCCGTTGTTGACGCGGCGCTTAAGTATGTTGATAGTCATCGTGCAGAGCTAGGTGCGTTCCAGAATCGATTCGGCCATGCAATTAATAACTTGGATAACATTAATGAAAATGTTAATGCGTCTAAGAGCCGGATCAAAGATACCGACTTTGCTAAAGAAACTACGGCACTGACTAAATCACAGATTTTAAGTCAAGCGTCGAGCTCAGTCTTAGCTCAAGCGAAACAGGCACCAACGGCGGCACTCGCGCTATTAGGTTAATTAAGATTTAAGTGATAATAAAAAACCCAGCATAAGCTGGGTTTTTTTATAAATGGTGCGGAAGGAGAGACTTGAACTCTCACACCTTGCGGCGCCAGAACCTAAATCTGGTGCGTCTACCAATTTCGCCACTTCCGCACAAATTTTTTAGATAACTTGATTGACTCAAATCATCATTGTAATTGGCAGGTCTACCTGGATTCGAACCAGGGAATGGCGGCATCAAAAGCCGCTGCCTTACCGCTTGGCGATAGACCTACAATGCTGTTAATTTAATAACAGTCTTATCGATAAAGCAACTGTTCAACAGTAACTAACGATAAATGGTGGCTACGACGGGATTCGAACCTGTGACCCCATCATTATGAGTGATGTGCTCTAACCAGCTGAGCTACGTAGCCACGACTAATCAATGGTGCGGAAGGAGAGACTTGAACTCTCACACCTTGCGGCGCCAGAACCTAAATCTGGTGCGTCTACCAATTTCGCCACTTCCGCACAAATTTTGTAGATAATCTGATTGACTCAAACCATCGTTGTAATTGGCAGGTCTACCTGGATTCGAACCAGGGAATGGCGGCATCAAAAGCCGCTGCCTTACCGCTTGGCGATAGACCTGTTGTTGATAGCAGGCTATGCTAACTCAATAAATGGTGCGGAAGGAGAGACTTGAACTCTCACACCTTGCGGCGCCAGAACCTAAATCTGGTGCGTCTACCAATTTCGCCACTTCCGCACAAATTTTTTAGATAACTTGATTGACTCAAATCATCGTTGTAATTGGCAGGTCTACCTGGATTCGAACCAGGGAATGGCGGCATCAAAAGCCGCTGCCTTACCGCTTGGCGATAGACCTGTAATACTGAACTTGGTGCGGAGGGAGGGACTTGAACCCTCACGTCCTAACGGACACTAGCACCTGAAGCTAGCGCGTCTACCAATTTCGCCACCACCGCAAATTCAGTCAATGCTGACACAGTATTGATGGAACTAAATAGTTGGCAGGTCTACCTGGATTCGAACCAGGGAATGGCGGCATCAAAAGCCGCTGCCTTACCGCTTGGCGATAGACCTACATCGGTTAACAGCTATCTACTGCTGACCTCTAATATGGTGCGGAAAGAGAGACTTGAACTCTCACACCTTGCGGCGCCAGAACCTAAATCTGGTGCGTCTACCAATTTCGCCATTTCCGCAAAACTTTACTTTTATAACGAGATAATGGTGCGGAAGGAGAGACTTGAACTCTCACACCTTGCGGCGCCAGAACCTAAATCTGGTGCGTCTACCAATTTCGCCACTTCCGCATCTCGTTATTGTACCTAATCTCAAAGGAAGAGGTAAAATAAGTGGTGGCTACGACGGGATTCGAACCTGTGACCCCATCATTATGAGTGATGTGCTCTAACCAACTGAGCTACGTAGCCATCTTTTTAGAGCGAGAAACTATAATCTATTCTCGCCATCAGTTCCAATAGTTTTTATGTATTGAAACCTAAAGAAATAATGGCAGGTCTACCTGGATTCGAACCAGGGAATGGCGGCATCAAAAGCCGCTGCCTTACCGCTTGGCGATAGACCTACGGTGATAAGTAGCCCTTAGGCAGCCTATCGATAAATGGTGCGGAAAGAGAGACTTGAACTCTCACACCTTGCGGCGCCAGAACCTAAATCTGGTGCGTCTACCAATTTCGCCATTTCCGCATTATTTCCTAACTATTCTACTCAAAGAACACTTAGGAAATGGTGGCTACGACGGGATTCGAACCTGTGACCCCATCATTATGAGTGATGTGCTCTAACCAGCTGAGCTACGTAGCCAATTGCTAAACTGCTTATCACTCACAGCCAGCGTTACGCTCGGAGTTTCGAAGTTGCCTTCTCGCTGCGAACGGTGCGCATTATGCGGATATGGCTGTAGAGCGTCAATAGTTTTTTTGAATAAATTCCTCAAAACCAACTGTTCGAGTTTTTTTTAAACAAAGCTAGCTATTTCTGATCAAAATCTATCCCAAACCGAGTGATTTTCTCATTGTACGTCAAGCAGATGATCATGGTTTATTAGCGATGAATGTAAAAGTAAGCCATGAAAGTTCGATGCAAAAAAAAGCCAACATTGTGTTGGCTTCTTTCGATAGTGGTTAGGTTTTATACGTTAAAGCGGAAATGAATGACATCACCATCTTTGACAATATAATCTTTGCCTTCTAAACGCCATTTACCCGCTTCTTTGGCACCACTCTCGCCTTGGTACTGGATGAAGTCATTGTAACCGATCACTTCGGCACGGATAAATCCACGTTCAAAATCGGTGTGGATTTTTCCTGCTGCTTGAGGAGCTGTCGCGCCTACCGGAACGGTCCAAGCACGGACCTCTTTAACCCCTGCGGTAAAGTAAGTTTGCAAATCAAGCAGTTCATACCCTGAACGAATCACTCGGTTTAAGCCTGGTTCTTCAATACCCAGATCGGCAAGAAACTCAGCACGCTCTTCTTCTTCTAATTCAGAAAGTTCGGCTTCAATAGCAGCACACACGGCCACGACAGAGGCATTTTCTTGGGCTGCATGAGCACGGACCGCGTCTAAATAGGGGTTATTTTCAAAGCCATCTTCATTCACATTAGCAATGTACATGGTTGGCTTAAGGGTGAGGAAATTAAGGTATCCAACCGCAGCAAGTTCTTCTTTGCTTAAGGGGACAGAGCGTGCAGAGCCACCTTCAGTCAGTACTGGCAACAGTTTTTCTAAGACACTAAGCTCAAATTTAGCGTCTTTATCACCGCCTTTTGCACGTTTCGTTTGACGTTGAATCGCGCGTTCGCAACTGTCTAAGTCGGCTAAGGCGAGTTCAAGGTTGATCACTTCGATATCTTCAATGGGTGATACTTTACCGGCGACGTGAACAATATTCTCGTTCTCAAAGCAGCGGACAACGTGACCAATCGCATCGGTTTCGCGGATGTTGGCTAAAAATTTATTACCTAAACCTTCACCTTTTGATGCCCCAGCCACTAAACCTGCGATATCAACAAACTCCATTGTCGTTGGTAGTATGCGTTGTGGATTAACAATTTTTGCCAAGGCGTCGAGACGCAAATCAGGCACTGGTACCACACCAGTGTTTGGTTCAATAGTACAAAACGGGAAGTTAGCCGCTTCGATACCTGCGTTAGTCAGTGCATTAAAAAGGGTTGATTTACCTACGTTAGGTAAACCCACAATGCCACATTTAAAACCCATGTTTGGTAACCTTATTCAGCTTTGAACGTATGTAAGCGGTTTTGCGCTTTAGTTAGGCCATCTTTCAGTAAAATATCGAGACAGCGAACAGATTCATCTACTGCTGCTAGTATGCACTCGTGCTCTTTGTTAGGAGCTTTACTTAACACATAGCCTGCGACTTTGTCTTTGTGTCCTGGATGGCCAATGCCAATACGAAGACGATAGAATTCTTTATTGTTGCCTAATTTACTGATGGTGTCTTTTAACCCATTATGACCACCATGCCCGCCACCTTGTTTAAATTTAGCCACGCCGGGGGGAAGATCCAGTTCGTCATGAGCGATCATGATCTCTTCCGGTTTGATTTGATAAAACTTAGCAAGGGCTGCGACGGCTTTACCAGATAAATTCATATAAGTCGTTGGGATCAGTAAACGCAGATCTTCACCATTAACCAATATACGACCGGTTAATCCGAAAAACTTCACTTCACTTTTCAGTGTCGTATTGTGCACTCGGGCCAGTTCTTCGATGACCCATGCTCCTGCATTATGTCGAGTATTGACGTATTCAGGGCCCGGGTTGGCCAGACCGACAAGTAATTTAATTGGTTGACTCAAGGCTAGGATCCCTTCGGAAACGAAAAAAGCGCGGTATGATAGCATAGAAAAATGCAAAAGGGCGAGATGGCTGATGCTCGACGCCATGAAACAAAAATACCTCGTCATATTTGACGAGGTATTTTACCGATCCAAGACTATCGCTGCTTAGTTAAACATCGCTGAGATAGACTCTTCGTTACTGATTCGGCGGATAGCCTCGGCGAGCATGGTTGATAACGTTAATTGGGTAACTTTACCTGTTGCTGCCATTTCTTTAGATAAAGTGATGGAGTCTGTGACGATCACTTGGTCAAGCACAGAATTTTTGATGTTTTTTGCGGCATTGCCTGAGAAGACAGCATGGGTTGCATAAGCAAACACACGTTTTGCTCCGCGCTCTTTAAGTGCTTCAGCCGCTTTGCATAAGGTTCCGCCGGTATCGATCATATCGTCAACAATCACGCAATCACGGCCTTCAACGTCACCGATTAAGTTCATGACTTCAGAGACGTTGGCACGAGGACGACGTTTATCGACAATCGCGATATCAATATCACCGAGTGCTTTTGCTGTTGCACGAGCACGTACCACACCACCTAGATCCGGAGATACGACGACAGGATCTTCTAAGTTACGTGCTTTCATGTCTTCCAAGAGAACGGGTGTACCGAAGATGTTATCTACCGGTACATCAAAGAAACCTTGAATTTGCTCTGCGTGTAGGTCAATGGTTAAGACCCGATCAACCCCTACGTTAGAGAGAAAGTCAGCAACGACTTTCGCCGTAATTGGAACACGAGCAGAACGCACTCGACGGTCTTGGCGTGCATAGCCAAAGTAAGGGATGACAGCAGTAATACGGCCTGCTGAAGCGCGGCGCATTGCGTCAATCATTACCACCAATTCCATTAAATTGTCATTGGTTGGTGCACAAGTTGATTGAATAATAAATACATCGCTACCACGAACATTTTCGTTGATCTGCACTGCCACTTCTCCATCAGAGAAGCGAGAAACAGTAGCATCACCAAGGGAGATGTATAGACGTTCAGCAATACGTTGGGCTAGTTCAGGTGTGGCGTTACCAGCAAATAGCTTCATATCAGGCACGGTGGAAACCTCAGGGTTGCGTCCAGTTTTTAATTAGGTTGGGTGTCGGCTGATTGGTAATCAGCCAGTGTCTCTTTTAGTGGTGAAACGTTGCGGCCTTGAGCGACAAACGCAGAGACAGTGTCTGGGAGTTTCGCAAGGACAGCTTGCGCTTCTTTTTTGCTCGAAAATTCAGCGAAAACGCAAGACCCGGTCCCGGTCAATCTTGACGGCGCGTATTGTAGCAGCCATGAAAGTTGCTTATCAACCTCTGGGTACTCCAATCGGACAATTTTTTCGCAATCGTTTTCGTAGTTCGCATTGAGTAGAGTATTAATATCACGTTTTGCTGTGTTTCTCGGTAATTTTGGATGAGAAAAAATTACTTTTGTCGCAATACTCACATTTGGGCGAATCACGAGATAATGCTTTTCTTCGGGCTGTACCGGTTGGAGCTTTTCTCCAATACCTTCGGCAAAAGCGGAGAAGCCGTGAATAAAAACTGGAACATCGGCCCCTAAGGTTAGGCCAATCGTCGCGAGTTGATCATCGCTTAACCCACAGCTCCATAAATAATTGAGTGCGACCAACACCGTTGCCGCATTAGAAGAACCGCCACCAATCCCCCCGCCCATTGGTAAGCGTTTGGTTAGTTGAATATCTGCGCCGAATGAGCTCTCGGTTTGCTGCTGTAAGGCGCAAGCCGCACGGTAAATTAGATTATCTTGCAGTGCGACGCCAGGCAGTTGCGGTGAGAGTGTGATTTGCCCTGTCTGATTCGCGGTAATCGTCAGTTCATCGCCATAATCGATAAATTGAAATAATGTTTGCAGGTCGTGATAACCATCAGCGCGTTGTCCGGTAATGTACAAAAACAGATTTAATTTCGCGGGCGATGGCCATACGGTTGGTCGTTGTATCATGGCGTGAGTGTCCATTTAGATATCACAAGGTTAATCGAGGTGTCCTGTTGGGTGAGTAATACTCGGTCTGGCAGAGGGAGAGGTTTATCTTGCCAGAGATATTCGCGGTAGCGATGATAATCTACCGTCCAGCGCGAAAAACCTTGGTTTTTTTGTAATCTAGCCAAGGTATTGTTCGAATTTAATTCAAAGTGATCGGCTTGAGTGGGTAAGCCGACAATCCATGCTTGTAAAAGCTCAATAGGGAGCGTTAATCCAGTCAGAGAGGTAATCAATTGTTCGGCACTGTCAGCGCGGTAGACGTTGTCATCATGGGTGATGACTTGCGCTCCTTGTTGATCAATCGATAAGTTTAATACCGTCTGTCCTAAAAAGGTCGTTAGGCGGAGCTGGGTTTGCTGAGGTGAAATTTGCCACTGAAAATTAAGAGATTGACGCTGATTGGGGTCAATATAGGCGAGTTTTCCAACCAGTTGAAACTGCGTAATGGTCTTTAAGCGAGCTTGGTGTGATTGCCATTCAACGTCACTAATGGGGTCGGGAATGCTGCTACAGCCCCATAGTCCTAAGAGTAAGGTAATAATAAGAAAAATACGTGGCGGTGATATCATCATATGCTCGTTATTTATCCATTTATGGGACACAAGAGCCGTCACTATACCATTGATATCACGAACTCGGGAAAACAAATCCCAATCGCTCTTTCAATAAATAGGTGCATCAAGTAAAATTCGCCGCTCAACCCACTTCTTATCAGAGAACCCTCAATACATGTCCTTGCTTGTTATTGGTATCAATCACAATACAGCTTCGGTTGAGTTGCGAGAAAAAGTGGCCTTTGGAGCAGATAAACTGTCCGAAGCGTTGCGCCATTTATCTGGCCAACCTTACGTCAAGGGAAGTGTGATTTTATCAACCTGTAACCGAACCGAACTGTATTGTGACGTTAAGGTGGCAAGTAAGAATAAACTGATAGAGTGGTTATCTCAGTTTCATCAAGTCAATCTGGAAACCTTAAAGCCCAGTTTATATGTCCATGAAGAGCAAGCGGCAATCCGTCATCTGATGCGCGTTGCTTGTGGATTGGATTCATTAGTACTGGGCGAACCACAAATTTTGGGTCAAGTAAAACAAGCGTATGCGGATTCGCGAGAGAATCGCATGGTCGATTCGGCCTTAGATAAGTTGTTTCAAAAAGCGTTTTCGGTTGCTAAGCGTGTGCGGACTGAAACCGACATTGGTGGTCATGCGGTCTCTGTTGCTTATGCTGCCTGTACGCTGGCAAAACATATTTTTGAATCGTTAACGCAGGCTACGGTGCTATTAGTTGGGGCAGGAGAGACCATCGAATTAGTCGCTAAACATTTGGACGGTCATGGTTGTAAACGAATGATCGTTGCTAACCGAACACGCGAACGGGCCATGGCATTAGCGCAAAATTTTGACGCTGAAGTGATTACCTTAAATGAGATTCCAGATTATTTAGCACAGGCGGATATTGTGATTAGTTCGACCGCTAGTCCGCTGCCCATCATCGGTAAAGGGATGGTCGAAAGCGCGCTCAAAGCGCGTCGTCATCAACCGATGCTGTTAGTCGATATTGCCGTGCCGCGTGATGTGGAATCACAAGTCAGTGAACTTGACGATGCTTATCTCTATTCAGTGGATGATTTACAATCGATTGTTGAGAGTAATATTGAGCAACGTAAGATTGAGGCGATTCAAGCCGAAGCGATCGTCAGCGAAGAAAGCGCAGAATTCATGAGTTGGATGCGCTCGCTGCAGGCGGTCGACAGCATTCGTGACTATCGTCAATCGGCGAACAATATCCGTGAAGAATTACTCAGTAAAAGTTTACAAGCGTTAGCCGCTGGAGGCGATGCGGAAAAGTTATTGGTCGAATTAAGTAATAAACTCACCAATAGATTGATCCATACCCCAACGCGCGCGTTGCAGATGGCAGCCGAGCAAGGGGAGCCAGCAAAACTGGCAATTATTAGACAAAGTTTGGGTCTTGATGACCTTTAATAATTTGTAAATCCTTATTTATTAAAGAAGAAACTATGAAAGCGTCGATTTTAGTTAAGCTTGAATCTTTGGTGGAGCGCTACGAAGAAGTGCAACACTTATTAGGCGATCCTGCCGTGATCGGTGATCAAAATAAATTTCGATCGCTCTCAAAAGAGTACTCGCAGCTCGAAGAAGTCACCCAATGCTTCCAAGCCTATCAGCAAGCTCAGGAAGATTTGCTGGCCGCAGAAGAGATGACCAAAGAAGACGATGCTGAAATGCGCGAAATGGCCCAAGATGAAATGAAAGCGGCCAAAGCGGAAATTGAACGCTTAAGTGCTGAGCTGCAAATTCTTCTGTTACCTAAAGATCCGAATGATGATCGCAACTGTTTCTTAGAAATTCGTGCTGGGGCGGGTGGTGATGAAGCCGGGATTTTTGCTGGTGATCTGTTCCGGATGTACAGCCGTTTTGCTGAGAAAAAAGGCTGGCGGATTGAAGTCATGTCGGCGAGTGAAGCTGAGCATGGTGGTTACAAAGAGATGATAGCCAAAGTTAATGGTGACGGAGCTTACGGGGTATTGAAATTTGAGTCGGGCGGTCACCGAGTGCAACGTGTTCCCGCGACCGAATCTCAAGGTCGTGTACATACTTCTGCGTGTACTGTGGCTGTGATGCCTGAGATCCCTGAAGCCGAAATTCCTGAAATTAAAGCCAGCGATCTAAAAATTGATACCTTCCGCTCATCAGGAGCAGGTGGCCAGCACGTTAACACGACGGATTCAGCAATTCGAATTACCCACTTGCCAACGGGGATTGTGGTTGAGTGTCAGGATGAGCGTTCTCAACATAAGAACAAAGCTAAAGCGATGTCTGTGCTTGGCGCTCGGATTGTTCAGGCTGAAGAGAAAAAACGTGCGGCGGAAATCTCCGATACCCGACGCAATCTACTTGGCTCAGGCGATCGCAGTGATCGCATTCGCACTTACAACTATCCACAGAGTCGAGTGTCCGATCATCGTATTAACCTCACCATTTATCGTCTCAATGAGGTGATGGAAGGCGATTTACAAGCCTTGATTGATCCTGTTGTCCAAGAGCATCAAGCGGATCTGCTGGCTGCGTTATCTGATAACCATTAATTCATTCATTATCATGACGATACAAGCCTTATTGGCTAACGCTAAGCGGCAACTTATCGAGAGCGGCAGCGATTCGCCGTCTCTTGATGCCGCGCTGCTGCTTTGCCATGTATTACAAAAACCGCGCTCCTATTTATTGACGTGGCCAGATAAAAGACTCGATGCAGAGGCTATTTCTGCTTTCGAGGTGTTGCTCGCACGGCGTATCGCCGGTGAGCCGATCGCTTATATTATTGGTGAACGCGAATTTTGGTCGCTGCCCCTAAAAGTCGCACCATCGACCTTAATACCTCGTCCGGATACTGAACGCTTAGTTGAATTAGCACTGGATAAAGTCGTACTTATTGAGGGCGATATCCTTGATCTAGGGACTGGAACTGGAGCTATCGCATTAGCGCTTGCTTCAGAGCTACCTCAGCGCCACGTACTGGGGATCGATCTGCGTTCAGAGGCCGTTGAGCTTGCCGAGGATAATCGCAAACGATTACAGCTCTCCAATGTCACATTTTTGCAAGGCAGTTGGTTTACCCCTCTCGCTAACGGTATAAAGTTTGCTTTGATTGCTTCTAACCCGCCTTATATTGAGGAACACGATCCCCATTTACAGCAAGGGGATGTTCGTTTTGAACCGAGAAGCGCTCTGGTCGCAGGCGATAATGGATTAGCCGATATTAAACATATCGCGACTTCGGCGCGTGAATATTTACTCGATCAAGGCTGGCTGTTGTTTGAACATGGTTACCAACAAGGCAAAGCAGTGCGAACTATTCTGAGTGAACTTGGCTATCAGCAAGTGGTTACGGAGCAAGACTACGCTGGTAACGATCGAGTCACCTTGGGTCAATGTCGATTTTAAAGAGGAACACATGTACGAAGTACTTAAATCACTCCATCTCTTCACTATAGCTACTAGCGCTTTCTTATTGAGTGTTCGTTATATTTTAATGATGATGGATTCCCATTGGCTACAACATAAGTTTCTGAAAATTTATCCGCACATTAACGATAGTCTGTTATTAGTTACTGGCATTTGGCTTATCGTGATCACTGGCTTTATACCTTATACGGCTGCAGCGCCGTGGATGACCGATAAAATTACTTGTGTCTTGGCTTATATCGCTTTGGGCTTTTTTGCGCTTAAGTTTGGTCGTAATAAGCTGTTACGCTCGTTTGCTTTTCTTGGCGCGATGGGCTGGCTGATCATGGCGGGTAAAGTGACGGCTTCTAAAGCACCGATGTTTTTCAGTTAATATCATGGACTCGATAAATCAATGCTGAATTTATTTGATGAAGATTTTGATGCAATGGATTTAGTGGAAGGTGCGCTGGCATTAAATAAAGCCATCAATCCGGAGACTAAAGTCGATTGGGCTCTCGCTGAATTGCAAAGGCTGTACCATCAAGCTGAGTTAGCTTTAGCTGATGAATCAAATACAAAGCAGCGCTTTGCCCTATTTTTGGATGTTTTTTATCATCAATGGGGCTTTGTTGGCGATAAAGAAACCTATTTTCATTCTCGTAACGGTTTTATTGATAAAGTCCTCGAACGTCGTCAGGGAATACCGGTGAGTCTTGGAGCGTTGCTGCTCTATTTTGCTAGGCGCTTTGATTTTCCCGTGCAAGGAATTACTTTTCCTACCCAGTTTTTACTTGAAGTGCAGTGGCCTGATGAAGCTCCGCTGTATCTCAATCCTTTTTCCGGCGAGTTTGTCTCGAAATACATGCTCAATGCGTGGTTGGTTGGTCATAAAGGCCCTTTGGCCCGCTTGCAGGCTGAGCATCTAAAACCGACCGATAATCCAACGATTATTGGTCGCTGGTTAGCCTTATTGAAAAGTGCCTTGTTGCGCGAAGAGCGCTATACTTTGGCGCTGCGCTGCACCAATTTAGCGTTAACCTTTGTCCCTGATGATCCTTATGAAATACGCGATCGTGGTTTTATCTATCAGCAGTTAGACTGTCATCAGGTGGCGTTATCCGATTTCCAATATTTTATTGAACACTGCCCTGATGATCCCGCAGCGCAGTTACTCAAGAATCAAATGAATGCGCTAACGGTTTATCCAGTGACGCTGCATTAATCACAACTTAAGAGAACTCACTATGGAACAAAAAATTGTTCATATCGGTCATATTCCGGTCGCCAATGATCATCCCTTTACTCTGTTTGCTGGTATGAATGTGTTGGAATCTCGTGATTTGGCGATGCAAATTTGCGAGTACTACGTCAAAGTAACCGAAAAGCTTGGTATTCCTTACGTGTTTAAAGCATCGTTTGATAAGGCTAACCGTAGCTCGGTACATTCATATCGTGGGCCAGGTTTGGAAGAGGGCATGAAAATCTTTCAAGAGCTGAAAGAGACCTTCGGGGTGAAAATTATTACCGACGTACACACCGAAGCGCAGGCTCAGCCAGTCTCTGAGGTCGTTGATGTGATTCAGTTGCCAGCATTTTTAGCACGTCAAACGGATTTAGTCGAAGCGATGGCAAAAACGGGCGCAGTCATTAACGTTAAAAAACCGCAGTTTATGAGCCCAGGACAAGTAGGCAATATTGTTGAAAAGTTCGCGGAATGTGGCAATGAGCAAGTCATTTTATGTGAGCGTGGTGCTTGCCATGGTTACGATAACTTAGTGGTCGATATGCTTGGATTTGGCGTGATGAAAAAAGCCTCTCAAGGCAGTCCAATCATTTTCGATGTTACCCATTCACTGCAGATGCGCGATCCATTGGGGGCCGCTTCTGGTGGTCGCCGTGAGCAAACCGTGGAACTGGCTAAAGCTGGTTTAGCGACGGGCATCGCTGGTTTATTTATCGAAGCTCACCCGACGCCTGATCAAGCGAAATGTGATGGTCCTTCGGCGTTACCGTTGGATAAGCTTGAGCCTTTCTTAGCACAAATGAAAGCGTTGGATGATTTGATTAAGAGCTTTGCACCGATCGATATCCGTTAAGTTCAATCCTTGCGCTTTAAAAAAACGGGTAAGATAATTCCTTACCCGTTTTGGTTTGGGCAATAAGGAGTAGTTAAGCATGACCCCAGCCATTGATTTAGCGAAAAAAAAGCACATCGCCCACACGATTCATCACTATGAGCATGATCCTAGTCATCCGAGTTATGGTTTAGAAGCTGCGCAAGCGTTAGGTCAGGACCCCGCGACGGTATTCAAAACGTTATTATTCTGTCTCAATGGCGAAGCTAAGCATTTGGCCGTTGCGGTGATCCCTGTTGAAAAAAAACTCAACTTAAAGCTCGCGGCAAAAGCGGCAAAAGCAAAAAAAGCCGAGATGGCCGATCCAGAGATCGCTCAAAAGGTCACGGGTTATGTGGTGGGGGGGATCAGTCCGTTAGGACAAAAGAAACGCTTGCCGACTTTTATTCACAGCAGTGCCGAGACATTGACCACTTTGTGTGTCAGTGCAGGCAAGCGTGGTTTAGAGATAGAGCTCAGCCCACAAGATCTCACTAAGCTCACTGGTGGACAGTTTGTTGATTTGTGCCAATAAATCTGTCGATTTGTGGTTGCAAGTGGCGATGTGGGACGCCCTCGTTCATCTTGATGATATTTGTTGATGAGCATCGGATAAACGAGGGTTTCACTGATCATTTTCCCACTTGAATTGGCCGCCGTCTTGGCGACATGATCAATGCTTATCCATTTGCGTGTTGTCGACCACGTGGTTTTCACCGAGATCTTTTGGCAACACTAAGTTGAGAATAATCGCCACAATTCCACACAAACTCACACCTTGTAAACTAAATTCACCAATGCCAAACGCCATACCACCAATCCCGAAAACCAGAGTGACAGCGACAATCACAAGGTTACGAGATTTGTGTAAGTCGACTTGGTTTCGGATTAAGGTATTGAGTCCAACGGTGGCTATCGATCCAAATAATAGAATCATAATCCCGCCCATCACTGGGATTGGAATGGTTTGTAACAACGCTCCAAGCTTACCGACCAAGGCTAATACAATCGCCGTTACTGCCGCCCAAGTCATGATCACCGGGTTAAAGGCTTTAGTTAGCATTACCGCGCCAGTGACTTCACTGTAGGTTGTATTTGGTGGTGCACCGACCATGCTGGCTGCTATGGTCGCAAACCCATCTCCCGCAATGGTACGGTGTAAGCCCGGTTTTTTAAGGTAATCTTTTCCGGTGACATTAGAGATTGCGAGCATATCGCCGACGTGCTCAACGGCTGGAGCAATCGCAACAGGAATCATAAATAAAATGGCATTAATGTTAAATTCAGGAAAGGTGAAGTTTGGCAATGCCAACCACGCGGCTTGTTGAACCGGAACAAAACTGACCACACCAAAGTACAGAGAAACGCTATAACCGGCGGCAATCCCTGCACAAATAGGAATGAGTTTAAAAAAACCTCGCGAAAAGACACTGACCCCAACGGTCACCAGTAGTGAAATCGCTGAAATCCATAACGCAGCTTGTGCATCAATCAACTGTACTGAACCATCACCCGTTCTACCCAGTGCCATATTGACCGCAGTAGGCGCGAGACCTAATCCAATCACCATGATAACCGGCCCAACGACCACGGGGGGTAATAGCGTATGTACAAAGCCCACGCCCCGAACTTTAATGATAGCGCCGAGTAAGACGTAGACTGCGCCTGCGGCCATTAGGCCCCCCATTGTTGCCCCAATTCCCCAAGTTTGTACGCCATACATAATGGGAGCAATAAAAGCGAAAGAAGAGGCGAGAAAGATAGGTACAGAGCGGCGAGTAATGATTTGGAAGATTAAGGTGCCTACACCTGCCCCAAACAGAGCAACGTTAGGATCAAGCCCGGTCAGCAATGGAACCAGAACCAGAGCACCAAATGCGACAAATAACATTTGTGCACCTTGAATGGCATTTTTCATCGTGTTTTCCCTGAAGCAAAATAAAATTCGCGGGATTCTATCATCTTTGCAAACGATTGCTATGGGTTATGGATCAAACTTTTTCTGGTTTCTGATCATTAATAAGCTGAAAAGGTTTGGCGTTACGACTGATGAGGTAGGAATCAGGTAGGAAAAACTGCGGAAAATTGACACTGGCTCTGGTACTGCGCCTTGCCCCGACCTAGATAGTTGCTTATCATCAATGCTCACTTGGAATCTATGGTAACCGTATGCGCTATTTCGTTTTGTTGTTGATGGGGTTAATCAGTCTGCCAGTATTGGCGTTAACCAAAATCAATCTGTACCAAGCTGAAGTTGTGATCGACGAGCAGCACAATAACCCAGAAGCTGAAGCTCGAATTCGTGCCATGCAAGAGGTGATTGTTCGAGCCACGGGGAGTCAGGACTCATTGAACAATGACGTTGTCAGTAAAGCGCTGCGTCAAAGTGCTCAATACGCGAATCAGATCAGCTATGGACAACTCAATGATCAAAGAACATTAAGAATTGCCTTTAGTGGACCACGCATCCGAGCTCTGTTAACTCAAGCGCATTTAGCATTCTGGCCAGAAGACCGGGCCAATATTTTAGTGTGGTTGGTAGAAGAATCTGACTATGAGCGGCGTATCATTTGGGAGCATTCACAAACCGACGTTGTATCGCAATTAAAAATGCAGGCTGAGCAACGTGGTTTACCGCTTACTTTTCCTGTCGGTGATTTTGAGGATGTGACGAGTATTCAAAGCTCCGATCTTTGGGGCGGCTTTACGGAGTCAATTGCGACGGCGAGTCAACGCTATACCAGCGATGCCATTTTAGTGCTACGAGCTCAAGGTTCCACTTTGCGTTGGGCGTTGTACGATCAATCCGCCGAACAGATGCTAACCTCTCCTAAAGTCCCAGTCAGTGGTCAGACTTCTGGCGAGGAGGCAATGAACACATTCATCGATGTATTGGCTAATCACTACGCTAAAAAAAGTGCGGTGTTAGTGGGTAGCGAGTCTTCACAAACGCTGTGGGCGGCATTTAAACCGATTAATAATGCTCAGGCTTTCTTTACCTTGGAGGAGAGCGTGAGACGCTTAAGCTCAGTCGCCTCTTTGGATATTGTGAGTATTCGAGGGGATGAAGTTATCTTCAATGTGCATTTATTAGCTAGCGAAGCTGATTTCGCTCAGGAAGTGCTTCGTCTGCGCCAAGTAACGCAGAGAGCGGTACCGAAACTCGTTGAGCGTGAAAATATTGAGCAAGAACAGGAGAAAGAATATCGTGAACCAGAGGATAAGCGACCGGTGGTGACACCACCTAAAAGAACCCAGCTTTATTTCTCTTGGCAAGATTAACTTCCCCCTGTTTAAGGGGATTGATGGTTGCTGAAGATGTTAATCGGTAAAGTCAGACAAAATCCCTCCCACCGATTTAATTGACTTGTCCCAGCCCTTTTTAGAGGTTGGGACTCACGTTTTCAATTAATGATTATCACCCTCGTTTAAGGCAACGGCGAGTTGAGCAAGGCGTTGACCAAGACGTTGGGCTAATTCACTCTCATCATGGGTTAAGGTGCTATTTGCAGAGTCAGCCACATGACTGGCGCCGTAAGGGGTGCCACCAGATCGAGTGGTATGCAGCTTGGGTTCTGAATAAGGAATCCCCATAATCAACATGCCATGGTGCAGCAAAGGTAGCATCATGGTCTGTTGAGTCGTCTCTTGTCCGCCATGTAATGTTGCCGAGCTAGTAAATACGCAGGCTGGTTTATCAATTAACGAACCTTTTACCCATAGTGGGGTGGTTTGATCCCAAAAATGTTTTAATGGTGCCGCCATATTTCCGAACCAAACGGGGCTACCGACGGCTAAGCCATGACACTGTTCTAACTCATCGAAGGTTAAGTAAGGATCACTCACGTTTCCTTGCGCAGGTTCTAGCTCAGGAACAGTACGTAAAATTGCCTCACATCCAGAGACCGACTCAATACCTCGGGCAATATGCCGAGCCAAGCTGCGGGTACTTCCGTGACGGCTGTAGTACAGAACGATCAGACGAGTCATAAAATATCCAGTACCTGTTCTGGTGGACGACCGAGACGCGCTTGTTGATTGGCAATCACAATCGGGCGTTCGATCAGAATGGGGTGTTCTACCATGGCTGAAAATAACGCCTCGTCAGAGAGGGTAGGATCGGCTAAATTCAGGGTTTTATATAAGGCTTCTTTACAACGCATCATGTCTCGAACCTGACTATGAGGTAACTTTTCATGAATGGCTTTGAGTTGTTCAATGGTCAATGGGGTTTGTAAATAGTGGATAATGTTCAGCTGCAGGTTACGTGCTTCTAATAGCGCTAACGTTTCGCGGCTTTTAGAGCAGCGTGGATTGTGATAAATGGTAACGGACATCCTCTCTCCTTAATAAAGATGGTTTATTATTTAAGTTGCTTATTGTTCCGCGAGTGACGAGGTTGTGGTATTGGCTGCGTCATTTTCCCCAATCACATAGTCTGTCGATATGATTAGGGTTACACTCGCTTACCAATCATCAATCACTCCCAGTCATTGTTGGCTAACAATCGCCTTGAGTCGCTAGGTTTATCGTAGGGCTAAAAATCGTTCTCTTTGTACCATGAGTTGATCGAGTCGTGCATCATAGCGAGCTTGTTGCAAACTACCCAAAGGAGCAAGTTGACTGGCTTGGGTATAAAACTGAATCGCTTTATTCCAGTTTGCGCCTAAGGCAAAAATTTCAGCCCTGGCTGCCAAATCTTCCGCGCTATTACCGCTTCGGCTATTCGCTTCTGCTAACAAATGCCATCCATTGACGTCATTGGGACGCTCATGGGTGTAGCGTTGTAAAATACGAATGGCTTCTGAAAATTTTTCATCTTTGATCAAGACATTGGCGTAGTTTATCACCAATACGGGATTATTGGGTTTTCGTTGCAGTGCTTGAGCCAGCATGGATTGTGCTTCTGTGGCGCGTTCAGTATCAACCAAAAGGTCACTCATCGCATCGAGATAAAAATTATTATCAGGATGGCTTTGTAGCAACTTTTTCAAGCGACTTTCGGCTTCGTCGTATTGCTTAGTATCAAGATAAACGAGAGCTTTACCATAATCAAAGGCGGCGGCCATACCCGGATCAGCTTTTCTTTGGTTACGCTTAAACCAATCTAATGCGGCTTCACTGTTGATTCCTGCATAACGAGCGACAACTCGCGAGCGCGTTAAATGATAATTCAGAGATGGAGCAACGCTAACACTAGGAAATTGTTGTGCTCGAGAACGACTATCTGTAATACGATCTTCGGGTAAAGGGTGGGTGAGGAGCATCGGTGGCGGCGTACTGGCATAACGATATTCGTCAGCAAGACGACCAAAAAAGCGTGGCATGGCATGCACATCAAACCCAGCTTTAGCTAAAGTCGCAATCCCAAAACGATCCGCTTCTTTTTCATTACTGCGCGTGTAGTTAATTTGGCTTTGCATACTGCCAGCTGTCGTCGCGGTGATCGCTGCAATTCCCGCTTGAGGCGCTGCGATGGCTAATAGCAGTGAGCCAGCTAAAGCGGCAATTGTGGCTGGGGAGCGACGAGCTTGCTCTTCCATACTACGCGCTAAATGACGTTGAGTGACGTGAGCAATTTCATGCGCCATGACCGACGCGAGCTCACTTTCTGATTGAGCATGCAGTAGTAGACCAGAATGCAGCGCAATATAACCACCGAAAAACGCGAAAGCATTAATATTACGATCGCGGATCATAAAGAAGGTAAACGGCGTTTTGACATCATCTGAGTTAGCGACCAAGCGATAACCTAGCGCATCAATATACTCATTGATAACCGGGTCGTTGATGATCGGACGGCTGTTACGTAACATGCGCATATACGCATCACCATAGATAAGCTCTTGATCAATTGTTAATGTTGAGCCTGCCACGGTACCAATATCGGGCAGTTCTATGCTATCACTCTCAAAACGATTCGCATATGCGCCAGAAAGTGGACTTAAGGTTGCCGCGAGGCAGAGGTAAACAAGAGAACGTTTTATTTTCATAGTGATAGGTAATGCTCCAAGCTTATCTTTCTCTAAGACACTGTGCGATGCCATTGGTTTCCTACACCGCAGAAAGTCATCTCGTTTACTCACTCCGGCAGTGGTATGATTGAGGCTGATTTATTTTACACACTGTGTTGCGGTTTCTTCTCAATAGTGATTATGAGGCTGACCGCTCCATCCATCAGTAGTTTGAGTCTATATTAAGGATTGAACCCTAAAATGGAACCCAAGATTGTTGATTTACCTAAGTCGTGCTGTCCTATGACATTATTACTTGCAAACCGTCACATCTTAACGCTTGATGATAGAAAAAATCACACTATTCTGATTGGCAGGCAAGATACGGTTGATGCTCCATATTATCTCAATACCATTGCTGTTCAGCACATGAATTTGCCAAATAATCGTTATTTTTCTCGTTCTATTGTTAAGGGGAGCCCGCTCGATGTTTGAAATGCTCAATCGTTGGTATCAAAGACGATTCTCCGATCCTCATGCGGTTAGTTTGGTCGCTATCTTATTTTTTGGTTTTATCATCATCTATTTTTTTGGTCATTTGATCGCCCCATTATTGGTTGCGATTGTTTTAGCCTATTTGCTTGAGTGGCCAGTAACCCAGCTATGCCGTTTAGGAATTCCGAGAACCTTATCGGTTTTGGTCATCGTGTCATTGTTTCTTGGACTCATGTTAGTTGCGTTATTTGGTATTGTTCCGACCATTTGGCAGCAAGTCATTAATTTAATTAATGATATTCCTAATATGTATAACGATTTGCAAAACTTTATTGCCAGTTTACCGGAGCGCTACCCAGAACTGGCCAACTTACAAATCATTGAGTCATTAGTTAATAATGCAAAAAATAAAGCGCTAAGCATGGGAGAGTCGGTAGTCAAAGGGTCATTAGCGTCATTAGTTAGCTTAGCAACGCTCGCGGTATATTTGATTTTAGTGCCGATGTTGGTGTTCTTTTTACTTAAAGATAAACAAGAAATGATGTCGATTGCCAGCGGCGTTCTACCTCGAAATCGACGTTTGGCGACTAAGGTATGGTTAGAAATGAATCAACAAATTTCTAATTATATTCGTGGTAAAGTGTTGGAGATTCTCATCGTCGGTGGCGTGAGTTATGTGACGTTTGCGATTTTGGATTTACGTTATTCTGCTCTGTTAGCTGTTGCGGTTGGTTTCTCGGTTCTGATCCCTTATATCGGTGCTGCGGCAGTCACTATTCCAGTCGCAATTGTTGGTTTGTTTCAATGGGGATTAACGCCTCAATATTATACCTTGTTGATTGCGTATTTTATTATTCAAATTTTAGATGGCAACGTGCTGGTGCCGATTCTATTTTCTGAAGCGGTCAATTTGCATCCGGTTGCCATCATCATTGCGGTTTTAGTTTTTGGCGGATTATGGGGTTTTTGGGGCGTCTTTTTTGCTATTCCTCTGGCCACATTAGTCAAAGCCGTGTGGCATGCTCTACCCAGTAATGATGATGAAACGGTCTCGATTGATAGTTAAGTGTTTACTCGTTATCTGATTGCAAAGCCTCATTGTCGTTAATGAGGCTTTTTGTTTAAAGATAATTAAGCGCTGTTTATGTTGTCGTTGCGGCAAAAGCGTTAACTTTTGCTTACACTCTTAATATCCTCGTTTAAGTTTTGATTGAACTTGGCGATACAGTGATTAAGGCCAACTTCGCCCGAATAAAAAATAAAAATAACATTAGGAAGATTAGTAGAGGGAAATTATGAAATTTAGTCAAAAAATTGTGGCAGCTTCATCTGCATTATTGTTGGTCATCGTCGTTTCATTGTCTGTGCAACAGTTGACGACGGTTCGCTCAGAAGTTCAAGCATTGGTGCACAGCAGTTTAAAAGAGATGGTTGCAGGGGTAAAAAACACCATTACCTTAGATATGGGCAGTAAGAAGGGAATGGCCAAAACCATCACCGAAACCTTAGAACTTGAACCTTTAAATCGTCAATATGTAACCAATGTGCTAGAAAAGCCAACGCTCAAAGGTAGTTTTTTATCCATTGGCTTAGGGTATGAATCTGATGGTTCAATGGTCGAAAATGACGATGGCTGGGAGCCAGGGAGTGATTACGATCCAAGACGTCGCCCATGGTATATCGGCGCTAAAGCTCAGAATTCACTCGTCGTGACTGCGCCTTATGCTGACGCATCGACCAATAACATTATCATTTCTATTGGTACGCCTGTACGCCATGCCGGACGCTTTATCGGCGCGATGTTTTATGATTTAGAGCTCACTCAATTAGCGGAAATGGTCAATCGGATCAACCTGTTTGATGCGGGTTACCTGTTTATTGTGACTGCCGATGGCTCAACTATTGCTCACCCTGAGACTCGGTATAACGGTCAGAAATTGACCGCTTATTTGCCCGATGTTCAATTAAAAGAGGGACTAAAACAGGTTGATATTAATGGTCAGTCACATTTGGTGTATTTTAGTCATGTACCCAGCGAAAATTGGTATGTGGGGGCGGTGATTGATGAGTCGCTCGCATTCGTTGCTCTGACTAAATTACGCAATAGCTCGATTATTTATACTTTGATTGGGGTGATTGTCAGTATTATAGGTTTAACCTTACTAATTAATGTATTAATGCGCCCGCTGAGTGTGCTTAATCAAGCAATAAAAGATGTCGCTTCAGGACAAGGTGATTTAACTAAGCGTCTAGATACCAATACCGATCAAGAGTTCGCAGAGCTTGCTCACGGCTTTAATACCTTCACTGAGACGTTACAAACGCAAATCAAACAATCGAAAGCGATTGGTGAGGAGATCATGCGTGGTGCTGAATTAACCATTATGAGCGTTGAAGGTTCATCTTCAGCGATGCGTTCTCAGTTACAAGAGCTTGAGCAATTAGCGACAGCGATGCATGAAATGTCAGTAACCGCGACGGAAGTCGCCAATAACGCTCAAGGGGCCGCCTCTGCCGCAAAAGAAGCGGATGAAGCAACCATTGAGGGATCGCAAGTTGTGAGTGTGACGACGCAATCGATTGATAAGTTATCCGCGCACATTGAAATGGCCGTTAAAGAAGTTCAAGGTTTGGAGTCGGCAACGGCTAATATTGAAACGATTTTAAAAGTCATTAACGATATTGCGGATCAAACCAATCTATTAGCACTGAACGCGGCCATTGAAGCGGCGCGAGCGGGTGAGTCGGGACGTGGTTTTGCGGTTGTTGCTGATGAGGTACGTACCTTAGCGCAACGAACTCAGCAATCGACCACTGAAATTCGCGGTATGATTGAGCAACTGCAAATCGGCTCTAGCTCGGTCTCGAAAGCAATGAAAGAGAGTAAAGATACCGCGATAGATGTCGTTGCCAAAGCACAGTTAGCCGATGGTGCATTACAGCGTATCCGTCATGCCATTCAGCAAATCAGTGACATGAACTTACAAATCGCTTCTGCCGCAGAGCAGCAAAGTTTGGTGGCCGAAGAAATTAACAGCAATACGGTGAAGATAAAAGATTTATCAACCCAAGTTTCTGACTCGGCAGAAGAAGCAAATATTGCCATGCAAGTTCAAGCTGAGAACGTGCGTGAGCAAGACGCCATTTTAGGTAAATTTATTGTCTGATATCGTTTATCGATAGTCAGTCGTAATAAAAAACCGCTTCGTTAATAACGGGGCGGTTTTTTTCGTTGCCGAGGAGAGTTTGCAGGTAGGGTTAGTGCTGGTTTAAGTAGTTAAGAACCACCTGATGATGATCTTTGGTTTTAAACTTATCAAACACATGAGCAACTTTACCTTGTTCATCAATTAAAAAACTGATCCGATGCAGGCCATCGTAAGTTTTACCCATGAATTTTTTCTCCCCCCAAACGCCAAATTGATCCGCTAACTGATGATCTTCATCGGATAATAACGTGAAGTTAAGCTTATCACGCTCGATAAACTTACCTAACCGAGCCACAGGGTCAACGCTGACACCAAGTACCACCACATTGTGTGCGGCAAGTTCTGCTTGAATATCACGTAAACCTTGAGCTTGTACGGTACAACCTGGAGTCATGGCTTTTGGATAAAAATACAGCAGTACTTTTTTTCCTGAAAAGTCAGCCAGTGAGATGGGATTACCGTGTTGATCAAGGCGAGTCAGCGTCGGTGCCGTTGAACCTACGTGTAGAGGAGTCATGGTGATTCTTTTCCTTTTATTGACTGTTTTTTATGAAATTGAGCGAGCCACGTACAGCCAGTTGATGACAGAGTGCAGCAAACTCTTCTTGTAATTGCATAAGATTATAGTCGGCATTGACCTGAGCAGTAATCGCGATATGAAATTGGTCATGCTCTGTGCTGAGCTTTGATTTGTGAATCGTTTGTGCACTCAATGAAGCCATGCCGATATGCCGTTCGGCAAAAAAATGAGTGAATTTTTCAGTTAAGCCAAGTTTATCGTCAGATTCGACATATACTTCAACGCTATAAGCATAATGTGGCTGATGATGCGGAGAGGTTCGTTTCATCATTGTGATAAGATCGTGTTGCTGTCCGAGCAACGGAAGGGTGCTTTCGATACGAGTAATACTATTTGTATTGCCAGAGACCAACATAATTAAAGTAAATTCATTGCCAAATAAAGCAATCCGGCTATCAATAATATTACCACCAGCTTGAGTCACCAGCTGGATAACTTGGTTACAAATACCCGCACGGTCAGAGCCTATAGCGGTTATCACGAGATGTTGAATCATAAGGCCACTTGAGTTGAATGTTTTCATTGATGTTAACACAGTTAATAAGCGATATAAAAATCGTACATCCGGTGAATGATCATGAGTCAATCATGGCTGATAACCTTCTTACTTAAGTTTGACAACAAGTAGGTGAAACCGGTGTAGATCATGCCTATCCGACGCTGTCATGGCATTCTCGACGTTTGCTTAGCCATAACCATATCGTTTGCTTTGCGTATAGAGATCATTCATTGACCGCCCACTTGCAACGCTAAGTCGTTTAGGTATATAACCCAACTAAGATCAAGTAAGGTTCAGTGGCGCTGGTATAAGATTTGATAAATATTCACGGTTAGGTGTCATTTAAGCAGATTTCCCCCCTTGTGTTTTTTAAGTGCCATGCAGTACCATGCAAAAGTTATCAATTTAGGGAGATAGACATGTTTTCAGGAAGTATCGTCGCGTTAATTACGCCTTTCGACCATGACGGTGAAGTAGACTACGTTAGTTTACAAAAATTAGTCGATTATCATGTCGCAGCAGGAACCGACGCGATTGTTTCTGTGGGTACTACTGGTGAGTCATCGACCCTTTCGGTAGAAGAACATGTCAAAGTCGTGGCGAAAACGGTCGAGTTTTCTGCTGGGCGTATACCAGTCATTGCTGGAACTGGTGCCAATGCGACTCATGAATCCGTGACGTTTAGTCGTTTACTGAATAATACTGGAATCGCGGGTTATCTGAGTGTCACTCCTTATTATAATAAACCGACTCAAGAGGGGCTATTTCAGCACTATAAAGCGATCAGTCAAGAAACTGACATTCCGGTTATTCTTTATAACGTGCCGAGCCGAACGGCTGTTGACTTAAAACCAGAAACGGTTGCTCGTTTAGCGGAACTAAAAAATATTGTTGCACTCAAAGACGCAACGGGTGATTTAAGTCGTATTGCGTTGCATCGTGAGTTGTGCGGTGACCAGTTTATTTTGCTGAGTGGCGATGACGCGACTGGGCTTGAGTTTGTTAAACTGGGTGGTAAAGGAGTTATCTCGGTTACCAATAATATTGCCGCTGCAGATATGGCTCAAATGATGTCACTTGCGCTTTCCGGTCAGTTTGCGGAAGCGGAGGTCATCAATCAACGTTTAATGCCTCTTCATAAGGGGTTATTTGTTGAGTCTAGCCCCATTCCGGTGAAGTGGGCCGCCCATAAATTGGGTTTAATTGCACACGGTCATTTACGTTTGCCTTTGACTGAGCTTTCAGAATCTGCTCGCCCGTTCGTTGCCCAAGCTATGACAGAAGCTTGTATTCTATAACGTTTTACGGCTGAGTCTCTTCTCAGCAACTTAGGAGTTTCAATGAAGTTATCCCACCAGCTGGTTGTTGGTTCGCTGGCTGTATTGGTGTTGAGTGCTTGTTCAAGTAGTCCGGCACAGCGGCGTCAAGCAAAAAATGATTTTGCCTACTTAGAGACCAAACCATTAACGCCTTGGGTATTACCTGAAGGTGCGGTACCTCAGTTTTACCCTAACTATACGATTCCCGAAGGACAATTTCCTGGAAAAATTGGCCGGAAAGTGGATATTCGTCCACCTCAACAAATTCTTGAGTTAATTCCTGGCGCTCGTGCGGAACGGCAAAATGGTGAAGTGACGTTGTGGATGATTCGTCAAGATGAAGCCGATAGAGTATGGCAAACGGCATTAACCATGATGGAAGAGCGAGGCATTGGCGCGGTAGAGCAGAGCGATAATCGTGTCGAAACCAGTTGGATTAATTGGGTCTCTGAAGATGAGGACACCACGCTTGGTAGCCGCTATGAGTTAACTCGCGTTGAGGCTAATAATCGCTTTGGTTTTAAAATTTCCCTGATAGATTGGCGGGAAGATGGCAAGTCAATGCCGGTGACCGCAAGCAATAAAGAACGTTATAACGCTTTTATGACTAATTTAGTCACCAGCCGTTATGATCAGCAAGTACGAGAAGAAGCGACGCGTCGAGCGCAAGAATTAGTCAAGCAGATACCCATCACGATGGGCTCCGACCGTAGTGGTTTACCGGTGATCATTGCTCGTACGCCTTATGATGTGTTATGGCAGCGTTTACCGACTTTATTACCTGAGATGGGCTTTACTATTGAAGAGCGTAATCAGTCACAGGGCACCATCAAAGCGAAGTACGCGTCCCCCGATGATCAATTTTGGAATCACATTGGTGTCAAGCCAATGAATCTAAGAGCGGGCACTTATACCTTCTTATTTGGTGATTTAGGCAACCGAACGTCAGTCAACGTAACCAACTCGGCAGGTAAACCTGTTGAGGAAGAGCTACTGAAAGAGATGGCTCCGGTACTGGCTGCGATTGCAGAGAAATAGTTTGATACTAAGTAACCAATTATAGCGATGAGGGATACTAATGATCAGTATCCCTCTCTTTTTTAGCTTGTTCTTTTTTTTCTGTTTCCTGCTCTGATGGCGTCGGTTCTGAGGAATCAAGTTCGGCAGTCATCGATTGCAGTTTTTTGTCTAGCTCGCTGAGCTTTTCAAAGTCCTTTTTTTTGCTCATGGGTTGGAATTTGATTTTGGATAGGTATTTGAGCGCCGCTAAATTACCAATAATCAGGCTCATGGCAGCAATTGAAATCACCCATGGGTTGAATAAAAAGTCCATATCCGTCCTGCCTATGCAATATTGATGATGTACTGATTGTAGATCGTCTCTAGGTTTTGTAATACGGTTTGTTTGCCTAATAGCTGTTCTGGTGCTAATTGTTCGGCGAGTACGTCAAGGGTTAATTGTGTTAAGCACCTTTCAGCGGTCAGTCGGTGACTAATATGCCAAGGTTCAAAGGCGACCCCGATACCATTCTGTTGGTAAGGGAAAAAAAATCTAAACGGTTCGATATGTGCTTTTAACCATAAATAGAAAGGGTGTTGATGAGCCTGCAAATATTCCCAAGGCTCTAGCTGTAATGACTCTCCGGTTGGTAATCCATGACGATCAAAAACGTCAAAATCGGTTCCCCAGTGATGGCGACTTGCGCCAGGTAACGCTGACCAACGTAAAATAGCCCATACTCGTTGTTCTTCTGAGTAATGAGCGGTATCAATAGGCTGACTTGCTTCATCTAAGATCGCGAGTTCGCCCCTCATTTTACGATTCCATATACTCTGCTGACGTGCAAAAGATCGAAAGCCGCTGGCGATATTAAAATTAAATCCAGCTGAATCGGCCGCTTGTTTTAAAGCAAGCAGATCTTGGCTTACCTCTGGGTGAACCCAAAAGTTTTTTTGGCCAACGATCACCGCATTGAGGTGATCGTCGGTTTTTCCGGTTAATTGTTCAGGTGACATCATTGGCCGAAAAGGTGCTCCAGCACGTTTTGATACATGTCCGTGAGTTTTTCTAAATCTGCGATGCTGACACATTCATTGACTTTATGAATGGTGGCATTGACAGGTCCTAACTCGACGACCTGTGCGCCCATTTTAGCAATAAAGCGGCCATCAGAAGTGCCTCCAGTGGTTAATAACTGGGGCTGTTGATGATTGACCTCTTGGACGGCGCAAACAACCGCATCAAGTAGCGAGCCGGCATCAGTCAGAAAAGGATCGCCACTCAATGTCCATTTTAGCTCATAGTCTAAACCATGAGCATCCAATACCGAGTGAACGCGGCGTTTGATCTCTTGCTCGGTCAATTCGGTACTAAATCGGAAATTAAATTGCACGCTAAATTCGCCAGGTATCACATTTGACGCGCCCGTTCCTGCTTGCAAGTTCGGGATTTGGAAGCTAGTTGGCGGAAAGTAAGCATTGCCGTTATCCCACGTGGTTGCCGCGAGTTCCGCTAAAGCGGGTAGCGCTTGATGTACGGGGTTATTGGCTAAATGAGGGTAAGCAACATGGCCTTGTGTTCCTTTAATGGTCAGATCACCGGTGATCGAACCACGACGCCCATTTTTAACAACATCGCCGACCTTTAAGGTACTAGAAGGTTCGCCGACAATGCACATATCAATCAGCTCATTGCGAGCCATTAACGTATCAACCACTTTAGTGGTCCCGTTAATAAAAGGGCCTTCTTCATCAGAGGTAATTAAAAAACCGATGGAACCCTTGTGATTGGGATGTTTCGCTAAAAAGCGTTCCACCGCCACTATCATGCAAGCTAATGAGCCTTTCATATCCGCGGCACCACGACCATGCAGATAGCCATCAATGACGGTTGGTTCAAAGGGCGGTGTGTGCCACTGAAAAAGAGGTCCTGCTGGGACTACATCGGTATGACCTGCAAACACAAACAAAGGACCTTCGGTTCCTTTACGAGCCCAAAAGTTGGTCGTATCTTCGAAGATCATCGGCTCAATATTAAAGCCCAGCGCGGTAAGACGTTCAATCATCACCTGTTGGCAACCTGCATCATTTGGGGTGACGGATTCGCGACTAATCAAATCTTTTGCCAGCGCGAGTACGGGGCTATCTATCATCCTTGTTGTCCTTGTAGTGATGGAAAAAGAGTAGCGTAATCATCGGTACTAAAACCGACATAGAGTAACTTCTCGATACGTAAAATAGGGCGTTTAATCATCGCTGGTTGGTCAAGCAACAAAGGGAGAGCGGTCGTTTCATTGAGGTTCTCTTTTTGCTGTGGGCTCAATTGGCGATAAGTCGTTCCCCGTTTATTGATCACATTCTGCCAACCGAGTGCTTGAAAAAACTCATTCACTAACTCAGCAGTAATACCATCTTTTCGGTAATCATGAAATTGATATTCGACCCCTTTGGCGTCTAACCATTTTCGCGCTTTTTTGATGGTGTCACAGTTGGGGATGCCGTAAAGAGTAATAAGCATAAGATTCCTTTTCCTCGCTCTGGTGCCAATTTATTGTGATTATTGGCCCGTTAACAATAGGGGTGAATTCAGTGTCTAAATCCTAACAGGAAGCGTAAGCGGTGACAAAAAAACCTATTTGGCGGTTTGCTATTGTTAAGATGATTTGGCTGTGCATGTACAAAAAAACATACGGATGACAGGTTAAGGATAAGAAAGTGGTTCGGTAGCACCACCGATTGGCTTGTTATTGATCGAACGCAACATCTTAACTGACAAAACAGAAATAATGTGCTCTGCACCATTTAGGAGGTATCAATGGAATTGAGTCCTGTTTTTGCAAGGCGTTTGTATCTCGCCTTATTAGTTGAAAGCCTTGAACGGCCAAATGTCCCTAAGTTGATTGAAAAAACCGGATGGCCGCGTCGCACCATTCAGGATGTGATCAAAGCGATGCCGGGGATCGGAATTGAGCTCAGCTTTGTTCAAGATGGACGTCGTCATAATGATGGCTATTATCGGTTATCGGATTGGGGACCGTTTGATAGTCAATGGGTCATCCAACGTAAAGCGGCGATTGCAGCAAGCCTTGGATTTCATGCTTAAGCCAGTCTATGCTGGCTTTTTTTATCAACTGGCTTTTGTTGAGAGATAAACAATAAACCCCATCCAACTGATGATTAACAGTCCCCATGGTAACCATGGCTTTGATTTTGCGCTGGGTTTGGCAGGGAGTGGCATGACTTCTTTCGTCGTATTCTCTGCCGTATGCCTTAATTGCTGAGACTTTTTTTTGGCTCTATCGGCCTGACGGCTTTTCTCTTTTTGTTGTTTCTTATAGAGTGCGATACCTTTTTCTATACCTTGCGCAATTAACTTGGTTTGTTCTTTCGTTTGGCCCGGTTTTTGTGAGGCTTTAGCAATGGCTTGTGCTTCTTGCTGAGTTTGTGGTGACGGAATAATGGTCTGTTTCATTAATAACCCCTTTTCAATATTGATCAGATTAACATGCCTTGATTCATTTCCTCAACTGAGGACGAGTAAGGTTTAAACTTGAGTTGTTAAGGCATAGGCGATGAGTCAGGATTACGTTAAAGTAGCAGGCATAATAGTATGAATTTATGATGTATTATGCGATATCCGATCGAACACTATGACCGTTATGGTTACCTTAATGCTTCGTTATGGCTCTGGTTGGGCTGGTTGTTTTTAGCTCGCGCTTGGGTCGTTTTTGTGGTGGCAGGAGTAAGCCGAGAACATGGTTCAACCATTCTGAGTTTTGTGTATCCCGACCACGATATGCTGTACTTAGGGTTAATGACTGGTTTACCTAGCTTACTATTGATGTGGCTTATTCACCTTAGACAAGAGCAGCGACGTTTACTTATCGCCGGTTTACGTTTAGGACGCGCCATGACCCTTTGTGTACTCATTATCCAATTAGTACAAACGGTTTATCATGTTTATTTAGATCATGGCGCATTCCAGTGGGCTAATGCATTGACGCTGCTCATCTTACTGTGGTTTGGTTTTTACTTGATACGTAGTCGTCGAGTTAAAGCGTGCTTTGATTCTACTGGCCCGTTGAGTTAAACGGTTATTGATTACGTACCCAAATCTATCTTGTCGGGCGCTCTTCTTATTTCATTACCGATCATCAATGATGATCGGTATCATGACTCAAGATTCTGTTCATTTTGCCGATACGCTAGTTAAGTATTTGTTCACAGAGCAATTTGATAAAACAGCATGTCTCTTTCGGTCAACACCAATGTTTCGGCTTTAGTCGCTCAGCGCCATCTTAATCAAGCGTCAGTAGCCCTTCAGCAACCACTGGATCGATTATCTTCCGGTAAACGAATTAATCGAGCGAAAGATGATGTCGCTGGGTTGCAAATCTCCAATCGATTAGAAACACAGATGCGAGGTTTAGGCGTCGCAGCGCGTAATGCGAATGACGGTATTTCGATCATGCAAACCGCAGAAGGTGGGATGCAAGAGACAACAACCCTTTTGCAGCGAATGCGCGATCTCTCCTTACAGTCAGCGAATGGCTCGAATAGCCAAGCTGAGCGACAAGCACTACAAGAAGAAATGAGTGCTTTGAATGATGAAATAAACCGAATTGCAGAAACCACCTCTTTTGCTGGGCGAAAATTACTCAATGGACGTTTTGGTTCGGCTTCTTTTCAGATTGGTGCGGCCTCTGGAGAGGCGGTACAAGTCGGTTTGAAATCGATGCGGAGTGACCAGTTGCTAATGGGTGGCTTTAAATATGTTTCTCTTCCTAAAGATCCCGATTGGCAAGTTGAACAAGGTAATCATCAGCTTTCTATTTCGTTTATGAATCGCGCAGGCATAACAGAAACTGTCGATATTCAGGCTAAAGTCGGTGATAACATCGAGTCTTTAGCCACTTATATTAATGGTCAAACCGATAAATTGTCCGCCTCAGTTAACGAAAATGGACAATTACAGATTTATTTCGAAAATCAACATAGTCATTTTATTCACGGCCAGCCTTATTTTTCAGGTGGTTTGGCTGACCAGTTACAGCTTACCTTTGGAAAATATGAAACCGTTAATGATCTTGATATCACTTCTGTTGGTGGTGCGCAAAGTGCTGTCGCTGTGATTGATACTGCATTGCAGTATGTCGATAGCCATCGGGCTAAATTAGGTGCTCTCCAAAATCGTTTTTATCATGCCATTAATAATCTTGATAATATGCATGAGCACTTGGCTGCTTCAAATAGTCGGATTAAAGATACTGATTTTGCTAAAGAAACCACTCAAATGGTTAAACAGCAAATACTGCAACAAGTCAGCACATCTATTCTTAGCCAAGCGAAAAAGCAGCCTCATCTTGCATTGTCTTTACTGAATAATTAAAAAAACGATCGTTATCGACAGGTCATTTAAAAGCTTGAGTAAAAAAAAACGCTATTTTTGTTATTTTTCCTAGTTTGGTGCGTTTTTAACCACAAAGTGAGTTTTTTTAAAGAAAAGCAAAAAAAAATCTAAAGGTTTTTCAAAACACGCCGCTAAGAAAATAACTTTGAGATAACTACCTTGGTTTTACGAGACGTCGAAAACCGGAAACATCGGAAAATCAATTGGAGAAATTACCATGGCAGTGAATGTAAATACCAACGTAGCCGCAATGACCGCACAACGTTACCTAAATAGCGCGACTAATGCGCAACAAACATCGATGGAGCGTCTGTCTTCAGGCTTTAAGATCAACAGCGCTAAAGATGATGCTGCTGGTCTACAAATCTCTAACCGTTTAAATGTACAAAGCCGTGGTTTAGATGTCGCAGTACGTAACGCCAATGATGGTATCTCAATGGCACAAACGGCTGAAGGCGCGATGCAAGAAACCACTAATATCTTACAACGTATTCGTGATCTATCATTGCAATCGGCTAACGGTTCTAACTCAAAATCAGAGCGTGTCGCGATTCAAGAAGAAGTAACCGCGCTGAATGATGAGCTCAATCGTATTGCTGAAACCACGTCTTTCGGTGGTAACCGCTTACTTAACGGCACCTTCCAAACCAAGGCATTCCAAATTGGTTCGAACAGTGGTGAAGCCGTTATGTTAACACTCAATGATATGCGTAGTGATAACGTTAAAATGGGTGGTACGAGTTATGTCGCTGCAACTGAAGCCGATAAAGATTGGACCGTTAGTGATGGTAATAATGAACTAACCTTAACGCTTAATGATGTCAATGGCGTAGAGCAAACCATTAATATCAGTGCTAAAGTTGGCGATGATATCGAAGAGCTGGCCACTTACATTAATGGCCAAACTGATATGGTTCAAGCATCGGTCAATGAAAAAGGGCAACTACAGATCTTTAGTGGGGAGCATAAAGTTACTGGTGATGTGACCTTTGGTGGCGCATTAGCGACTGAGTTGGCGATGGGCCCAGCACAAGCGGTGACGGTGAATACGATTGATGTCACCAGTGTTGGTGGAGCTCAAGAGTCGGTCGCTATCGTAGATGCGGCGTTACAATATGTCGATAGTCACCGTGCAGAACTTGGTGCCTTCCAAAACCGCTTTAACCATGCTATCAACAACTTGGATAACATTAACGAGAACGTTAACGCATCGAAGAGCCGTATTAAAGATACTGATTTTGCGAAGGAAACCACAGCGTTAACCAAAGCACAAATCCTTGGTCAAGCTTCAAGTTCTATCTTAGCTCAAGCCAAACAGGCACCGAATGCCGCATTAAGTTTACTTGGCTAATTAATTTCTGCCTTTACAAAGAATCCAGCTTCGGCTGGATTTTTTTATGTTTGAAATTGAGTTAGGTGCGGCGGTTTATTGTAATCTTTAGCTATAGATGAGCGTTATTTTTTGAGCTGGATCGCCTTTTAGCGATGAGAAGAAAAAAAATAGAAAAATGTCGACTATTTCCCTAAAGGATATTTAATCGAGGCCGTTAAAGGATACGAGAGAAATGAGGTATACCGACGAGAGGTGAGAGACTTGAAGGTATGCCAACTATCCGCCTAAGGAGATCAAACTATGGCAATTAACGTAAACACCAATGTGTCGGCGATGACCGCACAACGCCACCTGAATAGTGCGGCTGACGGTGTGCAAAAATCAATGGAACGCCTATCATCGGGGTATCGTATTAACAGTGCTCGTGATGATGCAGCAGGCTTACAAATCTCAAACCGATTGACTTCACAAAGCCGTGGGCTTGATGTCGCGGTACGCAATGCTAATGATGGGATCTCTATTGCTCAAACCGCAGAAGGTGCGATGGGCGAAAGTACCAATATTTTGCAGCGTATGCGAGATCTTGCTCTGCAATCTTCTAACGGTTCAAACTCACGCTCTGAGCGTGTCGCGATTCAAGAAGAAGTTACGGCCCTTAACCAAGAACTTAACCGGATTGCGGAAAGTACCTCCTTTGGTGGTAACCGGCTGCTGAACGGCACTTTTGGTAGCAAATCTTTCCAAATTGGTGCTGAATCAGGGGAAGCGGTGCTGCTAACGATGGGAAGTTTGCGCTCTGATACGGCTGAGATGGGCGGAAAAGCGTATCGAGCAGAAACAGGCCAAACGCCGGATTGGAGAGTCACCACTGCGACCGAACTCACGCTTAACTACACAGATAAGCAGGGTGAAGCGCGAGAAATCACTATTAACGCGAAAGTCGGTGATGACCTTGAGGAGGTTGCGACTTACATTAATGGTCAAAGTGAAGATATCAACGCGTCAGTCGGTGAAGATGGCAAGCTTCAACTGTATGCCTCTTCGCAAAAAGTAACCGGTGATGTGACGATAGGTGGCGATCTTGCTACCGAAATTGGTTTTGGTACAGGGCAAGATGTTAACGTGAAAAACATCGATGTGACTACCGTGGCCGGCTCACAAGAAGCGATTGCTATCCTTGATGGCGCGTTAAAATCGGTGGATAGTCAGCGAGCTTCACTAGGTGCTTTTCAAAACCGATTCTCTCATGCGATTAATAACTTAGAGAATACCAATGAAAACGTTAATGCCTCGCGCAGTCGTATCCAAGATACGGATTACGCACGTGAAACAACGGCAATGACTAAAGCACAAATTTTGCAGCAAGCGAGTACCTCAGTATTAGCTCAAGCGAAGCAGTCACCATCTGCAGCTCTTAGCCTGTTAGGTTAACTGACGGTGCAATGGGCAGCATGGGTAGCTGAACGCGCAATTAGCGATTAAGCTACCTATAAGGTGGAAGGGAGATTGTTATGGAAGTACCATCCTACACATCGAACATCCAGCCTTACGGCTCGCAAAGTGGCACTAAACTTGCTTCAGGAAACGACAGCGTGGTAAGTGCTTCTTCGCAGGAGAGTCACCGTTCGGTGCGTAAGACTGAAAAAGTCAATGCGCAAGTGTCTGAACAACTAAAACGCAACCAAGAACAAGCGTTGCAAGCCGCGATTAAACAATCTCAAGAAAGAGAGCGGATAAACGAGCAGCAACGCGCAGTGGTTATTGAGAAAATGGACGAGTTTGTTAATTCGATCAATAAAGGTTTGGCGTTTCGGGTTGATGAAGAATCCGGACGGGATGTTGTGACGATTTATGAAGCCTCTACGGGCGACATTATTCGGCAGATCCCTGAAGAAGAAATGCTTGAAGTATTACGGCGTCTCTCTCGTGAGCAGAGTCCAAAGTCAGGCTTGCTGGTGATTAAGGCGTAATCGTATGATTGAGGTGATTGGATGAGTTTAGGCCCAATGGGGATGAACACTGGTTTTGATATCAATAGCGTCGTAAGGACGATTGTTGATGCTGAGCGTGTACCAAAACAGCAAAGCATTGATAATAAGCGCTATGATAATGAAGCCAGTATTAGTGCCTATGGCAGGCTCAGGGAATCACTGGATACCATGCGAAATCTCATGGCGAATTTTCGTCAAGAGAAAGCGTTTGCTGTGCGCAAAGTTGACACTTCTGATGACCAGATTGTTTCTGCAACCGCTTCAACCGATGCGATTGCTGGGAGATACTCAGTCGATGTGTTGCAGCTTGCTCAAAGCCATAAAATTGCGTCAGAGGTTATACCGAGTGACACAAGATTTGGTGAGGGTAAGCTGCAAATTTCTCTGGGTAAGAGACAATTCACGGTTGATGTCGCCAATAATTCTCGGCTGACAGATGTGATACGAGAGATTAATGGCCATAAAAATAATCCCGGTGTGCGAGCATCAATCATCAATGATGTTGAAGGACCTCGGCTGATCATTGCTTCTAATTTATCGGGCGAAAAACAGCAAATATCAATTCAAGCGCAAGCTGAGTCAGGTAACCCATTAAAACGCTTAGAGTATAAAACCTTAGAACAAAGGGTTAAAGATTTAGAAAAAGCACGAGCTGAAGCGCAACAAATCATTGCCCCTCTGACAGCGGAGCAACAAGAAGTCGCGGCCCAAGTCGCTGAAAAAATTGGTGCGGCTGCACGTGAAGTGGATAAAGAGCTCGCGGCCCAAGCTGAACAAGCGGTATCAACAACACAAGATCTTGATGATATCTCTGGCGAAGGGATCAAAGCTGCAGAAGAAGCCAATCGTTATTTAAGACCTGAAGAGCGCATTCCCGGTTGGACAGAAACTGCCTCAGGTACCTTGCTTGACTCTTACTCTGAACCTCAACCGGAACTCGATGAAAATGGCTTAGCAAAGGCCGCCGATATTCCTGGTTGGAGTAATACCGCGTCAGGCACGTTGCTTGATTCTTATGTGACCCCCAAAGAAGCCCAAGCTAAAATTGATGCCAAACTTGCCCAAGAGCAAGCTGCAATACAAGAAGCGATAAAAAGCGGCAATATGACTCCGGAGGAGGCAAAAGCCGCTGAAAGAGCAAAATTATCTCCTGAAGAGCTCGCGGTGCTTGAAAAAATGGAACAAGTTCAAGCTCAATTAAAAGCGGCGCAGCACTCTTTTGATGAATATCAAGGGATGATCCAAGTTCAAGCGGGGCAAGATTCGTTGGTCTTGCTGGATGGTATTGCGACATTATCCAGTGAAAATAACATCATTGAAAACGCTATCGATGGCGTTAATCTTACTCTTAAAGGTCGACATGACGCCAATCAACGGCCTGCAGAAATTGGCATTGAGTACGACAGAGATAGTGTTCGTCAAGATATTGAGCAGTTCGTTGCGGCTTACAATCAATTTTACCAAATTAGTAAAGAATTATCGGGTGTCGATCCAAGGACGGGCCGTGCTGGACCACTCGCTGGAGATAGTATTGTTCGTAGTGCCGATACGCGATTGAAATCAGTCTTTTCATCGCCGATTGAGCAAGGGCCTGAGCAGCTAAAAAGCCTGACGGAATTAGGTATTACTACCACTCGCCAAGGGAACTTAGAAATTAACTATGCTATGCTCAACCGTCAGCTAAATAATAATTTTAATCAACTGGGTGATTTTTTTGGTGGCAATCAAGGCTTTGCTCGACGAGTCGAAGAAGCCATTCAAGGATTGACTGGGGCAACGGGATCGATCCGCACTCGCGAGAACAGCATCACCGAACAAAATCGTCGCTTGGTCAATGATCAAGACGCCTTGGATCGTCGTATGGACGGTTTAGAGAAGCGAACTCACGCTAAATTTTCGGCTATGCAGGATGCAACGGGTAAGATGCAGTCTCAACTTGCTGGTATGATGAATGCTCTGGGTTAGTGATATGCAGACTGAGCTACAAGCGTTATTTGATATTAATCAACAAATAAAAGAAAAGTTAACTATTGACGACATTAACACTGAAGAAATTCATCGCTTGGTCGATAATAGGGAACAACGGTTAGCGGTATTGCTGAGTTATATCGTAGACAATCCGCAGTTTGCGCAATCACCAGAATGGCAGAGCGCGATCGAAGAGACACAACATCTTGTTGAACTGATGCAGTCTAAAACCCTGTCTATCGGTAAATCATTGCGACAATATCGATACGGTAATAAATCGCTTCAACAATACAAAAAGTTTTTATAAAGAGGAAGACTATGCGTGGTTCTTTACAAGCGTACAAAAAAGTATCAGTGGATAGCCAGCTCAGTGCGGCCTCACCGCATAAAATCGTCCAGATGCTGATGGCCGGTGCCATAGAACGTTTGATCCAAGGTAAAGCGGCAATGCAGCAAGGTAATATCCCTGTTAAAGGTGAGCGTTTAGGCAAAGCACTGGACATTATTATTAGTCTGCGTGGCTGCTTATCGATGGACGATGGCGGGGATATTGCAAAAAACCTTGATCAATTGTATGAATTTATGATCACGCAAATCACCACCGCTAACCATAAAAACGAGCCTCGACCATTAGACGATGTGATAGATATTCTGCGTGAAATCAAGTCTGCATGGGATCAAATCCCTACTGAGTACCATAATTTGACCGCGACTGATGTAGGGATATAAGTTTTATCTTAAACTTTTAACCAATATCACATCAGCTAAATGCTTGGTTGCCTTATTTTTTTAATTAAATAGAATAGAAGCCACTAACTAGCCGAGTGGCTTTTTTTGTTGCTGAATTTCACACGTTGTCTATTGTTTACTGAATTTGACGTACAATTTTAGTCAGAATGAGTAAATAATTGGTAATGGTGTAACCACAACGTCCCTAAATTAAGGCAAATATTCTCACCTATGCAAGGTTTAGCACAACTACTTGTCATTGAAGACGATCCTGCAATTCGTCAAAGTTTTCGTACTATATTGGAATTTGTCGGGGAGCAATGTGAGGTCATAGATTCTTCTCAAGCTGACCGTATCGATTGGTCTGCGCCTTGGTCTGGGTGTATTTTGGGCTCGATTACTACGCCTTTGCTATCTGATGAGCTTACGCAGGCGTTGAGTCAAGCTAACCATATACCGTTATTGGTAGCTAACCAACACCATTTTTCTGTTGAATATTTCCCTCAATTTGTTGGTGAATTGGAGTTTCCCCTTAACTATCCACAACTCAGTGACGCATTGCGTCATTGTAAAGAGTTTTTAGGACGTAAAGGGATAGCGCTGTCAACGCCTTCGCGAAATAACGCTTTATTTCGTAGCTTAGTCGGACAGAGTCTTGGTATTCAAGATGTGCGTCATTTGATTGAGCAAGTGGCGAATACAGAAGCAAATGTATTGATTTTAGGTGAATCTGGTACTGGTAAAGAGGTGGTAGCGCGCAACATTCATTATCACTCTTCACGTCGTAAAGGCCCTTTTGTACCGATTAACTGCGGAGCGATCCCCGCTGAATTACTAGAGAGTGAACTGTTTGGTCATGAAAAGGGATCGTTTACTGGGGCGATCACCTCACGTAAAGGGCGCTTTGAACTCGCTGAAGGCGGAACCTTATTTCTCGATGAAATTGGTGATATGCCAACCAATATGCAGGTTAAGTTACTGCGAGTGTTACAGGAACGCTGTTTTGAGCGAGTCGGTGGAAATACAACCATCAAAGCGGATGTGAGGATTATTGCCGCCACTCATCGAGACTTAGATAGCATGATCACTGAGCAGCGATTTCGAGAAGATCTTTACTATCGTTTAAACGTTTTTCCTATTGAGATGCCAGCATTAAAGGATCGTAAAGAAGATATTCCTTTATTGCTGCAAGAGTTGATGACCCGTATGGAGGCAGAAGGCGGAGCGCCGATTTGCTTTACTCCTCGGGCGATCAATTCATTAATGGAGCATGATTGGCCGGGTAACGTTCGTGAATTAGCGAATTTAGTTGAACGTATGGTGATTCTGTACCCCAATAATTTGGTCGATGTGAATCATTTACCGACCAAATATCGTTATAGTGATATACCTGAGTTTCAGCCTGAACCATGTCGGTTTAGTTCCGTGGAAGAGCAAGAGCGTGATGTGTTAGAAGATATTTTTTCAGAAAACTTCACGTTCGAATCTCATGATGATCTTAATGGTCATTTTGACGCAGCAAAGTCATTACCGCCAGAAGGGGTGAATTTAAAAGAGCTGCTCGCCGATCTTGAAGTGAGTCTAATTAATCAAGCGCTTGATGCTCACAGTGGCATTGTTGCTCGTGCTGCGGACATGCTAGGTATGCGTCGTACGACATTGGTCGAGAAAATGCGTAAGTATAATATGCAACGCTAAAGCGACTTTCTGGCGTGGTCAATATATTGACTGTCGTTAACGCATTGAAATTATTGAATAATAGTCTGGCTTGCATTTTGCATTTCAGACTATTGTTGTATATTAAGGCAAATTTTCGACGATGAATGATCCCGTACACAAACAACAGTCGCACTTAGACTCATTGGAAGATCAAGTTGAGCGTTATAAACAAGTGCTCGATGTAATGCCTGCTGGCGTGATATTACTGGATACTCAAGGGATCGTTCGTGAAGCGAATCCTGAAGCGCAACGGCTATTGCAAGTTCCGTTAGTCGGTGAAAAATGGTACAGCGTGATTCAAGTCGCTTTCGCACCTCGTGAGGATGATGGACATGAAATCTCATTACGTAATGGCCGAAAAGTTCGCTTAGCCATTTCTGCTTCAACAACGGGCCAACTTATCCTAATAACCGATTTAACCGAAACTCGTCTCTTACAATCACGGATCGGTGATTTACAGCGCTTATCGTCTTTGGGGCGGATGGTGGCATCGTTAGCCCATCAAGTTCGAACGCCATTATCGAGCGCGATGCTCTATGCTTCTAACTTAGCCGCGGCGAATTTACCGACTGCAACCCGTGAACGATTTCAATCTAAATTGGTTGATCGATTACACGACCTAGAAAAGCAAGTGAACGATATGTTGCTGTTTGCTAAGGGCGGCGATAACCGAGTCATCCAGCCTTTTTCTGTGGCTGAATTGGTGGCAGAGTTCTCACCTATGATTGAAACGGCATTAAAAAACAATCAAATCGATTATGATTTACAGGTTGAGCAAGACGATACCGTATTATTAGGGAATGCTAACGCATTGGCTTCGGCGCTCAGTAATTTAGTGATGAATGCTATTCAGATCATTGGTAAAGGGGCGCAAATTGATGTTTTCTTTCGTGCCGTCAACGGTGAATTAAAAATATCCGTTCAAGACAACGGTCCCGGTATCGCACCAGAGCTGCATCATAAAATAATGGAGCCTTTTTTTACGACGCGTTCACAAGGAACAGGGCTTGGGCTGGCGGTAGTCCAAATGGTCTGTCGTGCCCATGATGGGCGATTAGAGTTATTGTCGCAGCCTGGTGAAGGAGCCTGTTTTACTCTGTGCCTTCCCATCGAACGTCAATCGCCCTCACCTCAATCAGATAACGGAGAATGATCATGGCGCAAAGTAAAGTCTTAATCGTTGAAGATGATGAAGGGCTCCGTGAAGCCTTAGTGGATACACTGGCCTTAGCCGGATATGAGTGGTTAGAAGCTGACAGCGCTGAAGATGCACTTATCAAACTTAAAACGCATCCAGTCGATATCGTCGTCTCTGACGTACAGATGGCCGGAATGGGCGGGTTAGCGCTACTTCGCAATATTAAACAGCATTGGCCAAATGTTCCGGTGCTATTAATGACCGCTTATGCCAATATCGAAGATGCCGTGGCGGCGATGAAAGAGGGGGCCATCGACTATATGGCGAAGCCTTTTGCGCCCGAAGTACTGCTTAATATGATCAGCCGTTATGCACCAGTAAAATCCGATGATGACGGTGATGCGGTGGTGGCGGATGAGAAAAGCTTGAAGCTGTTAGCGCTAGCGGAAAAAGTGGCGAGAACCGACGCCAACGTGATGGTTCTTGGCCCAAGTGGTTCTGGTAAAGAGATTATGTCCCGTTATATTCATAACGCTTCACCACGTAAAGATGGACCATTTATTGCCATTAATTGTGCTGCTATCCCAGACAACATGTTAGAAGCGACACTCTTTGGTTATGAAAAGGGAGCTTTTACGGGGGCGGTGCAAGCCTGCCCAGGTAAATTCGAACAAGCTCAAGGTGGCACTATCTTATTGGATGAAATCAGTGAGATGGATTTGAATCTACAGGCTAAATTACTTAGGGTCCTCCAAGAGCGAGAGGTTGAGCGGCTGGGCAGTCGGAAAAGTATTCAACTCGATGTACGAGTTCTTGCGACCAGCAACCGAGATTTAAAAGCTTACGTTAAAGAAAACAAATTTCGCGAAGATTTATACTATCGATTGAATGTGTTTCCGATCACATGGCCTGCATTGTGTGAGCGAAAAGGAGATATTGCGCCATTAGCGACACACCTCGTGGAGCGCCATTGCAAAAAACTCGGTTTACCGGTTCCCAGCATTTCTCCCGCAGCCATGGAAAAGCTTCATCAATACACATGGCCTGGTAATGTCCGTGAGCTTGATAATGTGATTCAGCGTGCGTTAATTTTAAGTGAACAGGCGGACATTACTCAGCAACATATACTACTTGAGGGACTTGATTGGCAAGATGCATCAGGTTTACAGCAGTTGGTTGAACAAGAAGAAGTCTCGTGCCCCCAGATTAAGCCTGTTGCGCAAAGTTCGCCGATCAACCACACTCCAGCGAGTCCCGTCGGATTAGGCGATGAGCTACGTGATCAAGAGTTTACCATTATTATGGAGACGTTAGTTGAGTGTCACGGTCGACGTAAAGAGATGGCCGAAAAATTAGGCATTAGTCCGCGAACGTTACGTTATAAATTAGCGAAAATGCGTGATGCAGGGATCGATATTCCAGGTTGATTTGACGTGGCATATTAATTGCTCATTTACTCAATATGAATGAGAGAGTCAAAGAATTGGCATTTAGAGGTGGTTATGAGATTAGATGGCTTAAACAGTGAGATGCAAGCAATGATGGCGGAAGCAGCGAATGCTCGTCCGGCGGCAACTGGACAAAAAGTTGGCGCTGATTTTAGCCAAATGCTGACTCAAGCCATCAATACTGTTAATGGATTACAGCAGTCATCGAGTAACCTACAGACACGCTTTGATCGCGGAGATGAAGGTATCTCTTTGTCTGATGTGATGATTGCTCGTAATAAATCGAGTGTGGCGTTTGAAGCGACTATTCAGGTACGTAATAAGCTCGTTGATGCGTACAAAGAGCTGATGAACATGCCAGTATAACCATAGGATGTAAACTGTGGCCGAAGATAAACAAACAACCGATCTGGCAATATCTTCTGGTGGAGAGCAGGCGCTTTCTACCTCGATGAGCTTAGATGATGGCTTACAAAATCCCGATTTAGAAGAAAAAAGTACTTCTAAGCTTGATTTTGCCATGGGCGATTTAGATCTCTTGCGACAAATTGTACTTGTCCTATCTATCTCTATTTGCGTCTCATTAATCGTGATGTTGTTTTTCTGGGTCAAAGAGCCGGAAATGCGTCCGCTGGGTGCTTTTGAAACCGAAGAGTTGATCCCCGTTTTGGATTATCTCGATCAGCAAAAACAGAACTATCGATTAGACGGCAATACGATTTTAGTACCCAGTAAAGATTTCAATAGTATTCGACTCAATATGGTTCGTTCTGGGTTGCATCAAACTCGTCATGCTGGGGATGATATTTTATTACAAGATATGGGCTTTGGCGTATCTCAGCGTCTTGAACAAGAAAGACTAAAACTCAGTCGCGAGCGGCAATTAGCTAAAGCGATTGAAGAGATGCGTCAAGTCAACCGCGCTCGAGTCTTGCTTGCCTTACCACAACAAAGCGTCTTTGTGCGCCATAACCAAGAAGCTTCTGCCTCGGTATCATTAACCTTACGTACAGGAATGAACTTGAAGCAAGAAGAGGTTGATTCTATCGTTGATATGGTTGCCAGTGCGGTACCCGGTATGCGTCCGACTCGAGTGACGGTCACTGACCAACACGGACGCTTACTCAGCTCAGGTTCACAAGATCCAATCGCCACGGCTCGTCGCAAAGAGCAAGAGCTTGAGCGCCGTCAAGAAGAAAATTTACGCAATAAAATTGATTCAGTCTTGATCCCAATTTTAGGCTTAGGCAATTACACGGCCCAAGTTGATATTGAATTGGACTTCAGTGCGATTGAGCAAACCCGTAAAGTTTTTGACCCAAATACTCCAGCTACGCGCAGCGAATATACCTTAGAAGACTATAATAACGGTAATGTTGTGGCCGGAATTCCTGGCGCATTGAGCAATCAACCCCCCGCCGATGCTTCTATCCCACAAGATATCGCCCAAATGAAAGATGGCTCTATTTTGGGGCGAGGCTCTGTTCATCGTGAAGCGACACGCAACTTTGAACTCGACACCACGATCAGCCATGAGCGGCGTCAAACAGGGGTGATTAATCGTCAGACGGTGGCGGTGGCAATTAAAAATCGCGCTGTAGTTAATCCTGAAACAGGACAGGTGACTTATCAAGCATTAAGCGAGAGTGAAATCAATGCAATTCGTACCTTATTGATAGGTACGGTTGGGTTTAATGAAAATCGTGGTGATTTACTTAAAGTACTCAGTATGCAGTTTGCTGAACCAGAAACTGATCCATTGATTGATATTCCTATTTGGGAAAACCCACACTTTAACGATTGGGTACGTTGGTTAGCCAGTGCGCTAGTGATCATTGTGATTGTTCTGGTCTTGGTGCGCCCCGCGATGAAGAAGCTGCTTAATCCAGCGGTTGATGATGACGATCAATTATATGGACCTGATGGTTTACCGATAGGAGCTGATGGTGAAACCAGCTTAATTGGCAGCGATATTGAAGGGGGCGATCTCTTCGAGTTTGGCTCAGGAATAGATTTACCTAACCTACATAAGGATGAGGATGTGCTCAAAGCGGTACGTGCTCTCGTGGCTAACGAGCCTGAACTTGCGGCTCAAGTAGTGAAGAATTGGATGCAAAATGCCTAACGATATAGTCAAAAAAGACGGTGCTGAAGAAGGGATTGATATTTCAACGATTCCTGGTGAAGAGCGCGCGGCCATTTTATTACTGAGCCTCAATGAAGATGATGCGGCTGGGATTATTCGTCACTTAGAACCCAAGCAAGTGCAGCGAGTGGGCAGTGCGATGGCAAAAGCAAAAGATCTCAGTCAAGATAAAGTCAGTGCCGTCCATCGTGCATTTTTGGAAGATATTCAAAAATATACCAACATTGGTATGGGCAGTGAAGACTTTATGCGTAATGCACTTATTGCCGCATTAGGTGAGGATAAAGCGAATAACTTGGTCGACCAAATTCTCCTAGGGACCGGTTCGAAAGGGTTAGATTCGCTGAAATGGATGGATCCTAGACAAGTGGCGACGATCATTGTTAATGAACACCCACAAATTCAAACCATTGTTCTCTCCTACCTTGAGCCGGACCAATCAGCAGAAATTCTCGCGCAATTTTCTGAGCGAGATAGGCTTCAATTATTAATGCGTATCGCTAATCTTGAGGAAGTTCAACCATCAGCACTGGCTGAGTTGAACGAGATCATGGAGAAACAGTTTGCGGGTCAAGCCGGCGCGCAAGCGGCGAAAATTGGTGGCTTGAAAGCGGCTGCTGATATTATGAACTATCTAGATAATAGCATTGAAAGCATCGCTATGGAGCAGATGCGTGAGCAAGATGAAGATCTCGCTACCCAGATTGAAGACCTGATGTTCGTGTTTGAAAACTTGGTCGAAGTGGATGACCAAGGTATCCAAAAATTACTTCGAGATGTACCACAGGATGTGTTGTTGAAAGCGCTCAAAGGTGCCGATGAAGCGCTACGAGATAAAATCTTTAAGAACATGTCTAAGCGTGCCGCTGAACTGATGAAAGATGACTTGGAAGCGATGGCACCGATTAAAGTGTCGGATGTTGAATCGGCTCAAAAAGAAATCTTGGCGATTGCTCGTAAGATGGCAGACAGTGGCGAGTTGATGTTGTCTGGTGGTGCAGACGAATTCTTGTAATCGAGGTACGGTGGTTTGCTACCTTGTGCCCTCGATGTCTTTCTTAATGAACTAGCGGCCTTTTTAGTTCGCGATAGGATGTTTCATGACTGGACAAAGAAAACGGGGTTTTATCCGTTTAGGCTCGGATGAGAATGTTGAGCCACCCAAAAAATGGGGATTACCAGATTATGGCGCAGAGCTGGGTAAGAAAGCCAAAGAAACGGCAATGAATTATGATCCCGCTTGGATGCCAAGTTTTGATGATCCTGAACCTGAGCTACCACAAACCTTAACGGATGAAGAAATTGAGTTAATCAAACGTTCCGCTTATCAAGAAGGCATCGAGCAGGGCAAAGCAGAAGGGTACCAACAAGGATTTGAACTGGGTAAACAAGGCGGTTTTGAGGTTGGCCACCAAGAAGGATTACAAACGGGTAAAACAGAAGGGCTTGAAGCGGGGCAACAAGCCATTCAAGAGCAGGTGAATGTTTTGATTACATTGGCCGATCAATTTGCTCAACCATTACAATTAATGAATGCACAAGTTGAAAAGCAGCTTGTGGATATGGTTCTGACTTTAGTCAAAGAAGTGGTGCATGTGGAAGTTCAAACCAATCCACAAGTGATTTTAGATACGGTGAAAGAGTCAGTCGAAGCACTCCCTGTGACTGGACATGCCATTCATTTAAAACTCCATCCTGAAGATTATGAATTGGTTAAAAATGCTTATGGTGAAGCGGAGTTAAATTCACGTCAATGGACACTCAGTAGTGAGCCAGCCTTAAATCGTGGTGATGTACAAATCGAAGCCGGTGAGTCGAGTGTCAGTTACCGTATGGAAGAGCGCATTCGTAGCGTATTACAACGCTTTTGTGGCACAAATCGCCACCAAGTAGGACAAGAGTAATGTTGTCACTGGCCGAACGATTAGCACAGTACAAAACACAAGGCTTAACAACCAGACCTGTCGCGTCAGGCAGGCTGGTACGCGTCGTTGGACTGACGTTAGAAGCGACGGGGTGCCGAGCACCAATTGGTAGTTTATGTAAAGTCGATACTATGTCTGGTGAAATGGAAGCGGAAGTGGTTGGGTTTTCTGGTGACAGTCTGTTTCTGATGCCCAGTGAGCAAGTCAACGGTATCTTGCCGGGAGCCAAAGTAACCCCACTGACCGAAGAGGCTGGATTAGCGGTAGGGATGGAGCTGCTGGGTCGAGTGATTGATGGTGTCGGTAATCCTTTGGATGGACTTGGACCGATTTACACCGATCAACAGGCCACGTTTAATGCTCAACCGATAAACCCCTTATTGCGTAAGCCGATCACCGAACCGTTAGACGTTGGAATTAAAGCCATTAATGGGTTACTGACGGTTGGTAAAGGCCAACGTATCGGTCTTTTTGCAGGCTCAGGTGTCGGTAAATCGGTTACCTTGGGGATGATGACTCGTGGCACGACTGCACAAGTGGTCGTGGTGGGACTAATTGGTGAGCGTGGCCGAGAAGTAAAAGAGTTTATCGAAGAAATACTTGGCGTGGATGGCCGTCAACGCGCGGTTGTGGTCGCAGCGCCCGCAGATTCCTCGCCTCTGATGCGCTTAAAAGGTTGCCAAACAGCATTGGCTATCGCGGAATATTTTCGCGATCAAGGGCTCGATGTACTTTTATTGATGGACTCATTAACTCGTTTTGCTCAAGCACAACGGGAGATCGCACTATCGGTGGGAGAGCCGCCAGCGACTAAAGGTTATCCACCTTCGGTGTTTGCTAAATTACCCGCATTGGTTGAACGAGCGGGCAATGGCGGTCCGAACCAAGGCTCGATCACCGCCTTTTTTACGGTGTTGACCGAAGGGGATGATTTACAAGATCCGATAGCTGATGCGTCGCGCGCCATTCTGGACGGCCATATTGTTCTCTCAAGAGAAATGGCAGACGCCGGTCATTATCCCGCGATTGATGTTGAAAAATCCGTCAGTCGGGTAATGCCACAAATCACCACAGATGAGCACATGCTGATGTCTCGAGCGGTACGACAAATCTTATCGATTTGTCGTAAAAACCAAGACTTAGTCTCAATTGGCGCCTATAAACCTGGCACCGATAAAGCGATTGATAGTGCATTTACTCTCAAACCAAGGTTGGATCAGTACCTTCAACAAGAAATGAAAGAGTCGGTACCTTATGAGATGTGCGTTGGTATGTTAAAAAATGTCTTGAGCATGGAGTAGTCTTGCTATGGACAATGCGTTGGAATTTTTATTAGACCAAGCCAAAGAGAAAGAAAGCCAAGCAATAATGGTATTGAGTAAGGCTCGTAATGAGCTTGAAGGTTACTATCAACAATTAAAGCAAATTGAGCAGTATCGACTTGAATATTGCCAACAGCTTGTCGAGCGGGGTCAAGCGGGATTGTCCGCCAGTCAATATGGTCATTTAAACCGATTTCTTACTCAGCTTGATGAAACCCTAGCTAAACAACGTGGCGCAGAAAATCATTTTAAGCAGCAAGTTGAGAATAGTCAGCAACATTGGTTACATATTCGGCAGCAACGTCGTTCATACGAATGGTTAATTGACAAAAAACGCACGGAGCAACGGCGCATTCAAGAGCGAAGAGAACAAAAGCAAATGGATGAATTTTCGACGCTCAATTTTAATCGTCAACGGAATATTCCTAAGTAATTATCCCGTTCAGATTGTTCTTTGCCTGACCGCGATACTGGTGCTTGGTGCTTCTAAACGTTATCCGTTCCAATACTTTATCCATTCCAATAAATAGATCTCATTGTGGCGTAGTTTTTGCATTTATTTAGGCACAGAATCCGATCATCTCATGCTACACACGATAACTATCGCGCGTGGCTTTATGATTCAGTATCAATGCGAGCGATGTGCCTATGAATATTAATTCAACTTCTTCTGTCGATAACACTTCTATTGCCAATCTGGCAAAAGGCTCCGTTGGGCAAAGTGGTCAAGATTCAGCAAGCGCTGAGCCAAGCAGTTTTCTCGATAAGTTAACCGCACTGCTGTTTAGCGCCAAAAGTGATACTCAAACGGCTAAGCACAATCACAATGAGGCTTCGATAGCGACGGTGGTATCGGGTGATGAAACTAGCTCTGAACTTTCAGCATCAGAACCCTCTGATGAACGACAGACTTTCGCCGAGTCTGATTCTGAGCACACGGCTTCATTTGACGCTGCTGTCGATGTTGGCCTCACACGTGCAATCGCTGAACCTCAATCTGAACCGCTCCTGGAGAATAAAAGCACGCAAGTGATGAATGAAGGCGATGACTTGCTGGTACGTTTACAGCAGGCTAATCAGGTGCTCACTGGGCATAACGGCAAGCCTTTGCCTCATAGTCTCTCCGCTAAGCATGACGATGCTGAGATAGCAGTACCGGTTGTTGCTGAGCAATACTCGCACTCAGATGACTGGACATCACCAATACAAACTCAGGTGATGTATGGCGCGAGCACTTTAGACAATAGCACTCGTCATCAATATGGCGATGATGGTGAGAATGAGCGGAACAACACAGTCGTATCTCATCGGGTCACTGAACTTGAGACTGATCTCGCGTCAATGGTTGCTCATCCAGAATTGACGGAGCGAGACGCTATCAGTAATACAGCGTTAACGACCGATATTCATCTTCCAATCGATAGTCAACCCACTTTATTAACCGATGAACTTGATATCGATCCGAGCTTGGTTACTCAAGCCACCCATTTCTCGGCGAACCCACATAGTCAATCTTCTTCTGGATCAATTGATGGAGATCTCTCTAAAGTTGAAGGTCATATAGAGCTTCAAGATGGGCAACGTACCAAAAAAGCGGTTGCGGTCGGGGTCTCTGCGGCATTGGCGACACAGTCCGCCGCTGCTTCTCCTGTTGGAGCATCTCAAACAATAGCTGCTCCTGTTAGTACAGCGATGAGCAACGCTACTTCACTGGATGCTGAGATGAGTAGTACAACGGCCGTTAATCGAGCGGCTGGTCAAGCGATGGCTCAGCCAGATTTAGTAAATACTCAAGCGGCTAACGCCGCCTTAGCGAGTTCAATGTTGCTTGCCGGAGCAGCAGGAAAAACGCGTTCGGCGAGTGATAGCGATGATACCTCATTAGCTCAACAAATAGCGGCAACCGCGACCCAGTCTGGGGTAAGTAGTTCGACACCATTGCGTCATGAAGCGACGCCGATTCAAGCTCAACCACTGCCTTTGATGCTCAATAAAGGATTGGTTGCGGATGAGATGGCTGAGCGGATCCAAATGATGATGTCGAAGAATTTAAAAAATATTGATATCAGGTTGGATCCGCCAGAGTTAGGCCGATTGCATATTCGTATGAATATGCACGCTGATGGAGCTAGTATTCAATTTACGGTAACCAATGCTCAAGCACGAGATGCTTTAGAGGGCGCGATGCCTCGTTTAAGGGAAATGTTAGCCCAACAAGGTGTACAATTGGCGGATACATCAGTGCAACAGCAGAGCTCGGGTCAGCAACAAGGTTATGCTGCTGAGCGAGGCCAGTCTGGTCATTTAAGTGACGATGATACGCTATTAGGCGATGAAAACATTGATGCTAACGTCAAACTTGATTTGAATGTGACAACAAAGCGTGATGGAATCAGTTATTACGCTTAAACTAATAAAAATAAACAAAACCACGTAGAGGATGTTATGGCTGCTGATGAAAATTCACAAGATGCACCGAAGAGTAAAAAGAAACTGCTGATCATTATCATTGCGGCGGCGGTTTTGCTGTTAGGTGGCGGCGGTGCAGCGTTCTTTTTAATGGGATCTGGCAGTGATCAGCAAAGTGCCGATACAGCGAATCGCCGAGCGGCACCTAGCGTTGCTCCAGTTTCTTACGTTAACATTGCTCAGCCGTTTGTGTTTAATGTCAGTGGTGATACTCGGGGACGTATGGTCCAAGTTAAAGTCCAACTGATGGTTCGTGGGACCAATAACGAAAACCTAGCTCGTTTTCACTCTCCGTTAGTAGAAAGTACCTTATTGGCGACGTTTGCTTCAGCGACGGTTGAACAACTGCGTACTCCATCGGGGCGGGTTGAATTACGAGATAAAGCCACCGAAGATATTAAAGCCGCCATGACACAAGTGGTGGGAGAACCCGTTATTGAACGTGTTTTATTTACCGATTTTGTAATGCAGTAGGTGAGTCCGTGACCGATTTACTAAGCCAAGACGAAATTGATGCGCTCCTTCATGGCGTTGATGGAGTGGATGACGAAGAAGAAGAGTTAGATTCGTCGACTGCCTCTTCATTTGATTTTTCGTCACAAGATCGTATCGTTCGTGGACGAATGCCGACGCTTGAGCTGATTAATGAACGCTTTGCACGGCATATGAGGATTAGTCTGTTTAATATGCTGCGTAAAACCGCCGAAGTTTCGATTAACGGCGTACAGATGATGAAGTTTGGTGAATACCAAAATACACTATACGTTCCGACCAGTCTTAACATGGTGCGTTTTCGTCCATTAAAGGGGACAGCGCTGGTGACAATGGAAGCGCGACTGGTATTTATTCTGGTTGAAAACTTTTTTGGTGGTGATGGCCGCTATCATGCGCGAATTGAAGGTCGAGAATTTACACCAACCGAACGACGAGTTATCCAATTATTGTTGAAAATCGTTTTTGCCGATTATAAAGAAGCATGGTCACCAGTAATGGGGGTCGAGTTTGAATATTTAGACTCGGAAGTGAATCCGAGTATGGCGAACATCGTCAGTCCAACCGAGGTAATCGTTGTCTGTTCATTCCATATTGAAGTGGATGGTGGAGGCGGTGATTTCCATATGGTCATGCCTTATTCGATGGTTGAACCGATTCGAGAATTGCTCGATGCAGGGGTTCAATCGGATAAAATGGAAACCGATGTTCGCTGGAGCTCAGCACTACGCGACGAAATTATGGACGTGCCGATTAATTTTCGAGTCAATTTATTAGAGCAAGACATCGCACTGCGAGATCTAATGGATTTGCAGGTTGGCGATATTATCCCGATAAAAATGCCAGAACATGCCATTATGTTTGTCGAAGAGCTACCCACTTATCGCGTTAAAATGGGACGCTCAGGTGACAAACTCGCGGTGCAAATTTCGCAAAAAATCAAACGTCCTGAAGCAATGAAAACCGATTTGGCCTTTTTAGGTAAAGATATCATTGCTGAATTAGAAAATGACGAATTAGCCGATGAAGAACAATCTTAAGCGTAAGAATAGGTAGCAAAGATGTCAAAATCAGATGATCAAAAATTGGCAGATGAATGGGCGGCAGCATTGGGCGAAGATCCGAATGCTCCTGATGTTGATGTCGATGAAATATTAGCAGCCCCATTGGATGAATTAAAAGATACTTCACCGCCGATCACTGAAGATGAGCGGCGTAAGTTAGATACTATCATGGATATTCCTGTGACCATTTCGATGGAAGTGGGCCGATCTAAAATTAGTATTCGTAACTTGTTGCAATTAAACCAAGGTTCAGTCGTGGAATTGGATAGAATTGCCGGAGAATCACTTGATGTTATGGTCAATGGAACCTTAATTGCTCATGGTGAAGTCGTTGTCGTCAATGATAAGTTCGGTATCCGTCTCACGGATGTTATTAGTCAAACAGAACGGATTAAGAAGCTGAGATAGCGGATGAAAAAAATCTTAGGGCTAGCCTTGCTCAGTTGCCCAGCTTTTGCCGCTCCCAGCAGTTCGTTGGATATAGCGACCACCTTAGGGTCGCTTTTATTCGTCCTGGGTTTTATTCTGTTTCTAGCTTGGTTACTTAAACGGATGAAAGTCCCGGTTTTTGGTCAGCAAAAAGGATTTCAGATCATTCGCCAGCTTCCGGTTGGGACCAAAGAACGAATCATGATAGTCCAAGCAGGGGAGGAGCAGTTTTTGATTGGGGTGACCAGTCATTCGATCCAATTGATTGCTAAATTAGACTCACCATTAACTCAGGAGGCGCAAGATCCAACGCCTTTTGCTCATCAATTGACGCAGCTGCTAAAAAAACATGACAAATAATCGCCAATATCACCGACTCAGCCATTTACTCTGTAAAGCAATGATGCTGCTCAGTTTACTTATTTGGGCGTTTTCCTCCCCACTTTATGCTCAGCAAGAGCTTGCTACGACCATTCCTCCCACTGCTGCTGGTGCGCAAGGTGTTACCGTATCAGCAATGGAGAGGGAACAAGCGGGCTCAAGGAGTTTAGCCTTATCCAGCCGTAGTGGCGGCGGTGGGATTCCCGCATTCACGATGACCACGAATGCGGATGGTGGTGAAGATTATTCGATTAATCTACAAATTCTCGCTTTAATGACCATGCTGGGTTTTTTACCAGCCATGGTTATTTTAATGACGTCATTTACGCGCATTGTTGTCGTGATGTCGATTTTGCGTCAGGCGATGGGCTTGCAGCAAACGCCCTCGAATCAGGTCATTATTGGTATTGCGATTTTTTTAACGTTTTTCATTATGTCGCCAGTGCTCAATCAGATCAATGAACAAGCCGTACAGCCTTATCTTAATGAGCAGATCAGCGCTCGGCAGGCATTCGACTTAGCTCAAGACCCCATGAAATCTTTTATGCTTAAACAAACGCGACTCAAAGATTTAGAGACGTTTGTTAACATTGCCGGTTCGAATGCGCAAAATCCGGAAGACGTATCAATGGCGATTCTTATTCCTGCGTTTATTACTTCTGAATTGAAAACGGCATTCCAAATCGGTTTTATGCTCTTTTTGCCTTTTCTTATTATTGATTTAGTGGTGGCTTCGGTATTAATGGCGATGGGTATGATGATGTTGTCCCCGATGATCGTTTCTTTACCCTTTAAGCTGATGTTGTTTGTTTTGGTGGATGGCTGGAACTTAATTTTATCGACCTTGGCGGGCAGTTTTGCTTTATAGCGGGAGAGACAAATGACACCAGAGCTGTTTGTTGAGTTATTTCGTGAAGCATTATGGTTAGTGTTGATCATGGTTTGCGCGATCATTGTACCTAGCCTAATGATTGGTTTAGTTGTGGCGGTGTTTCAAGCCGCAACCTCAATCAACGAACAGACACTAAGCTTTTTACCACGTCTGATTGTGACTTTATTAGCATTAATGATGTTTGCCCATTGGATGACTCAAATGCTGATGGAGTTTTTCTTCGCCATGATTGAGCGCTTGCCACAAGTTTTATTTTAGGAGCTGCGATGGAATACCCAGCCAGTGTAGTCCTAGATTTTATTGCACACTACTTTTGGCCTTTTACACGTATTTCAGCCATGTTGATGGTGATGACCGTCACTGGCGCGCGGTTTGTGTCGCCGCGTATTCGCCTGTATCTTGGTTTAGCGATCACACTCGCCGTAATGCCAGCTGTGCCAGCGATTGCCGATGATTTGCAACTCCTTTCGTTTCAAGGTTTTTTAACCACACTAGAACAAATCATTATTGGCGTGGCGATGGGGATGGTGACTCAGTTTTTAATTCAAACCTTTGTTATCCTTGGTCAAATACTCGGTATGCAAGCCAGTTTGGGGTTTGCTTCTATGGTTGATCCTGCTAATGGACAGAATACGCCGCTGTTAGGCCAATTGTTTATGTTTTTAGCAACGATGTTTTTTTTGGCGACGGATGGCCATTTAACCATGATTCAGTTGGTGGTGCTGAGCTTCACCAGTTTACCGATTGGCGCAGGATCGCTGACTAATGTCGATTATTATGAGCTCTCCCAATGGTTAGGGATTATGTTTAAAGTGGCGTTGAGTATGTCACTGTCTGGGATCATTGCGTTATTAACCGTTAACCTTTCCTTTGGGGTAATGACTCGGGCTGCACCACAATTGAATATCTTTTCGCTAGGTTTTGCCTTTGCTCTTTTGGTCGGCTTACTGATTTGTGGTTATATTGTCAGTGGTCTATTTGCGCACTATGATCTGTTTTGGGCAGAGGGTGAGCAGCAACTGTGTCGTTTGATCCGCCTGAACTGTTAGGAGAAACCCGTGGCAGAGTCTGATGGACAAGAAAGAACCGAAGAGGCGACCCCCAGGCGCTTGCAACAAGCCAAAGAAAAAGGGCAGGTTGCAAGGTCGAAAGAGTTGGCGTCGGTATCGGTATTAATCATTGGTTCGGTAGCCCTAATGTGGTTTGGCGAAATGTTAGCCAGTCGCTTGTATACCACGATGGGACGGTTTTTTTCTCTGAGCCGTGAAGAGATTTTCGACAGTAGCAAACTGTTCGATATTATTGCTGGTACGCTGACCCATTTAATTTTCCCACTACTACTGATCCTCATTACCTTATTTGTGGCTGCGCTGATCGGGGCTGCCGGTGTTGGCGGGGTCAGTTTTTCTGCTGAGGCGGCAAGACCTAAGTTATCAAAGATCAGTCCGTTGAGCGGCTTTAAACGCATGTTTGGTATGCAGAGTTTAGTTGAGCTGTTTAAGTCGATACTCAAAGTACTCTTAGTGGCTGGGGTGGCTTTCTATCTGATTGACGCTTCGAAAAATGATCTTTTTCAACTCAGTATGGATGTGTATCCACAAAATATTTTCCATGCTTTAGAAATTCTACTCAATTTTATTTTGCTGATCAGCTGTTCACTGCTGGTGGTCGTCGCGATTGATGTGCCTTTTCAGATTTGGCAACACGCTGAAAAACTGAAAATGACCAAGCAAGAGATTAAAGACGAATACAAAGATACGGAAGGTAAGCCTGAAGTTAAAGGTCGGATTCGGATGTTGCAGCGTGAAGCGGCACAACGCAGGATGATGGCCGATGTCCCTCAAGCGGACGTCATTATCACCAACCCCGATCACTTTTCAGTGGCGCTACGTTATAAGCAAGGAACGGATAAAGCCCCCATTGTGGTTGCCAAAGGCGGTGATTTTCTGGCCCTTAAAATCCGTGAAATTGCCCGTGAGCACGAGATTATGATTGTTGCCGCTCCTCCGCTAGCGCGGGCACTGTACTACACCACAGAGCTAGAGCAGGAAATTCCAGATGGTTTATTTGTGGCCGTCGCCCAGGTATTGGCTTATGTGTTCCAAATTAAGCAATATCGCCGCAAAGGGGGTCAGCGCCCAGTGTTGAAAACGCAAGAGCTGCCAATACCACCGGACATGCGCTACTAGCGCAGACTCACTATCGTTGAGCCGTATTATTGCCAGTGGTTCTGTGTTATTCCAGACCAATACCGTATTACTTATCGGGAATCGATAATAAGATCAACAGAGCCCCATTGCCACCAAACTCTAATGGCGCTTGATGAAAAGCGAGGACATCAGGATGTTGAGCCAACCACAATGGCACTTTCTGTTTAAGAATATGTTTACCAATACCATGTTGTACGCAAGCACAGTGAACTTTTTCTTTTAGGCAATAAGCAATCATTGCACCGAGTTCTCGTTTGGCTTCCTGTTGAGTCATACCATGCATATCGAGAAACACCTCAGGCGAATACACACCGCGGCGCAGTTTTTTAACTTCATACTTAGAGATATCACTCCGAGCATAACGGGTTGGCCCTTCTTCACTAAGTAGCGGCACAAATTCATCGGAAAAATAAAAATGGGTATCACTGGCTTCTCGTGAGTGACGGCGAATTTCTTTTTGCTTGGGATTTCTGTTTGGCGATTGGGTTATGGTATCCTGAGATAACTTTTTTACGCCTTTTACTGCCTCGTGAAACAGAGCAAAATCATCATTCGCATCGAGATCATGACAGTGACTGATGTCGGTGTTTTTTTTGTTCATGAAAGTTAAATTATCAGTTATTTTCGGTATTGGCAGTATTGTAGCGCTTTTCGGAGGCAATTTTGGATAAGATTTTTGTAGATGAGGCGGTTTCTGAACTGCATACCCTTCAGGACATGATCCGTTGGACGGTGAGTCGTTTCAATGCGGCACAGTTATTTTATGGTCACGGAACCGATAATGCATGGGATGAAGCCGTTCAGTTAATCTTACCGACACTCTATTTACCGATTGACGTTCCGCCTCATGTACTGAATTCCCGTTTAACGGGCAGTGAGCGATTACGTGTGGTGGAGCGAGTCATTAAGCGGATTAATGAGCGCACGCCTATTGCTTATTTAACCAATAAAGCGTGGTTTTGTGGTCTAGAGTTTTTCGTTGATGAGCGAGTCTTAGTGCCTCGTTCACCGATTGGTGAATTGATTCAAGCGCAATTTTCACCTTGGTTACTTGATAAGCCGACTCGGATTATGGATTTATGTACGGGCAGTGGTTGTATTGCAATTGCTTGCGCCTATGCTTTCCCTGAAGCTGAAGTGGATGCGATTGATATTTCAGCTGACGCTTTGCAGGTGGCTGAGCAAAATATTCAAGATCACGGTTTAGAGCAGCAAGTGTTCCCGATTCGTTCAGATTTATTTCGCGATTTACCGAAAGAGCAATACGACATTATTGTTACTAATCCTCCTTATGTCGATCAAGAGGATATGAACAGTTTACCCGATGAGTTCAAGCATGAGCCAGAGTTAGGGCTTGCGGCGGGAACGGATGGTTTAAAACTCGCACGACGCATTTTAGCTAATGCGCCTCACTATCTAACGGATAATGGGATTTTAGTTTGTGAAGTGGGTAACTCAATGATCCACTTGGTGGATCAGTACCCTAATATTCCGTTTACTTGGTTAGAATTTGAAAATGGTGGCCATGGCGTCTTCTTACTCACTAAGCAGCAGTTGCTTGATTGTGCAGAAGAATTCTCACTGTATCGTGATTAACCCAGCTGAGATTAAAGCTTAATCATTTTTCATTAATCATGATCTCTCTACGCCGACGCGATGTCGGCGTTTTTATGGATGGTAGCGCGGAGTGAAATCGTATGTCTGGGGCGCTTTTTATGACATCAGCGAGGGGCAAAGCCGCATTTTAAGGAAAACGTCAGTCGGGACTTTACATCATTGGCTAATCAAGCGAGTATGATTTCATGATTAACAAAAGCTCCTTCCGTGATGAGATGATCCCCAAGCTATTGGGCGTGGTAGGTAGGCGGCCGGTGAGCGACTCTCCATGAGCATAGGTAACGATGCGATTTGGGCAACGAACGTAGCCAACACCACTGTAGCTTCAAGTAGCAAAGGGATAGCTAGGAATAAGGATGCTGGTAAGTCAATACGGATTTACTTATTGATGGGAAGTTTGAGGAAAACATGGCAGGAAACAGTATTGGACAACATTTTCGAGTCACCACTTTTGGCGAAAGTCATGGTGTTGCATTAGGGTGTATCATCGATGGTTGCCCTCCTGGTCTTGAAATCAGTGCCGCTGATTTACAAGTAGACTTGGATCGCCGTCGTCCGGGTACATCGCGTTATACTACTCAGCGCCGTGAAGCGGATGAAGTGAAAATTCTTTCTGGTATTTTTGAAGGTAAAACGACAGGGACTTCTATCGGCTTATTGATTGAAAATACCGATCAGCGTTCGACCGATTATTCAGATATTAAAGATAAATTTCGTCCTGGACATGCGGACTATACCTACCATCAAAAGTACGGTTTACGTGACTATCGGGGTGGTGGCCGTTCCTCTGCCCGGGAAACCGCGATGCGTGTGGCGGCTGGTGGTATTGCGAAAAAATACCTCCAACAAGAATTTGGTATTGAGATCCGCGCTTATCTTTCACAAATGGGTGATATTGCCATTGAAAAAGTGGATTGGAATGAAATCGAAAACAATGCCTTTTTTTGTCCTGATATCGATAAAGTCGCTCAGTTTGATCAATTAATCCGCGATTTAAAAAAGCAAGGTGATTCGATTGGTGCCAAAATTCAAGTCGTGGCAACCAAAGTACCCGTAGGCTTAGGTGAACCGGTATTTGATCGACTCGATGCCGATATTGCTCATGCACTGATGAGCATTAATGCGGTCAAAGGGGTGGAAATTGGTGATGGCTTTGATGTGGTGCGCCAAAAAGGCAGCGAACATCGTGATTTGCTTACCCCGGACGGCTTTGCAAGCAACCATGCTGGCGGTATTTTAGGTGGAATCTCTTCGGGGCAAGATATTGTTGCCAATATCGCCTTAAAGCCGACGTCGAGCATTACCGTGCCTGGACAAACGATTACCCGTCAAGGTGAGCCAACGGAGCTCATCACCAAAGGGCGACACGACCCTTGCGTAGGCATTCGCGCGGTACCGATTGCTGAAGCGATGTTAGCCATTGTGCTGATGGATCACTTACTGCGTCATCGTGGTCAAAATCAAGCAGTACACACTGAAACGCCTATATTATAATGTGCATCAACAGAGTATCAGCGCCCGCTATAAGACGCTGATACTCTTGTTAATTGCTTTTGATCGTCTACATTTTTAGACTATTACGATCAGTGCAGTGGTTTATCGGTTTCTACTAAATGGAACGATGGTAAGCGCCATTTAAAACGCACCGCGGCCATACGCAGAAGATAACCGACCACTAACGTTGCAATGGTATTGGTTGTCTCATTGAGGCCAAGTTCTAATAGAGTGAGATAAAGCCCGGATGCAATCAACGCTACAGAAGCGTAAAGCTCATCGTGCAGTACCAGTGGCGGCTGGCGGCAGATCAAATCACGCAACAAGCCACCAAATACCCCAGTAACTAAGGCTGCGACCATACAGATCATCACATGATGCCCCATTTCTAAGGCGACTTTGGTGCCGATAATGCTGAACACGATCAACCCCAATGCATCCAAGCGAATGAATAAGCCTTTGAGTTTAATCACCCAACGATAAATCCCCGTGGTTAAAACACCGGCTAAGCAAGTAATCGCCAGAAACTCCGGATGCTTTACCCAGCCAAGCGGATAATGGCCGAGAAGAATATCACGCACCGTACCACCACCAATCGCCGTTGCGCTTGCTACTAACATAACGCCAAACCAATCCATTTTCCGACGTCCAGCACTAAGAGCCCCGGTCATCGCTTCTGCTGTGATGCCAATAATGTATAGAACGCTAAGTAGCATAATTAACCTTATTACGTATTGATTACTTGAGCCGAAAAAGGCGCAAGTGTAGAGCGAATTGAGCATTTTGACGAATGAGTTTTTATAGGGTGAAAAGGGCAGCCAGATTACTTAATCTAATAATTTTGTTTGAATGCTTTACCCTAAAGAGAAAAATCGCGAGAATGCAGCCCATTAAGCCGACGAGAGTAGCTGTTGATGACGCATCAGTATCAAGATTTAATCGCTATTTTTAATCAAACTTTTTTTGCCGACTACCAGACTCAACTTGAGCTAGGTGGTGATGAGCCAGTATATTTACCCGCCGATGAACAGACGCCATATCATCGGATCATTTTTGCGCGCGGGTTTTATGCGTCGGCACTGCACGAGATCGCTCATTGGTGCGTTGCTGGGCCTGAGCGCCGCTTACTAGAAGATTTTGGCTATTGGTATGAGCCGGATGGTCGTTCAGCACAAGTGCAAGCGGAGTTTGAGCGGGTAGAAGTAAAGCCACAGGCTTATGAGTGGATTTTAGCGCAAAGTGCTGGATTTCCCTTTAGCGTCAGTTGTGACAATCTGCATGGTGATCATGAGCCTGATAGGTTGGCGTTTATGCACAAGGTTCATCAACAGGTGTTGGGGATACTAAAAACCGGTTTACCGCCTCGAGTGGCGCGATTATCACAGGCTTTACGGGCGTTTTATCACACTCCGCCGTTGAGTGCCGATCAATTTATAGTGAAATAATGAGAAGACGATGATTATTGAATTTGAAGAAAAATTATTGGACCGAATTGATGCCCGTATTGAGTCGGCGTCTGATGATGAGTTATTTGCTGGTGGTTATTTACGCGGGCATATTTCTTTATCGGCCGCGGTTTGTGAAGAGCAAGGTATTGATGATATTGAGCACTTAAAAGCTCTTATCGAGCAAAGCCTTGAAGAAGCACGTTCGGAGCTGACGCCTGCTGACCGGGCGATCGTTTATGCGTTATGGCGTGAATTGAGCGCTTGATATTCTTGATGACAGTTCTTATTCGGAAAATTTGAATATCATCGTATAATTTTTGTAGTTGCGATAACAATGACCAATGTTTACTCTGTGTTTATTATATAAACAATGAGGTTATCCTATGAAAGTTATCGCATTTGGCGCAAGTACCAGCTCTCAATCCATCAACCAAGCGTTAGCCACCTACGCGGCAAAGCAAATTGAGGGGGCGCAAGTTACGGTATTGAATATTAATGATTATTCTGTACCGATGTTTAGCGAAGATCGAGAGAAAGAGCTAGGGCAAGCGGAAGGGGCACAAGCCTTTTTACGTGATTTAGCACAAGCCGATGCTTTTGTGATTTCTTTTGCCGAGCATAATGGACATTATCCTGCCGCTTATAAAAATTTGTTCGACTGGACGACTCGTATTGATCGTGAGCTGTTTAAAGGTAAGCCAGCGGTGTATCTTGCTACGTCACCAGGCCCCGGTGGTGCTCAGTCGGTGTTAGCTGCCGCCGTTGCCTCAGCGCCATTTTTCGGTGGTAATGTTAAAGGTTCGCTTTCTGTCCCTAGCTTTTATGATAATTTCGACTTAGCGGCCGGTGAAGTGACCAACTCAGAGATTGCCGAAAAAATTAAAGCTACAGTAGCGTTGCTCGGTTAAGTTTTTTATTCTCCATTGTAATCATGAAGCCTCGCTGGATAAGCGAGGCTTCATGATTTTAAGGGTGCAAAAATCGGCTTCAGGCGCTGAAACCGCAGCGTATAAAGTTAAGCCCCTTTTTCTGTGATTGCCTTACCTTTCTTTAATTTTCGTACCCACATCCGGCTTGGATGCAGTGAGGCTAGCACATCGACAGGCAAAGGCAGTGGTTCACCGCAGATCTGCGCGGCCAAGACTTCGGCCATCAGTGGTGCAGAACTCAAACCACGGGAACCTAAACCCAGTAAAGCGTACAACTGAGGGTATTGGCTAATAGTTGGGATTTGATGCTCTCTTTTTTGTGGCAAATCAGCGTATTGATCAATGATTGCATCACGTTGTCCGACATTACCCACAAAAGGCAAATGATCGCGACTGACACAGCGAACCCCTTGACGTGATTGGTTGTCTGATGTGTCCACTGCCATCGGCCAAGTTTGATTCGCTAGGCAACGGGTTAAACGCGCGCTATTTTCTTGCTGTGCTTTGGCATCGAAGGCTTGGTCAAGATGCTGTCTATCGTAACTGGCTCCAATACAATGGGTGCCATGACGCGGGCTGCTTGGGGTCATGTAGCCGTCATAGCACAGTACTGAACGCAGCGCTTGTAAAGTGTGATTGGTTGGCGCATGACTGACTTGGCCTTTGACTTTGCCTAGTGGTAAATGCTCAGTTTGAGCAAAGGCATCAAATTGATGGCCATTAGCGATCACCACACATTGATGCTGAAACGGCTGACTTTGAGCATTCAATTGCCACGTCCTCGTTTCGGCTTGCCACGCTAACGAGTCAATCGCTTGTTGATAATGGGCGGTAACGGATCCTTTGCTGACTAAATCGTCTAACAGTGCTTGAGTGAGCTCTACTGGGCATAACCATCCACCCAGTGGATAATGGATACTCGGCATATCCACCGCAAGGCCAATGTGCTGACTGGTTTGCTCTGCAGTCAGATAATGCACGAGTTCGTTTGGGAATTCACCTTGGGTAAGACGCGTTAATTTATCGGTGGATTTTTCATCCCACATTAATTGAGTCACGCCACACCAATCGTATTCAAAATCAATTTGCTGAGCGAGACGTTGCACAAATTGACGAGTAAACAGAAACGCTGGCGCAAAGACGCGGGACACATTGCTATGTTGACCATTTAATAGCGGATAAATGGCTCCCTGTCGATTGCCAGAAGCCCCCTGCGCGGGCGCTTTATCGGCGCAATATAAGGTCACAGAAATGCCGCGTTGAGTTAAGGCATGGGCGAGCGCGGCGCTGGCAATACCACCGCCGATGATCGCCACATCGTGGACAGATTCTGTCGCTTCAATCTGATAATAAGGTTTAATATTGCGGTATGGTTTTTTATGCTCAATCCTTCCGGCGAGCATTTCTCGCTTGGTGCCAAACCCTTTGACCTTCTTCATCGTAAAGCCAGCTTGACTGAGCCCTCGGCGAACGAATCCTGCGGCGGTAAAGGTAGCGCAGGTACAATTTTCTTTAGCCAATTGGCTCATGCCATCAAATAAAGCTTGGCTCCACATGTCTGGGTTTTTACTGGGCGCGAAGCCATCGAGAAACCACGCATCAACCAAGCCACGTTCGGAAACGGCTACTTGAGGTAAGCTGGTTTTGATATCGCCAAACCACAAGTCTAAAATAATCGCCCCATCCGCCAAAATAATTCGATGGCATTCAGGTAGTGCCAAAGGATAGGCTTGATGCAACTGCTCGGCGTAGTGAGCGAGCTCTGGCCAAGCTTGATGTGCTTTGATCAGATCGCTTTTATTGAGCGGATATTTTTCAAAGCTGATAAAGTGCAAGGTCTTAATGGTTGCATCAGGATTTTGGTGGCGAAACTGGTCAAAACATTGCCACGTAGCGAGAAAATTGAGTCCAGTGCCAAAACCCGTTTCAGCAATCACAAAATGGCGTTGGTCATATTCTCGCCATCTTTGTGGGAGATGATTCTGATTGAGAAAGACGTAGCGTGTCTCTTCTAAGCCATTGGCATTGGAAAAATAGACGTCGTCAAATTGGTCTGAGACCGGCGTTCCGGCGTCATTCCACGCCAATTGTGCGTGAGTAATGGAAGTCATAAGCGATGATTTCTAGCAAATAAGGCATTTATAGAGCAAGATTGTACGGATTTATAGGAAAGCTGACCACTTCTGTTACTTATCTTGGTTATCATTTAGCGGAATTTTGAATTATAGGAATGTCACATGAAACGAGTCGTCATCACCGGGATGGGAATTATTTCCAGTATCGGTAACAACGTCCAAGAAGTTTTAGCGTCTCTTAAAGCCGGCAAATCAGGCATCACTGCTTCCGAGCAATTTAAAGAGCAGGGGCTACGTTCACAAGTTTGGGGTGATTTAAAGATAAACCCTGCTGAGCATATTGATCGCAAACAGATGCGTTTTATGGGCGATGCGGCGGCTTATGCTTATCTTTCTATGGAGCAAGCGATTGCTGATGCTGGATTGACGCCTGAGCAAGTGTCGAATGACCGTACCGGCATCATTGCGGGGTCTGGCGGTGCATCTTCACTTAACCAATCCATTGCCGTGGATACGCTACGTGAGAAAGGCGTTAAGCGTATTGGGCCGTATATGGTGCCTCGTACCATGTCTTCCACGGTGTCGGCTTGTTTGGCAACACCGTTTAAAATTCGTGGCGTTAACTATTCGATTAGCTCAGCCTGTGCGACTTCAGCACACTGTATTGGTAACGCGATGGAGCTGATTCAACTCGGCAAACAAGACATTGTTTTTGCTGGTGGCGGTGAAGAACTGGATTGGACATTGACGATGATGTTTGATGCCATGGGCGCGTTATCCACCAAATACAATGACACACCAGAGAAAGCGTCTCGCACCTATGACGCTGATCGCGATGGTTTTGTGATTTCAGGCGGCGGCGGCATGCTGGTGATTGAAGAGTTAGAGCATGCTTTGGCACGCGGTGCAAAAATTTATGGTGAGATTGTTGGCTATGGTGCTACCTCAGACGGTTACGATATGGTTGCGCCATCTGGTGAGGGTGCGGCTCGTTGTATGCGAATGGCGATGCAAAATGTCGATAGTGTTGATTATGTCAACACCCATGGTACGTCAACACCAGTCGGTGATGTAAAAGAACTGGGCGCGATTCAAGAAATTTTTGGCGGTAATAGCCCTGCTATTTCTGCGACTAAAGCCATGACTGGTCACGCATTAGGCGCAGCAGGGGTTCATGAAGCGATTTATTCGACCTTGATGCTGCATCATAATTTTATCGCACCGAGTATTAATATTGATACTCTGGATCCGGCTGCAGAGGGGCTAGATATTGTCACGCAACCACGTGAACAAGAGCTCAATAGCGTTATGTCAAACAGTTTTGGCTTTGGTGGTACCAACGCCACATTGGTGATCAAAAAGTACCAAGCATAATCACCATTTGAGGTGAACCGTTTCCAGAGCCGATCGGCGTAGCCGATCACACAGACGCAGACTCTGTCCTATTGAGAGCAGGACGAGATCCTTTTGTTCTGGGTATTTGCCCGGTAGCCTTTGGCTCCGGGTATTTTTATGCTCGACACACAGAATGCTTTTCTGCACAATGCCCAACAAAATACCCATCACGTGTTGGCAAATAAGACCCCATGGTTTTTGGCCTATCATGATCCTAAAGACAACCCAATAGTGTGAATTCGGCTATGAAAATCTTGATCGACGAAAATATGCCTTACGCTGAGCAGCTGTTTAGTCAGCTCGGTGAGGTAATTCTTAAACCAGGTCGCACATTAACCGCTGACGATTTGATCGACATTGATGCGTTAATGATTCGTTCGGTGACAAAAGTAGATGCAGCTCTATTAAGTAAAGCGAATCGATTGGCTTTTGTCGGTACGGCAACGGCTGGGATGGATCACGTTGATCAAGCGCTATTGGCTGAGCGAGGGATATTTTTTACCGCCGCACCAGGCTGTAATAAAGTCGGCGTTGCAGAGTATGTGTTTAGTGTCTTAATGGTACTTTCTCAGCAGCAAGGTTTCTCTATTTTTGATAAAACGATTGGTATTATTGGTGCAGGCCAAGTCGGTAGCTACTTAGCCCATTGTTTGACTGGGTTAGGACTCAACGTTTTGATCAATGATCCTCCCAAGCAAGCACAAGGGGATACGCGAGCATTTACACCACTGGAGCAACTATTAACTGAAGCGGATGTGATTACCTTGCATACGCCGATCACTCAGCAAGGTGAGTGGCCTACTCACCATTTAATTAATGAGCAGGTGTTGGCTGGTTTACGAGGCGATCAAATTTTGATTAATGCTGCGCGAGGTCCAGTGGTCGACAATGACGCATTAAAAGCTCGTTTACAACAAGGCGATGGCTTTACTGCAGCCTTAGACGTGTTCGAATTTGAACCGCAGGTGGATTTAGATCTCCTGCCGTTGTTAGCGTTTGCGACGCCTCATATTGCTGGTTATGGTTTGGAAGGGAAAGCGCGCGGCACCACCATGGTGTTTAACCAATACTGTGAGTTTTTAGGCCAAGCGCATTGGGCTAATCCATCCAGTTTACTGCCGACGGCTCCTGTACCTGAAGTGGTGCTGAATCGAGCTTGGGATGAAGCAACGTTGCTCAACTTAACGCAACTTATTTATGATGTTCGACGAGACGATGCTCTGTTTCGCCGTCAAATACATCAACCTGACGCGTTTGATAAAATGCGCAAACAGTATTGGGATAGGCGTGAATATAGCGCAATTAAGCTAGTAGGTGAGGCATCGTGTCAATTAGAACCGCTAGCGCAACTCGGATTTACAATAGAGGTTACAAATGAGCCAAGAATTTAATGTTGCGATTTTCGGTGCAACGGGTGCGGTCGGTGAAACCATGCTGGAAGTATTGCAAGAGCGTAAATTTCCTGTTGGTGAACTTTTTCTACTCGCGAGTGAACGTAGTGAAGGGAAAACCTATCGCTTTAATGGAAAAACCGTACGAGTACAAAATGTTGAAGAGTTTGATTGGTCCTCGGTGCATATTGCGCTTTTTTCGGCAGGTGGTGAGCTTTCTGCTCACTGGGCACCGATCGCTGCCGAGGCGGGCGTAATCGTTATAGATAACACCTCTCATTTTCGTTATGACTACGATATCCCTTTAGTGGTTCCAGAAGTCAATCCACAGGCGATTGCCGAGTTTCGTAACCGCAACATTATTGCTAACCCAAATTGTTCCACCATTCAAATGTTGGTGGCGTTAAAACCCATTTATGATGCGGTAGGGATCGAGCGAATTAATGTCACGACTTACCAGTCTGTATCTGGAGCCGGTAAAGCAGGAATTGATGAGCTAGCAGGACAAACGGCAAAACTACTGAGTGGCATTCCAGCTGAGACGCATGCTTTTAGTCAGCAAATTGCCTTTAACTGTATCCCGCAAATCGATCAGTTTATGGATAATGGTTATACGAAAGAAGAGATGAAGATGGTATGGGAAACCCAAAAAATCTTCAATGATCCTTCGATCATGGTTAATCCAACCTGTGTTCGCGTCCCGGTATTTTATGGTCATGCCGAAGCATTGCATATTGAGACTCGTAGCCCAATTGATGCTGAGCAAGTCATCAGCCTATTGGAACAAACGGCAGGGATTGAAGTTTTCCAAGGGCAAGACTACCCGACTCAAGTGCGTGATTCCGGTGGTAAAGATACGGTGTTGGTTGGACGCATCCGTAATGATATTAGCCATCATAGCGGGATTAATTTGTGGGTGGTGGCAGACAATGTTCGTAAAGGGGCAGCAACCAACGCGGTACAGATTGCGGAAGTGTTGATCCGAGATTATCTGTAAATAGTCGCGGCGTTATCGATACCCTCGTCGATATTGAGTGAACAAAAAACCACCTTGCGGTGGTTTTTTTGGTTATCTTATCGAGCTTTATGCGCGGAAGGGTTGTTCTTGCAACCGCCATCAGCACATTTGCCATAAAGATATAAACTGTGATTAGTTAGCTGAACATTGTAACGCGCAGCGATCTCTTTTTGACGCTGTTCGATTACCTCGTCAGAAAACTCAATCACTTCGCCACAATCAAGACAGACGAGATGGTCATGATGGTGTTGGGTTGAGAGTTCGAAAACTGATTTTCCACCTTCAAAATGATGACGAGTCACGATACCAGCGTCATCAAATTGGTTTAACACGCGATAAACGGTCGCAAGGCCGATCTCTTCACCGAGATCAATCAGCTTTTTGTACAGCTCCTCAGCACTAATATGTTGGCACTCAGGCTGCTGCAATACTTCTAAAATCTTTAGCCGTGGAAGGGTTACTTTAAGACCTGCATCCTTTAGCGCTTGGTTATTGTCTGACATATACTTTCCCGTTGATGATCTGCAGTCGTAAACAGAGGTCAATGTTGTTCCACATTATAGGCCACTCGATTAAAACAATAAACCACGAACTTCAAAGGGTTACTGTAATTACTACAAAATCGAGTTTCATCACGGAGAAATCTGATCTGACCAGTTACAATTATGCAACATTAACTTGTGTGTAGCTTCGCTGAGTGAGGTGCTCATTGAGCATCACGATCAGTGAAGATGAGATAGAGTCTAAGGCACGGATAGCATGAATAAAACACTTGAGAAGTTGTATAAACCTAATATTGTGAAGTGGGCATTAAATAGTTGGCCACCTTTTTGGGGATCTGGGATAAAAATCGAGTCAATCAGCGAAGACTTTCGTGAAGCTAGATTGCGTTTAAAGCTTCGTTGGTGGAATAAAAATGCCAATCGTTCCCAATATGGTGGCAGCATCTTCTCTTTAACGGACCCCGTATATTCATTAATGCTGATGGGGATTTTAGGTCGCCAGTATTATGTTTGGGATAAAGAGGCGAGCATTAATTTCATTAAGCCGGGACACAGTGATTTGTATGCTGAGTTTTTGATTTCTCAAGCTCAACTGGATGCGATATTAGTGGCGACGGCAAATGGCGATAAATGCTTTCCTGAATTTATTATTCACGTCAAAGACAAACAGGGTGATGTGGTTTCTGAAGTGCATCGTAAGTTGTATGTTCGTAAAAAGCCTAAGTATCGTCAAGAGAGTGATTATCAAACCGATAACGCTGCATAATGGTGTTCAGCGAGACGATGGATGAGTATGACAAAGTTGTATCCAAGCTTCTGCAGTGCGAGAGACGTAACGTTCACTATGCCAAATAACACTTAATGTCCAATCAATACTGGGATTGAGCGGCTTAATTAAAACGCCTTCATTTTGGATTCTTAAGCAGAGTGGCTCGGGTAAAAAGGCGACTCCGATGCCACTTTTTACAAGCGCAACGAGAAAATCCCATTGACTACTTCGCGCCGCAATTTGTGGGGTAAATCCATGTGCTAGACATTGCTGATGGACATAGTCACTAAGAGTAAACTCTTCAGTGTAAAGATAAAAAGGCGCTTCTTTGAGTGATGGCCAATCAATCGTTGTCATGGCAGTCCAAGGCATGGTTTGCGGTAATACAGCATAAATTGGGTAACTGTCTAATACTAAAGTGCTGAGATGTTGCTCTGCGTGGCGCGATAGCATCGTAATGGCAACATCCAATTCTCCATCAAGTACCGCTTGTTCTATTTTTCTCCCGCCATACTCGACGATCGTCATTTCTACGGCTGGGTAGGTTTGTCGATATTGTCTGATCAAGCCAGCATAAAGATGCCCCACCATAGGAGGAATACCTAGACGCAGTTGCCCTCCTTGGAGCTGGTTAAGATCGATCAGTTCAGCTTCTAGCTGAGTAAAGTGAGTCAAAATCTCTTGTGCACGTAAATACACAATGTGTCCTGCATCGGTTAGCCAAAATCGATGGCCTTGACGATGGAGTAATGGCTGACCAATTTCTTGTTCAAGGCTACGGATCATTTTACTGATCGTCGGTTGGGTAACAAAAAGTTTCTCCGAGGCACGGGTAAAGCTCTGTTGATTGATGAGTTCAACAAAATAGCGTAGGGCTTTAATATCCATAAGAAAGCGGTTCTCTGTGTTCGATTGATTCCATATTGGCATAATTTTTATAATAAAAATTCATTTTATGAAATTTTAATGCTCTCTATACTGTGATTAATTTCACACAATGAGCGAATGATGCCATGAGGAAGATTGAAACTGTTTTGCTGACCATTGGGCAAATTGTTGCGTTAGGTTTGATATGGGTAATCGCCGATCGTTTGGTTAATTACTTACACTTGCCTATCCCTGCCAATCTTACTGGTATGCTGTTATTGCTGACGTTGGTATTCAGTAAGATTGTTAATGTTGAATGGCTGCGACGAGGTGCGGCTTGGCTTTTAGCAGAAATGTTACTGTTTTTTGTTCCGGCGGTCGTTGCCGTGGTCAATTATCAGCCGCTGGTGCGTGAACAGGGCGGACGAATTATCTTAGTATTAGTGCTGAGTACGGTTTTAGTGATAGCGGTGACTGCGTGGGTCGTGGATAAATTATACCGCTTGGAGCTTACATTAGCGCGCCGAAAAAGTAATAAGTTATCGGGAGCCTTATAATGTTGCACTCGGTCTCATTACTCGGCATGACGTGTTTGGTACTGACTTTAGTACTCTATTACGTCTGTAAAATGCTCTATCAGCGCAAACGAACAATTTTTTTGATGCCTTTATTGCTGGCCCCATTACTGTTGGTGCTGATTGTTATTGGTATGGATATTCCTTATCCATCGTATATGGAAGAGTCTCGCTGGCTATTATGGTTACTTGGGCCTGCCACCGTCGCCTTTGCGATTCCTGTGTACGATAATCGGCTTTTAATTCGTCGTCATTGGTTGTCATTATCGGTTGGTGTGGTGGTTTCAGTGATTGTGGCTGTGAGCAGTACCGTCTTGCTGGCACGCTGGTTTGAATTACCAGAGTTACTGCAGCGTAGCTTAGCCATGCGCTCGATAACGACCCCTTTTGCGGTGGAAGCAACACGTGCCATTGGCGGTGAAAGTGACTTAACGGCCCTGTTTGTGGTACTCACGGGTGTTATTGGAATGGCGGTTGGTGAAAGTATATTAACTTTCTTATCGATTCGTTCTCGATTTGGGCGTGGGGCGAGCTTAGGAGCTTCTGCCCATGGTGCAGGCACCGCGAAAGCGTATCAAATGGGAAATGCAGAAGGGGTGGTATCGAGTGTCGTCATGATGATAGCCGGTATGGTAACGGTACTGATTGCGCCCTTTTTAGGCCAGCTATTGTGGTAAATAGATCCAATAATTCATAAAGAGTTTGTGTTAAAAGAAACCGCCCAAGTGAGGGCGGTTGCTGGTTTAGTCTTCTAGCTCAGCTAAGCACATTTCTTCGTATACTTGCTGAACCCAAGCGGTCACACGTTGCTCGGTCAACTCTGGTTGACGGTCTTCATCAATGCATAGACCAACAAAATGATTATCATCGACTAATGCTTTAGACGCTTCAAATTCATAACCTTCCGTTGGCCAATGACCAATAATCGTTGCGCCTTTGGCTTGGATGATGTCTCGAACGGTGCCCATAGCATCACAGAAATACTCTGCGTAGTCTTCTTGATCACCACAGCCAAAAATAGCCACGAGTTTCGTCGAAAAATCAATGGCTTCTAATTCAGGGAAGAAATCATCCCAATCACACTGTGCTTCACCATAGTACCAAGTGGGGATGCCAAGCAGTAAAAGATCAAAGTTATCAATATCTTCTTTACTACTTTTCGCGATATCTTGTACGTGAACCAGTTGTTTGCCGAGTTGTTTTTGAATCATTTTTGCAATAGCTTCGGTGTTACCTGTATCGCTACCAAAAAAGATACCTACACTTGCCATAGAGTCTTTACCTTTAAATCAATCTGCTTGCGCGAACTATACCACTGTTATTTGTTAAAGTTAATCCACCTATTGACTTTCAAATTTCCCTTAACTTGTTATGGATTAAGCGCTTTAGGCGATAAACTTACGAATCGCACGGAGTACTTCTGCTGGTTTTTCAGCATGTAACCAGTGGCCAGTATTGGCGATAACATGTGCTTTGGCATGGCTAAATTGTTGCTGGATAGCGGGTTGATGCTCTGCCATTAAATAGTTTGAATCTGCCCCTTTAATAAATAAGGTAGGGGTTGAGTTACAGGCAATCGGTTCCCAACCAAGAATATTCCAGTAGTTGGCTTTAATTGCAGGTACATTAAATCGCCAAGTCATGACGCTATCTTGGTTGACCAAGGATTTCCCCAGAAATTGGCGAACGCCTTCCTGATCGATATGCTGGGCTAAAAGGGTCATCACTTCACTGCGAGAGGATGGTTTTTGTTCTAACACTGCATCGAGACCATCAATCACCTGTTGATGACGATGCACGCTATAGGCAACGGGGGCCATGTCTAGCACGATTAACCGTTGAACGATATCGGGGGCAAGATCGGCTAATTTCATAGCTACTTTACCGCCCATGGAGTGACCAATGATTGTCGCTTGAGTGATAGCCAACTCGGTGAGCAGTTGATCGACATCGCGCGCCATTAACGCGTAGTTATGTTCTGAAGCGTGAAACGATTGTCCATGGTTACGTAGGTCAATACTCAGCACTTGATGATCGTGTTTCAGATCTCTTGCGAGTAGCCCTAAATTGTCTAAATTACCAAATAAACCATGGATCAGAACGACGGTGTGACCCTCACCTTCTAGTTTGTAATTAAGCAGTGCTGACATTTTATCTTATTAGTAATGGGTTTAACGTAGAGTATCGGTAAAGATCTCGCTATAATCCCTCAGAGTTTAAACATAGAGATTGTGAAAAGCGAATGAAAACAATTGAGGTTGATGAAGATCTATACCGTTATATTGCCAGTCAAACCCTACATATTGGTGAGAGCGCTTCCGATATTTTACGTCGCTTATTGAAGGTTGATAGTCAGCGTTTTTCGGCGATGCCTGCTATCACTGCTCCTAAAGGGTTAGTGGTCAGTAAAGATGCGGCTCAAGAGACAAAAGTTGATAGCGTTAAGGCGATGCGCGAGTTACTGATTTCAGATGAATATTCTGCACTGAAAAAAGCCGTTGATCGTTTTATGTTAGTCCTATCCACACTCTATCGTATCGATCCGGCGAGCTTCTCAGATGCCATGATCGTTAAGGGACGCAAGCGAGTTTATTTTGCCGACAATGAAGCGACGTTGCTCGCGAACGGGCAAACGACGAAACCAAAAGCGATTCCAAATACGCCGTTATGGGTTATCACGAACAACAATACCAGCCGTAAACAGCAAATGGTTGAGCAAGTGATGCTGAAAATGAATTTCCCTGCGGATATTATTGAAAAAGTGACCTTGTCTATTTAACGTGGCACGATCAGCAGCGAAAAGTCTGACTAGAACCTCATACTGGGCATGTAAAAATGCGTATTATGAGGTTTTTTATTGATTATTATTTTTAAAAGGATGTCATTATGGCTATGCACCCTCGTGCAGGACAAAAAGCACAGCAACAAGATTTACATAATATTCCGGCTTTAGTTTCTCATTACTACCTTTTACAACCCGATGCGAATAACCCGCAGCATAAGGTTGAATTTGGTACTTCCGGCCATAGAGGGTCGGCTGATAAATTCACGTTCAATGAACACCATATTTTAGCTATCGCGCAAGCGATCGTTGATCTGCGTACAGAGCTGGGTACGACCGGACCTATTTTTGTCGGTAAAGATACCCATGCTTTATCTGAACCAGCCTTAAGCAGTGTGCTCGAAGTGCTCATTGCCAATCAGGTGGAAGTCATTATTCAACAGGATAACGGTTATACGCCAACGCCGGGTATCTCTCATGCTATCTTGACCTATAACTTGCAACATGCCGATAAAGCAGATGGTATCGTGATCACCCCATCACATAACCCACCTCAAGATGGCGGCATCAAATACAATCCTACTCATGGTGGGCCCGCGGAAGGCGAGCTTACCAAAGCGATTGAAAATCGAGCTAATCAGCTAATTGCCGATGGTTTGCGCGGGGTGAAACGCGTGGCTATTGTTGAAGCGAAGCAGTCACCTTTATTGAAGCAGGTTGATTTAGTGAAACCTTATGTTGACGACTTAGTGAATGTTGTCGATATGGCCGCGATTCAGAAAGCCAAACTGAAGATAGGTGTCGACCCATTAGGTGGCAGCGGAATTGATTATTGGCGACAAATTGCTCAAACCTACGATTTAGATTTAACGTTAGTCAGTGAAGCGATTGATCCTACGTTCCAATTTATGTCACTGGATAAAGATGGCGTGGTGCGTATGGATTGCTCATCTCCCTATGCGATGGCTGGTTTATTAGCACTGAAAGACCAATACGATTTAGCGTTTGGTAATGACCCTGATTATGATCGTCATGGGATTGTTACTCCACAAGGTTTAATGAACCCTAACCATTTTCTGGCGGTTTGTATTGACTATCTTTACCGTCACCGCTCTGCTTGGCAATCTGATGTTGCTGTGGGCAAAACCCTTGTTTCTAGTGCGATGATTGATAAAGTCGTTGCGGATTTAGGCCGCAAATTGTGTGAAGTGCCAGTCGGATTTAAATGGTTTGTTGATGGCTTGTATAACGGTCGTTTTGGTTTTGGTGGAGAAGAGAGTGCTGGTGCTTCTTTCTTACGTCAAGATGGCACCGCTTGGTCAACCGATAAAGATGGGATTATTTTATGTCTACTCGCTGCCGAAATAACCGCGGTGACGGGTAAAAACCCTCAGCAATATTATGATCAATTAGCAGCGAAACATGGTGAGTCGCACTACAGCCGAATTCAAGCTGTAGCCAATGGACCTCAAAAAACGATCTTGAGTCAGCTTTCCGCCGAGATGGTGACCGCTCAAACCTTAGCCGGAGATATGATCACTGCCCGTTTAACTCATGCTCCAGGTAATGGAGCTGCGATTGGTGGTTTAAAAGTGACAACTGATTACGGTTGGTTTGCGGCTCGTCCATCAGGGACAGAAGATATTTATAAAATCTACTGTGAGAGTTTTAAAGGCGCAGAGCATTTAAAACAGATCGAGCATGAAGCGCAAGAGATTGTTAATCAAGTCTTTAAAAATGCGGGATTATAATTAATCACATCTCGAATTTAGCTTAAGACAGGCCATGAATTAACGTTCATGGCCTATTTTTTATTATGTGGTAGCAGGCCAGTCATTGGGCATAATAAACCAAAATATTCCTGACTGACTTTGGCAATGAACAAAACCTAAGTCTTCACCTTGGTAACGTGGGCTTTGTTTATCTCGGCCCGTTAACCATTGTGGTTTTTCTAATCGATACAAGGGCTCGTCAATCAATGACTGTTGATGTTGATAACACCAATGACCCTGAATTTGTGAAGGGTTGAGTGGGTGGCCTAAACATTCGTTAGGTACGGGTTCTGGTTGAAAAGGGTTAGTATAAAGTCGACCTTGCATGAGCAAATGGGGCTTCGCATTAGCCCATAACGGATAATGTTTACAAAACGCTTCGTTGCTTGAAAGGGGAAGTTGATGGTTGAGCATATGATTTAACTTGAGATCAAGTCTATCTTCTGCATTGGGCCCATACCAATTCCCTTGATGAAGAAGGTAGAATTTAACGGCCACTTCCCAATGTTCGTATTGCTCTGTTTTGCGGTTTTTGGCAATAAAATCAATCGAACCTAACGTTGTGCCTTGTTGATTTAGCTGAATCTCTTCTGAAACGGCGTTATAGCGAGGTGTGGCCGTGAAGAGTTGTTGACATAAAAATTGATAAATAAATCCCAGTCGCTGATTACCTTGATAAGTTGGCCACTGCTGATAAGACGGTTGAATGAAAGGAACTTTAGAGACTATTGGCTCTGACCCTTGAAAGAGTGGAGGAGTGGTTACCACCCATTGCATAAGCTGTTTTATATCCATTGTGAGCACCATCTACGGTTACCATTCCGTTTTCGACATTCTAGCCTGAAATTGTTATAAACACGTCATAACAATAGTGTAATGGAACGAAATATGAACAACTTACAGTTAGAAGCGTTGTTAAATGAGATCTTGTCTCCACAATTAGTGAAAGATTACTGTCCTAACGGCTTGCAAGTGGAAGGTAAAGCCGAGATAAAAAAAATCATTACTGGAGTGACGGCGTCGAAAGCGCTCATTGAACAAGCCATTGAGCATCAAGCTGATGCTTTACTTGTCCATCATGGTTATTTTTGGAAAGGCGAGCCAGAACCGATTCGTGGTATGAAAGGGCAGCGACTACGACAGCTGATTAAACATGACATTAATTTGTTTGCCTATCATTTACCGCTGGATATTCATCCGCAATTGGGTAATAACGCTCAGCTCGCTCAGTTACTTGGGATTGAAGTGGAGGGCGGGCTAGAAGGGCATGCACAATCTGTCGCTATGTACGGTTGTCTCAATCGCCATTACTCTGGTGATGAGTTTGCCCAGCATCTGCAAACGGTACTTCACCGTCAGCCATTGCATATTGCTCCAGAGCAAACGGATAAACCGATTAAAAAGATCGCTTGGTGTACGGGGGGCGGGCAAGACTATATCGAACTGGCTGCTCAGCAAGGAATGGATGCGTTCATCTCGGGTGAGATTTCTGAACGAACTACTTATGCGGCACGAGAATTAAATATTCATTATTTTGCTGCAGGCCATCATGCTACCGAGCGTTATGGTGTTAAAGCATTAGGTGAGTGGTTGAGCAAAGCACATGGCCTTTCTGTTGAGTTTATCGATATTGATAATCCGGTATAAATAAAAAAAGCGAGAGTCGATCTCGCTTTTTATTGTGTTACTGATTAACTAGGCAAGAACGATAGGCTAGCCTAGTTGGTACCTCACTTATTGGCGTTCATGTAATGGCACAAACTCACGAAGTTTTTGACCTGTATAAAGCTGACGAGGACGGCCTATCTTGTTGTTGACGTCTGAATGCATTTCATTCCAGTGCGCAATCCAGCCAATGGTGCGTGACATGGCAAAGATAACGGTAAACATGGAGACTGGAATACCGATGGCTTTGAGAATAATCCCAGAATAGAAATCAACGTTCGGGTAGAGTTTCTTCTCAACAAAGTAGGGGTCAGAGAGCGCAATACGCTCAAGCTCCATCGCTACATCAAGTAGCGGATCACTAATATTGAGTTCTTTAAGAACATCATGACACGCTTCGCGCATCACCGTTGCACGTGGATCGTAGTTTTTGTACACCCGATGACCAAAGCCCATTAAGCGGAACGGATCATCTTTATCTTTTGCTCGGGCGACGTACTCAGGAATTTTATCGACAGAGCCAATTTCCTCTAGCATGCGTAAGCAAGCTTCGTTGGCTCCGCCATGGGCTGGACCCCACAGTGATGCGATACCTGCGGCAATACAGGCAAAGGGGTTGGCACCTGAAGAACCGGCTAAACGAACGGTCGATGTTGATGCGTTTTGCTCATGATCTGCATGCAAAGTGAAGATTTTATCCATAGCACGAGCGACGACAGGATTGACTTCATATTCTTCACACGGATTAGCAAACATCATGTGCAGGAAGTTTTCTGCGTAGGTTAAGTCGTTACGTGGATAGATAAATGGCTGACCAATCGAGTATTTGTAACACATTGCAGCCAAGGTTGGCATTTTTGATAATAAACGATAAGCAGCAATTTCTCGGTGTGTATCGTTATTGATATCCAGTGAATCGTGATAGAAAGCCGCTAACGCACCTACCACCCCACACATCACCGCCATTGGGTGTGCATCGCGGCGGAAACCATGGAAGAAGCTAGCAATTTGCTCGTGAACCATGGTATGGCGAGTAACGATTTTCTTAAACTCTTCGTATTGTTCACGGTTAGGGGCTTCACCATAAAGAAGGATGTAACACACTTCTAAATAATCAGCATTATTGGCTAACTGTTCGATAGAAAAGCCGCGATGTAACAAAATGCCTTTGTCACCATCGATATAAGTGATTTGAGATTCACAAGATGCAGTGGCAAGAAAACCCGGGTCAAAAGTAAAGTAGCCATTTGAACCTAATTGACGAACGTCGATTACTTGAGGACCTATTGTCCCATCCATAATCGGCAGCTCAATGGGCGCTTTACCTTCAATGTGAAGGGTCGCTTTCTTATCTGCCATAGACAATCTCCTTTGTTTATTATTTAATCCGTCCAGGATGTTTGTGTGTCATTCTTGTACGTCCGATCGTTATTAAAGTCAATTTTTCTCCTCCGATGTGTGCACTTACTTTGATTTTTTATACATATAAAGTTAAAAATCTGTTCTGTGTAGCAAAATTTGTTACATCATTTGTTGTATAATGTTGCCAGCCGTATAAAGGCGTAGCAAATTTTGGTAAAAACCTTATAAATTCAAAGCTCAAAACAATTCAAGGTAAAAACACTTAACCTTGAGGTTAACATTTTTTTTACAATATAAGCGCAGTTATCGCCGTTTATTTGTTGAATAAATGTTAAGTTTTGTCGGTTTGTTGCCAAATTTCATCGATAACTATAAATGCTTCAATTAGAGCTGAGTGAGCAAGCCCGTGAAAGAAAGAAAGTCAAGACCGGTTAATCTAGATCTGCAGACTATACGCTTTCCGATCACCGCCATCGTTTCTATCCTGCACCGTATCGCTGGGATCATAACGTTTGTGGCGGTCGGTATATTGTTATGGTTACTGTCCCTCTCTTTGTCATCACCAATGGGATTTATGGAGGCAAGTCATATCGTTAATGGCTTCTTCGTCAAGTTTGTTCTTTGGGGCATCTTAACGGCGTTGGCCTATCATATTGTCGGTGGTATACGTCATCTTCTTATGGATATGGGGTATTTTGAAGAGTTAGAAAGTGGCGCATTGAGTGCCAAGATATCATTGGTAATCACGTTAGTGTTATCAGTGCTAGCGGGGGTATTAGTATGGTAAAGCATGTTTCTTCATTTGGTCGTAATGGGGTACACGATTATCTCTTAATCCGTGCTACTGCAATTATTATGACTCTTTATACCCTTTACGTAGTGTTGTTTTGTGCTTTCACTGATATTACCTATTTAACATGGACCCAATTTTTCTCTAGCACTTTCACTAAAGTGTTCACCATGTTGACCTTAGTTTGCATTCTGATTCATGGTTGGATAGGGCTCTGGCAAGTGTTGACCGATTACGTAAAGTGCTCAAAGTTACGTAGTGTTTTGCAATTGGTCGTTATTGCCGTGTTATTTGGATACTTTTTCTCTGGCCTATTTGTACTGTGGGGTGTGTAAGTGACTATTCCTGTTCGTGAATTCGATGCCGTGGTTATCGGTGCTGGTGGTGCAGGCATGCGTGCTGCACTTCAAATTTCTGAACAAGGCCTAACCTGCGCCTTGTTGTCTAAAGTGTTCCCAACTCGTTCACACACGGTTTCTGCTCAGGGTGGCATTACCGTTGCTTTGGGTAACTCGCACAAAGACGATTGGCAGTGGCACATGTACGATACCGTCAAAGGTTCAGATTACATTGGTGATCAGAACGCGATTGAATACATGTGTAAAAATGGTCCTCAATCGGTGATTGAACTTGAGCGCATGGGGTTGCCATTTTCTCGTTTTGAAGACGGTTCGATTTATCAACGCCCATTTGGTGGCCAATCAAAAGAGTTTGGTGGTGAGCAAGCTGCTCGTACCGCTGCTGCTGCTGACCGTACGGGTCATGCGTTATTACATACCCTATATCAGCAGAACATTAAGTATAAAACGACGATTTTCTCCGAGTGGTATGCTCTGGACCTAGTGAAGAACCAAGATGGTGCGGTGTTAGGTTGTACAGCGTTGTGTATGGAAAGTGGTGAAATTTGCTACTTTAAATCGAAAGCGACGGTACTGGCTACTGGCGGCGCTGGGCGAATTTATGCGTCAACGACCAATGCGCACATCAATACTGGTGACGGTGTAGGCATGGCCTTACGCGCTGGTGTACCCATGCAAGATATGGAAATGTGGCAATTCCACCCAACAGGGATTGCTGGCGCTGGTGTGTTAGTAACAGAAGGGTGTCGTGGAGAAGGTGGCTATCTATTAAATAAAGATGGTGAACGTTTCATGGAACGCTATGCACCTAATGCGAAAGACTTGGCTGGCCGTGATGTGGTTGCTCGTTCAATGATGATTGAAATCCGTGAAGGCCGTGGTTGTGATGGCCCATGGGGTCCACACATTAAGCTGAAACTAGACCATTTAGGTCGAGATGTTCTTGAATCCCGTCTACCAGGTATTTGCGAATTGTCTCGGACTTTTGCCCATGTTGACCCAGTTAAAGAGCCGATTCCTGTTATTCCTACTTGCCATTATATGATGGGTGGAGTGCCGACTCAGGTCTCTGGTCAAGCCATCAAACAAGATAGAAACGGCAAAGATATTGAAGTGCAAGGTCTGTTCGCTTGTGGCGAAATTGCTTCGGTTTCAGTACATGGCGCAAATCGTCTTGGTGGTAATTCATTATTAGATTTAGTGGTCTTTGGCCGCGCGACAGGATTACACCTTGGTGAAACGCTAGCCGCACAAAGTGAAGCTCGCCCAGCAACCGAGTCAGATATTGAAGCGTCATTAGCGCGAACCATGCGTTGGGAAAACAGTACCGGTGGCGAAGACCCAGTACAAATTCGTAAAGATCTGCAACGTTGTATGCAAAACAACTTCTCGGTATTCCGTGAAGGTGATGCGATGGCAACCGGACTTGAAGAGTTAAAAGTGATCCGTGAACGTCTGAAAAACGGACACTTGGCCGATAAATCAAAAGAATTTAATACTCAGCGTATCGAATGCTTAGAGTTAGATAACTTAATGGAAACGGCGTTTTCTACCGCAGTCGCGGCCAATTATCGTACGGAAAGCCGAGGTGCGCATGCTCGTTTCGATTATCCAGAACGTGATGATGCGAATTGGTTGTGCCACTCGATTTACGATCCAGAAACCGAACAAATGAATAAGCGTGATGTCAATATGACGCCGATTCATCGTGATGCTTTTCCACCTAAAGCACGTACATACTAAGGGAGGACTCAATTATGAAACTTAACTTCTCTTTGTATCGTTACAATCCTGATGTTGATAGTAAGCCATACATGAAAGAGTATGTGCTCGAGGTCGCAGAAGGTTCAGACATGATGGTGCTCGATGCACTGATCTTACTGAAAGAACAGGACCCATCGATTGCTTTTCGTCGTTCTTGCCGTGAAGGTGTGTGTGGTTCTGATGGCTTGAACATGAATGGTAAAAACGGTTTAGCCTGTATTACCCCGCTTTCCGCTTTGAAAGGCAGTAAAATAGTTATTCGCCCATTACCGGGCTTACCGGTAGTGCGTGATTTAATCGTCGACATGACACAGTTCTACGATAACTACGCCAAAGTGAAACCATTTTTGATTTCTGATGGTGAAATTCCTCCTTCTCGTGAGCATCTCCAGTTACCGGAAGATCGCGCACATTTGGATGGATTGTATGAATGTATTATGTGTGCATGTTGTACAACGTCTTGCCCCTCTTTTTGGTGGAATCCGGATAAATTTATCGGTCCGGCGGGATTGTTGGCGGCTTATCGTTGGCTAATTGATAGCCGCGATACGGCAACAGATGAGCGCTTGTCAAATCTTGATGATGCATTTAGCGTTTTTCGTTGCCATGGCATCATGAATTGTGTAAGTGTTTGTCCTAAGGGATTAAACCCGACAAAAGCAATTGGCCATATCAAGTCGATGTTGGTCAACCGCTCGGTTTAGATGAAAAATTGCAGGCCTTCGGGCCTGCCTTTATAGCTCGGCATAGACCGCAGCAAACGTGAAAACTACTGGTTAAGGGAAAATAATGCACAACGGCGTGATGAAGGCATGGCTCGAGTCTTCACACTTGGCTGGCGCCAATGCAACTTATGTAGAAGATCTCTACGAACTGTATCTAAGTGATCCCGATCTGGTGAGTGAGGAGTGGAAACGTGTTTTTGATGGTCTGCCTATGCAGCCTGATCATGTGGTTGAACAACCACACTCGCGTGTCCGTGACTACTTCCGTCGGCTTGCCCAAGAGACAAAGCATTACAATGTCCAAGTTAGTGATCCTGAAGTCGATGCAAAACAAGTAAAAGTTCTACAGCTTATTAATGCTTACCGTTTCCGCGGTCATGAAGCTGCCCAATTAGATCCTCTTGGTTTATGGAAACGCCCACCAGTGGCGGAACTCGATCCCTCATTCCATAACTTAACTGAAGATGACATGGAAGAAACGTTCAACGTCGGCTCTTTTGCCGTTGGCGCGGATACCATGAAGTTGAAAGATATCTACCAATCGTTAAATAAAATCTACTGTGGCTCAGTGGGTGCGGAATACATGCACATCATTGATACTGAGCAAAAACGATGGATTCAACAACGTCTAGAGCCTGTATTAGGTCAGCCGACTTTCACTTTAGAAGAAAAGCGTACGTTCTTAGATGAATTAACGGCTGCAGAAGGTTTAGAGCGTTATCTTGGCGCTAAATTCCCCGGCGCAAAACGTTTCTCACTGGAAGGTGGCGATGCGTTAATTCCGATGATGAAAGAGTTAATTCGTCATGCGGGTACTCATGGTATGCGTGAAGTGGTAATCGGTATGGCTCACCGCGGACGCCTGAATATGTTGGTTAACGTATTAGGTAAAAAGCCGCAGGATCTGTTTGACGAGTTTGCTGGTAAGCATGATGAAACGTGGGGCACCGGTGATGTTAAGTATCACCAAGGTTTCTCTGCAGACTTCGCAACCCCTGGCGGTGATGTTCATCTAGCGTTGGCATTTAACCCTTCGCATCTAGAAATTGTTAATCCGGTGGTGATTGGTTCGGTTCGTGCTCGTCAAGATCGTCTAGGCGATTCTGAGGGGAGTCGAGTGTTACCAATTACTATCCATGGTGATTCAGCGATTGCTGGACAAGGTGTCGTTGCTGAGACGTTTAACATGTCTCTCGCTCGCGGCTACTGTGTCGGTGGAACGGTTCGAATTGTTATCAATAACCAAGTCGGTTTTACCACCTCCAATCCTCGCGATACGCGCTCAACCATGTACTGCACTGATATTGCGAAGATGGTTCAGGCTCCGATTCTTCATGTTAACTCGGATGACCCAGAGGCGGTTGCCTTTGTTACACGTATGGCGCTCGATTACCGTAATGAGTTTAAGCGTGATGTAGTGATTGAATTGGTTTGTTATCGTCGTCATGGCCATAACGAAGCGGATGAGCCTAATGCGACTCAGCCGTTGATGTATCAGAAAATTAAGAAGCATCCGACGCCACGTAAAATTTATGCGGACATTCTAACTGAGCGCAACGAGTGTGATTTAGAAACCGCGACTCAATTAGTGAATGAGTACCGTGATGCGCTGGATCATGGTGAAGTGGTGGTTAAAGAGTGGCGACCAATGACCATGCATTCTGTGGACTGGTCTCCCTATATTAATCGTGAATGGAATGAAAATTGGGACAATCAATTCCCTCTTGTTCGCCTAAAAGAGTTGGGAGAAAAAATTTGCCAGTATCCAGACAGTCATAAGCTGCAAAGTCGAGTTGAGAAAATATACCATGATCGAATGAGCATGGTTTCTGGTGAAAAAATGCTCGATTGGGGAATGGCTGAAACTCTTGCCTATGCAACATTGGTTGACGATGGTAAACGTATTCGCATTTCTGGTCAGGATTCTGGTCGTGGAACATTCTTCCATCGTCACTCGGTTTTACATAATCAAGCCGATGCCAGCACTTATGTTCCTTTGGCGAACATTCATACCAAACAAGGTCCATTTGAAGTCATCGATTCTGTGTTATCAGAAGAAGCAGTATTGGCTTTTGAGTATGGCTATGCAACAGCGGAGCCTGGCGGTTTAACCATTTGGGAAGCGCAGTTTGGTGACTTTGCTAATGGTGCACAAGTTGTCGTTGACCAGTTTATCTCTTCAGGCGAACAAAAGTGGGGCCGATTGTGTGGCTTGACCATGTTGTTACCTCACGGCTATGAAGGTCAAGGGCCGGAGCACTCTTCTGCGCGTTTAGAGCGATACTTACAGCTTTGCGCGGAGCAAAACATGCAGGTGGTGATTCCTTCAACGCCAGCTCAGGTTTATCACATGCTACGTCGTCAAGTGGTGCGTAAAATGCGCCGTCCATTGATTGTCATGTCACCGAAATCTTTGCTACGTCATCCACTTTGTACCTCAAGTATGGAAGAGTTGGCTAACGGTTCGTTTTTACCAGCGATTGGTGAGATTGATCCGTTGGATGCAGCAAAAGTTAAGCGAGTTGTTTTCTGCTCTGGCAAGGTCTATTACGATTTGCTCGAGCAACGCAGAAATAATCAGCAAGATGATGTGGCTATTGTTCGTATCGAGCAACTGTATCCGTTCCCGATTGAAGAAGTACAAGCGGCAATCGCACCTTATACCAATGTCGTTGATTATGTCTGGTGTCAAGAAGAGCCACAAAACCAAGGCGCTTGGTACAGTAGCCAACACAATTTCCGCGCCGCTATTCCTGCAGGGGCGGATTTAAAATATGCGGGTCGACCAGCATCAGCATCACCGGCGGTGGGCTATATGTCGGTACACTTGAAACAGCAGAAAGCGTTAATTGAAGACGCTTTGACCCTAGCCTAAGAACAAGAAGTAAAAGGAAAAGACCGATATGACAGTTGAAATTCTGGTTCCAGATCTACCTGAATCAGTAGCAGACGCCACCGTAGCGACATGGCATAAACAGCCAGGTGATGCTGTCGCTCGTGATGAAGTGCTGGTTGAAATTGAAACCGACAAAGTAGTGTTGGAAGTACCCGCTCCTGAAGCGGGGATACTTGAGTCGATTTTAGAGTTAGAAGGTGCAACCGTGCTGTCTAAGCAGCTACTGGCGCGAATTAAACCAGGTGCCGTTGCTGGTGAACCAACAGCAGACTCTACCGCTTCGACAGAGCCGTCTCCGGATAAACGTCATAAAGCCGTACTCAGTGAAGAGTCTAATGATGCGTTAAGCCCAGCGGTACGCCGTTTGCTGGCAGAGCATAATGTAGAGCCCGATCAAGTCAAAGGTTCAGGAGTGGGTGGTCGCATTACACGTGAAGATGTTGACGCCTACTTAGCGAAAAACCAAGCGGCAGCTCCAACAGCGCAACCAGTAAGTGCGCCACTACCAGTGGCCGCTCGCAGTGAAAAGCGTGTACCAATGACTCGTTTACGCAAACGCGTTGCTGAGCGTCTGTTAGAAGCGAAAAACAGTACCGCGATGCTGACGACGTTCAATGAAGTCAACATGAAGCCGATTATGGAACTGCGTAAACAGTATCAAGATCTGTTTGAGAAAAAACACGGCATTCGTCTTGGTTTTATGTCTTTCTACGTTAAAGCGGTAACTGAAGCCTTAAAACGCTATCCTGAAGTCAATGCATCGATTGATGGTCAAGACATTGTTTATCATAATTATTTTGACATCAGTATGGCAGTATCAACCCCTCGTGGTTTAGTGACTCCAGTTCTAAAAGATTGCGATATGCTCAGTCTGGCGGAAATTGAAAAGGGCATCAAAGAACTGGCGCTGAAAGGTCGTGATGGTAAGTTGACCGTGGAAGAGTTAACGGGCGGTAATTTTACCATCACTAACGGCGGTGTGTTTGGGTCATTAATGTCAACGCCGATCATTAACCCACCCCAAGCGGCAATTTTGGGGATGCATAAAATCCAAGATCGCCCAATGGCGGTTGATGGTAAGGTTGAAATCTTACCAATGATGTATCTCGCACTGTCTTACGATCACCGTTTAATTGATGGTCGTGAGTCGGTTGGCTTCTTAGTGACAATCAAAGAGCTACTTGAAGATCCTGCACGTCTGCTTCTAGACGTGTAATGTTAGTCGGTGAGGGCTTCGTCCTCATCATTAACTCGTAAAAAGCCGGGCTAGCTCAACGCCCGGCCTTGTTTAAAGCCATTTGGCTACTCACTCAGAGTACCCCTACAGACGTAAAGTCCAACCATGTATTGGGCTCTATGGAATAAAAATACATAAATGGAATAACACAATGAATTTGCATGAATACCAAGCAAAACAGCTATTTGCCGAATTCGGTTTGCCAGTCCCTGAAGGTTATGCCTGTGATACCCCACAAGAAGCCTTTGAAGCAGCAGGACGGATTAGTACAGTAAAGAAAGTCGTCAAGTGTCAGGTTCACGCCGGTGGGCGTGGTAAAGCGGGTGGAGTCGAACTGCATGAAAGTAAAGATGCAGTGAAAGCCTTTGCTCAAAAGTGGCTTGGTAAAAACCTAGTAACTTATCAAACAGATGCGAATGGCCAGCCTGTGTCTAAAATCCTAGTTGAAGAAGCATCAAGTATCGCCAATGAGCTTTACTTAGGCGCGGTTGTTGACCGCGCGACACGTAAAATCGTGTTTATGGCTTCAACAGAAGGCGGAGTAGAAATCGAGAAAGTTGCAGAAGAAACCCCTGAGCTTATCCATAAAGCGGCTATCGATCCATTAGTCGGTGCGCAAGCTTATCAAGGTCGTGAATTGGCATTTAAGCTTGGTCTGCAAGGTGACCAAATTAAGCAGTTTGTAAAAATATTCATGGGCTTAAGCGAGATGTTTACTCAGTATGATCTTGCTTTGCTAGAAATCAACCCATTGGTGATTACCGGTGAAGGTAACTTATTGTGCCTCGATGGTAAAATCAATATCGACTCCAATGCGTTATATCGTCAGCCTAAATTGCGTGAAATGCACGATGCGACTCAAGAAGATGCTCGTGAGGCTCATGCCGCTCAGTGGGAATTGAACTACGTCGCTCTCGATGGCAACGTCGGTTGTATGGTCAACGGTGCTGGCCTAGCGATGGGAACCATGGATATTGTTAATCTGCATGGTGGTAAACCTGCTAACTTCTTAGATGTTGGTGGTGGCGCAACCAAAGAGCGTGTGGCTGAAGCGTTTAAGATCATTTTGTCTGATGACAATGTTAAAGCCGTATTGGTGAATATTTTCGGTGGTATTGTACGTTGCGACATGATTGCCGAAGGAATTATTGGCGCGGTGAAAGAAGTCGGTGTTGAAGTGCCAGTGGTTGTTCGTCTTGAAGGGACTAACGCTGAACTTGGTCGTGATGTGTTGGCAAAATCGGGTTTAGATATCATTGCAGCAGAGTCGTTGACTGACGCTGCGCGTAAAGTTGTTGCTGCTGCGGAGGGCAAATAATGTCGGTATTAATTAACAAAGACACCAAAGTCATTTGCCAAGGATTTACGGGTGGTCAAGGTACTTTCCATTCTGAACAAGCACTAGCTTATGGCACACAAATGGTGGGTGGTGTTTCTCCAGGTAAAGGCGGTCAAACTCATCTTGGTCTACCGGTATTTAATACCGTACGTGAAGCGGTTGAAGCGACCGGTGCAACTGCCACTGTGATCTATGTTCCTGCTCCGTTTTGTAAAGACGCGATTTTAGAAGCCATTGATGCTGGTATCGAGCTGATCGTGACCATTACTGAAGGCATTCCGACCATTGACATGATCGATGTTAAAGTTAAGTTGGAGCAAACTGGGGTACGGATGATTGGTCCAAACTGCCCAGGTGTGATCACTCCAGATGAGTGTAAGATTGGTATCATGCCAGGACACATTCATAAGAAAGGCAAAGTCGGCATTGTCTCGCGCTCAGGTACTTTAACTTATGAAGCGGTCAAACAGACCACGGATGAAGGTTTTGGTCAATCGACTTGTGTTGGTATCGGTGGTGACCCCATTCCTGGTTCTAACTTTATTGATATTCTGAAACTGTTCCAAGACGACCCTGAGACGGAAGCGATTGTGATGATCGGTGAAATCGGTGGTACAGCGGAAGAAGAAGCGGCTGCGTTTATTAAACAGCATGTGACTAAGCCTGTTGTTTCTTATATTGCTGGTGTTACCGCACCTCCGGGTAAGCGTATGGGCCATGCTGGTGCGATTATTTCTGGTGGTAAAGGCACCGCAGAAGAGAAATTCGCTGCGCTAGAATCGGCAGGCGTTAAAACAGTAAAAAGTTTGGCGGATATTGGTCAAGCGTTACGTGAAGTCACCGGTTGGTAAAGACGTAAACTTCCGTTGCTTATATAGAGCCTCCCTGCTGTGGAGGCTTTTTTATTATTTTTTAGAATATTCCTAAACCACTAGGAATAGTGAGTCGACGGCAAGTAAGTGAGCCCTTATAGCTAAAGGTAACGGTGTCGAATATAGCCAACACCGCTGACGTTTCAATCGTAAGGATATAACATAGAAGCGAATTCTATTTTCTGCACTGAGCAGAAAAGTAATACAATGTTACTTCTTGTCTCATTTGGAAACTCTATGCCTTTTTATGAGCTAGAACGAGCTATCAAATAGAATAATTTCACTGCCTTCTTTTGCATTATCAGTAATGCATTGTTTAAAACTCATCAAATCTTATGTGGATGAAATCATGAAAAAACCAAGCTTTGCTACATTGGCAGTCCATGGTGGCGATCAGCATGATGCTGGTCACAATGCAGCCTTCCCCCCTATTTACACCGCGAGTAGTTTTATTCAAACCGATCTCGAACAGTCTGCTGATTATGGCTACTCACGAGTGGCAAATCCAACGCGTTACGCTTACGAAAGTGCACTTGCTGCCTTAGAGCAAGGAACTTATGCGACAGCAACGGCTTCTGGTATGGCAGCGACCGCATTAGCGCTTGAACTGTTAACTCAAAATGCGCACATCATTGCCATGCGTGGTGTTTATGGTGGCACACATCGTTTATTTGAAAAACTACGTAGACATAACAATGGTTTAACGGTCGATTATGTCGATTTGAACGACTTAGCTGCCATTGAATCGGTGATGCAAGACAATACCGCGATGATTTGGATAGAAACGCCAACCAATCCATTATTAGAACTGGTGGATATTCAGCAAGTGTGTGCTTTTGCCCGTCGTCATGGTGTATTGACCTGTGTTGATAATACCTTTGCTACCGCTTGGAATCAGACGCCATTAACTCTCGGTGCCGATCTGGTGATGCTATCGACCAGTAAATACATTGGTGGTCATTCGGATATGATTGGTGGTGCGTTGATTACTGCCGATCCTGAGCTAGCGAAACGGATAGATTTTGCCAAAACAACGGTAGGTGCCATCGCGTCACCTTTCGATGCTTATCTTGCTTTACGCGGCTTAAAAACTCTCGATTTACGTATGCAGCGTCAGTGTGATAATGCATTGAAAGTGGCACAAGCGCTCAGTGGTCATTCTGCGATAGAAGCAGTCTATTACCCAGGTTTAGCAACGCATCCTCACTATGCATTATGCCAATCACAAATGCGTTCAGGAGGAGCCGTCGTTACCATTCAACTCAAAGGTAATCGCACAGATAGCCAACGCTTTTTAAGTCGATTACGTTATTTTATTTTGGCTGAATCACTGGGTGGTGTAGAAAGTATGATCAACCATTCGGCATCAATGTCCCATGGTTCGATGAGTGAAACAGAGCGTCAAGCGATGGGGATTTTTGATACTACATTTCGTTTATCGGTAGGAATTGAAGACAGTGATGACTTAATTGCTGATTTGCTCAATGCGCTTTCCGCGGAGCCCGTATGACGGATTACGGTGTATGGACATTATTGACACCGCTGGTAACGATTGCTCTAGCAGTGCTGACTCGGCAAGTGATTTTGTCTTTATTGATCGGTGCTGTGGTTGGTTATACGGTGATTGCTGGTTTTAACCCCTTAGCCGGTATTGCCGATGCATTAGACAGTTATATCAATGTATTTGCTAGCGCAGGGAATACTCGCACCATTTTATTCTGCTTTATGGTCGGGGGGATTATTCGGCTGATTCAAATTACAGGGGGAACGCAAGCGATTATTCACGGATTAACAGAGCGAGCCCAACTGGTCAAAAGCCCTATCGCGGTACAGTTGTTAGCCATGTTAACCAGCATGGTTATTTTTATTGAAAGCTCAATTTCTTTAATGTCAGCAGGAACGGTGAGTCGTGACTTAGCCGATCATTATCGAGTATCACGCGAGAAAATGGCCTATGTGATTCAATCTTCGTGTGTGGCCACCTGTTCAAGTGTAATGATCAATGGCTGGGGGGCGGCAATGATGGCGATCATTGGCGTACAAATCAGTCGAGGCTATTTAGAGGGGGAGCCTTTTTCTATCTTGCTTGCTTCGATGCCTTATAACTTGATGGCGTGGTTATCGTTACTCGGTGTGCTGTTTTATATTTTTTCGGGAGTGAGTTGGGGGCCGATGGCCAAGGCTGACAAGCGGGCATTGCAAGGACAAGTATTGAGACAAGGTGCTTTACCGATTGCTGGTAACCAACAAGTTGAACCTGTCACTGTTAACGGTAAAGTAAGCTATTTTATCGTACCACTACTGACCATTATTTTTATGGTTCCATTGGGATTATGGGTTACCGGAAATGGCAATATTACCGCAGGCTCAGGATCGACAGCTGTCTTTTGGGCGGTGATGGCGGGTACTTTGATTTCACTGGTTTATTTTGTCGGTGGTCGAGTTTTATCGTTGGATGCTTTTTTTCGCCACTTACTCGCTGGATATTCGGATATGATCCCATTGGGAGCCATCATGTCATTGGCTTTTTTGGTCGGGGATTTATCTGCCGATTTGCAAACCGGGCAATACATTACCCAATTGATTGATGGAGTATTACCTGCAGAGCTTTCGGCAGCGTTTGTATTTCTGATTGCGGCGGTGATGTCTCTGGCAACTGGAACGTCATGGGGAACATTTGCGATCATGATTCCGATTGGCATTCAAATTGGTGTTGCAGCCGATCTCGACCCACATTTATTGATTGGCGCTTCGATATCAGGTGCGATATTTGGCGATATGACCTCTCCGATCAGTGATACTGGTATTGTATCTTCTATGGCGACGGGCAATGACCATATTGACCATATCCGTACCCAGTTTCCTTATATCCTTGTGATTGGTTTGATAAGCTGTGTGCTTTTTGCCTTTTTAGGTAGTTGGTAGGGGTAATATAAAGGCCTGTTTTATCAGGCCTTTATATTTTGGTTAAGCATGTGGGTTAAGATGAACGGCGACCAAGTGTTTGACTGAGCATAAACATCATGGTTGCGCTAACCACCACAGAAGGGCCGGCTGGGGTATCAAATTGCCATGAGAGCGAGATTCCAATCAATACAGAAATAATGCCGATTAGCGAGGCCAATACGGCCATCTGCTCTGGCGTTTTGGCGATGCGTCTGGCTGTAGCGGCTGGGATAATCATTAATGAAGTCATGATTAACGCGCCAACAAACTTCATCCCGACGGCAATGACTAATCCAATCAGTAGCATCAATACCAGTCGCATTAATTCAATGTTGACCCCTTCAACACTGGCCAATTCTTCATTAACGCTACTGGAAAGTAGCGGTCGCCAAAAGAGATAAACCGCAAGACTCACCGCAGCGACGCCACTCCAAATAAACCATAAATCCGCAGGACTGACGGCCAGTAAATCGCCAAATAGATAACTCATCAAATCAATACGTACATTATCGAGAAAGCTCACGGCAATGAGCCCCAGTGAGAGAGAGCTATGAGCAAGAATTCCCAGTAAGGTATCGGTGGCAATTAATTGCTGGCGTTGCATGGTCACTAATATAACAGCCAGACTTAGACTGCACACCAGCAGTGCCAAATAGAGGTTGATATCGAGTAAAAAACCGAGTGCCAAACCAAGCAATGACGCATGAGCGAGAGTGTCGCCAAAATAAGCCATACGCCGCCAGACGACAAAAGAGCCGAGAGGGCCAGCAATAATCGCGATGCCAATTCCAGCAACGATAGAAGGAAGTAAAAACTCAATCATGGTGATGATGACCGTGTGAATGATGTGAACAGGCTTGAGCGTCACCCTTAACCGGTTGTCCAGCTAAATCATGATGATGCTGATGTTTGTGTTGATAAAAAGCGAGAGTTTCTCTGCTACGATGACCAAATAATGCGAGATAGCTTGGATGTTGAGAAATATCCGCTGGTGAACCCGAACAACAAATATGGTGATGTAAACAGATCACTTCATCGGTTTTGGCCATCACTAAATGTAAATCGTGCGAGACCATGAAAACGGCGCAGTTAAATCGCAAGCGAATGGTGTCGATAAGATCATACAAATCGATTTGTCCTTGAACATCGACTCCTTGCGCTGGCTCATCAAGCACTAATAAATCAGGACGTTGTAGCAAAGCTCGTGCTAATAGCGCACGCTGATTCTCACCACCAGATAATTTATGCATATCGTGGTTAATAAGATGCTCAGCGCCAACTAAACGTAGCGCCTCTAATTGTTCTTGTTGACTGTATTTTCCAGCCAAACGAAGAAAGCGACTGACACTGAGGGGGAGCGTATCGTTTAACTTCAATTTCTGTGGCACATAGCCAATTTTGAGAGTCTTATCTCGTGAAAGAGTGCCAGAATTTTGTTGATGTAAACCAAGTAACACACGGACTAACGTCGATTTTCCCGCGCCATTCGGGCCTATTAAGGTGGTTATTTTACCTCTGGATAGAGACAGGCTAACCTTATCTAGAACTCGGCGCTGATTGAAATCAACACAGATGTCATGCATTTCAATGAGTGTTGACATGAAAGAAACTCGTTTGCAATTGGGTGATGTTATAATGTAACATTTCTCAGTCATCAACGCTACCAGCAGGAAATTACCATGCTATCTCGATTCACACTGTGTACTTTGCTCATTGCTTTTCCCTTCTCGGGTTGGGCGAGCAGCATTTTGACCAGTATTAAACCGATTCAAATGATTACTTATGAGCTTACTGAAAACGTCAGTCAACCGGAGGTATTGCTGTCTGCGAATGCGTCGCCGCACGATTATGCCCTGCGTCCTTCAGATGTAAAGCGGATTCGTGAAGCTTCATTAGTGATTTGGTTTGGTCCAGATCTTGAACCTTTCTTAGAGCGTTCTTTAAGCCAGCATCCTAATGTACTAACTCTCAGTCAGATCCCTAATTTAGAGCTCCGAGCTTATGGAGAAGAGGATCATCATCACCATGATCATGATGGACACAGTCATGGTACTCATGACCCTCATTTTTGGCTTGGAGTGGCGCAAGTAAAACAAGTGGCTCAAGCGATCACGCAGCGTTTAAGCGAAATGGATCCAGAGCATCGTCCACAGTATGAGGCGAATTTAGTTCGCTTTCTTGACCAACTCGATACGACGGATCAATCGATCGCTAAGCAGTTAGCGGCGGTTAAATCTAAATCATATTACGTTTTCCATGATGCCTATGCCTATTTTGAGCAGCATTATGGCTTAAATAATATTGGTCATTTTACCGTAAGCCCAGAGCGTAAACCGGGCGCTAAAACGTTGATCAGCATTCGCCGTTCATTAACTGATAATCAAGCCAAATGTGTTTTCTCTGAGCCACAATTTCAACCCGCAGTGATCGAAACCGTTGTTCGTGGTAGTAACGTTCATATTGGTGTGCTTGATCCTTTAGGCTCTAACATTCCCGTTCAATCAGGGAGTTATTTTGAGTTTCTACACCAGTTATCGAATAGTTTTTATAACTGCTTATCTCAATAACGATTGCTTATGATAAGAAGCTGTCGAGGTTTTACCCCACAGCTTCTTTGACTAAACCGTCTCTTTTTTGACTTAACGCGTCAGTAGTATTAGCGATCTGTGACTATGCTAATTACCCTCTATATCGCCGATAAGCATGATTGATGCTGATATCCGCTGATCTTTTGTTTAGAGATGCTTACTGATCTCGCACTTTTGGAAGTTGGCTGATAATTACGCTTCATATCAGTAGCCAAAATCTGTCTATTGACATGTGTTCGGTATAAAATGCCCATTACTTTTCTTGATGCTGATGATTTTCGGAGCGACATATTGCCGAAATCAACGCACCAAATTACCGATCCCACAATAACAAGGTCGTAGTTCAGTTGTCATTAATTGAACAGCGGTTAGGCTGTTTTGGTTAATTAATTTTCTCTGAGAAATAACCTTGCAGTGTCGTGTCGGTTTGCCTGTCTACGATTCAGTAAAGGACGCATTTTGCAGCACATTATTCTGCTTATATTTTCTATTTTTAGTTGGAGTCTTTTACCCGCTCACGCGCGAGATAGCGCGCCTGCGGTTTTTTATCCGTTACCAACGCTTGTTCAAGGTAAAACCTTTATTGCACAGAATTTATTTCTTGGTGACGAAGGAGGGCTATGGATTCACGATGTACACGGAAACGTCATGTTTTTTGATGGGCAAACGATGTTGCCTAAGCAAGGATCGCTATTTCGTGATAAGCAGCAGCAACTGGCTTACGCACAAGGGCGTTTTTGGACTTTTATCGATAATGAACTGTACCAAACACGACCTGGTTCTGAGTCAGAATTGGTGCTGAGTTTAACCCCGGGGGTATCCATAGAAAAAATTGGTGCTTCAAATGGTTATATTTGGCTCAGCGATGGGGCGTATTTTTATACGTATCATTTACAAACTAAGCAACTCAAAATTTACTCATTAGCGAAACTGTATCAGCTTAATCAAGCCAGCCAAGTGGAGATTAATGACGCCGAATTGGTGCATTATAAGTGGGTGTTAGCCACCAATGTCGGTACGTATATCTCTGAGGCTCAAGCCTTTTCACATATTCGTCCCTCTGGAAAAAATCCAGTCCAGACGCTCTATTTTTCTCCCCAAAAAAATCATCTATTAGTAGGTACTCATAAAGGGGCTTTATTGATTGATATTTTTCACTCCGAATACCCATTAAAAAAAATAGGTGATGGTCAAGTCTTTGCGATCATTGAAGCCGAAGGAGAGTATTGGATTGGTAGTGATAAGGGATTATTTGTCTATTCTTTAGCGACGGAGAAAACGACCCAACTGATCAGTAATGGGCAGGGGCCTTATGGCTTACCTGAAGGGCGAATCTACGCTCTCGCTAATGATCAGCATGGGGGGATTTGGATTGCGACTCATCAAGGTGTTCGCTATTTTTCTCTTTTTAGTCAGAAATTTACGCGCTATTTAGCCGATGACATTACTCATGAACGTCTCAATAGCAAACTGAAACGCTTGCGTCCTATACCAAGTAGTAACCAATATTTAATGGTCACTCAGGATGGCTTATATCTATTTGATGGGCAGCAACAGGGCAAAAAATCACTGGTGTACTCAGGGCAGGTTAATGATGTCTTATTGCTAGAAGATCAGCTATGGATCGCCAGCGAACAAGGCTTAATATTACGTTCATTCAAGCAAAATCGTGATCAGCCAGAGCCGTTGCCCTTTATCTTACGTCATTCACCGATTCAGCATTTGACCGTCGATAATGGGGGACGGTTATGGGGGGCCTCAAACAATCAGCTTTGGTCTTATCATCCTGATTCGCAGCATTACACGGATTTTGGTCACAATTGGTTGCTGGATAATAAGCAAGATATAGCGGTTACGGCTTTATACAGCAGTCGTGAACATGGCTTATTGATTGGGACTCGGCATGGTATTTATACCTTAAAAAATGGCCAAATTACTTATGACAAACGAACGGCCAACTATGGTACCAACCTTGGTATCAGCGAAACTGCAACGGGAGAGGTATGGTTTGTCAGTGAGCGGGGGGTATTTCGACGTTTAAACGATCAACTATCGTTATTCGCTGTGCCTTTGATTGACGATAATATTCGTCTTAAATGCCTTGTGAACAGTGGACAGGGGATGTGGTTAGCCTCCTCTAAAGGTCTCACTCTCTATCATGCGGATGGTTCGATTGATAAACATTTTGGTTCTCCTCATGGCTTAATCAATAATGAGCTAGAAAGCGGCGTTTGTTCCGCTTCTTATACTCAAGAGCAGATACTCTTTTCATCGATGTTTGGGCTCTTGGCTATTCAAACGACGCCACTCGCAAATGCCGAGCCACCTCATTCCTCACTCATTTTTAGTCAGGTCAGTATCAACTATCAACCGATACAGATTGGTGGCGCTACTTTGGTGCCGTTACACGTGGCCTATGGACAAGCCATCAGTTTTCAATTTGGTGCATTACCCGATGCCAGAGGGCAAGCGTTAGAATTCAGTCTCAATGATGATCCATGGCAGCGATTTGAAGGGCCGCAGCTAACGCTTGATCATCTTTTACCTGGCCACTATTACCTATCATTGCGACATATTGGAGAAGAGAGAGTTGATAAAACATTAAATTTTCAAGTATTAAAACCGTGGTATTTCTCCAACTGGGCGATAGTTGGCTATGCCTCTAGTTTATTGTTGGTTGGTGGCTTATTGACAGGATGGCGTTCTCGAGTGATGGATCGAGTGAATCAGGATCTTAAACAGCAGATTGCAGATAAAACACGTCAGTTACAACAGCAAAGTAAGATGCTACTAAGTCATAACTTATTATTACGCAAACAGATACAGATTCGTCATTTGTGGTTAGAGCGTTGGCAACGTCAAAATCAGCCACTGCTTAAACAGTTAAGCGTTCAAACTCACCAGCACCATTCTCCCGAGATAACTGCGTTGATTGATCAACTGACGGAGCAAATAGTGCAAATCGGCGCCTTTAATTCATCAGGCGAGTCAATGACCATCAGCTGTTCGTTATCTTTAGTGCTTGAGACGGTGCTGCATGGTTGGCACAGTGAATTTGCACGAGCCAACATTAAAATTGATTATCATCCAAGTGATCTTTTGCCGGATGTGTTGGTCAAACAAGCGGGATTGGATGTTATCTTTAATGCATTGTTATCGGATGCATTAAAGCGTTTGTATGCCCATCAGACATTGACCATTGAGACAATAGAACGTGAAGGACATGTTGTGGTGCTGATCAAAGACTATGGCTCGGCATCCGGCTTACTGGATAAACTGATGGTGATTTCCAACGGTAATGTTCAATTTTCCCTTGATGAGCTGGTGGCTTTATCAGGCGGAAATTTATCGATTCACTCGTCCAGTGAACGAAACTTAATCGAGCTGATGTGGCCACAAGTTATCTCTGTCGAATCGACACCTGCGGCGCTATTATCAGCAAAGCCACAAAGTGACAGTGAGTTAGAGTGGCTACGAAAACTCAATCATATTGTTGCTGAGCGCTATGCTGACGCAGAATTTACAACGTCTGATATTGCGAAAAGAATGTATCTGTCGGAGCGCAGTTTACAACGACGGATGAAGTATCTAACGGGCAAAACATTTAAAGAATATTTAACGGAATATCGCTTAGAGCAAGCCTGTAGTTTATTGATGAGTGGTGAAAAAGTCGCGCAAGTTGCCTTTTTATGTGGATTTAATGATCCGTCTTATTTTAGTCAACGTTTTAAACATCAATATGGATTATCTCCCTCTCAATTTGCTGAAGAGTCACAATGATCGAAACGGCCGCACTTGCGACTGGCTTAGCATCACGTCCCGTTAGCGGCTTTCTGTTTCGCTCTGCAGAGCGTTATCGACGGGTAGGAGCGCTTATCTATGAGTTATCAGCCAGTGTTGAGTAGTGTGGAGATACTGTTGAGTGATTCTTTGCTTAGAGGTTAAGCGAGGAGAGTGGGGTTGAAGTGTCAATGAAGAAAAAAATATCGTGGTATAGCCGGGGGACTATACCACGGGTGTCAATGACACCTTCGCTTGCTGCCGGAGTGATATGGGCAGTGCCATATCACCTCTGGAGTTCTATCTTCGGGTCAATTCCCGCTGACCTGTTCAATATAATAACCTCTGCTTTTTTTGCTTATAAAATTAACGCCAACCTCACCTAATAAAAGCGCCATCATTAAGATTTTCTCTCTATCATGTTGTTTTTTATGGATTATTCCTCTCTCTTTTCTTGTGTTTATCTTTAATGGTTGAGTCGTCCTTGTGGCAAGAAAATAATTTTGACGTTTTTAACGAGTCAATTTTTAGCGGAAATGACAATCTTGAACGTTTATCGATGCTCTGTAGGCCAATATCAATTAATGCAATCTTTGATTTCACACAATGATTAGCACTTATTTACAGCGTATTATCCAGTAATAGCAATCCTTCTCATTAACAATATTGTTTGTGTGGCCCCTAATGAAATTGTCTGAATTAAAAGCAGGTGAGTCCGGACTCATCACGGCATTGAATGAACTGTCGATCGATGTACGTAAAAAATTAATGGTAATGGGGATACTGCCCAATACGTTAGTGACATTAATCCGTCGTGCCCCGATGGGCGACCCTTTACAAATTGAAGTTCGGGGTGTGTCAATGGCCGTTCGAGAGAGTATCGCTGCTGCGGTTGAGGTGGAGAAAGCCTAATGCAATATCAAATTTTGACCGTAGGTAACCCCAATAGCGGTAAAACAACCCTATTTAATGGGTTAACGGGAGCAAAACAGCAAGTTGGTAACTGGGCTGGCGTCACGGTTGAGAAAAAGACGGGGCGTTACACACACTCAGGTGATGAATTTTATATTACCGATTTACCAGGCATTTATGCTCTAGATAGTGGCAATGATAGCAATAGTATTGATGAATCCATTGCCTCACGAGCCGTGCTGACTCATCCTGCGGATGTAATTATCAATGTGGTCGATGTCACCAGTTTAGAGCGCAGTTTATACATGACACTGCAGCTACGTGAGTTGGGTCGTCCAATGGTTGTGGTTTTGAATAAAATGGATGCGCTTAAGCGTGAGCGGCAAACCATTGATGTTAAAAAACTAGAGCAAGTATTGGGCTGCCCAGTGTTGGCGCTTTCTGCTAATAATAAACAGCAGGTGATACAGTTCAAACAACAGCTGCATAAGAAGGTTGTGCAAGGCATTGCCTTAAAGCAGTTAGAATTAGACTATGGCCAAGCTTTTGAACAAGCGATTAGTGCACTATTGCCTCTATTTGAGGGACAAGAAGTCTCTGCTCGTTCTTTGGCGATAAGAGCGTTAGAAAACGATCTGATGGTGATCAATGGGTTACCAGAATCAGAACGCTTAAACGTGATCAGTGTACAGCGAGGGTGTGAGTTTGATATTGATTTGCATGTCGCGGATGTTAAATACACATTTTTACACCACTGTTGTCAACAAGTGCGCCGTAGTGAGGGTAAGCTGAGCCACAGTTTCACGGAAAAAGCAGACCAGATCATTTTAAATAAATGGGTCGGCGTGCCTTTCTTTTTTGTGGTGATGTACTTGATGTTTATGTTCTCCATTAACATTGGTAGTGCATTTATCGACTTCTTTGATATTGGGGTTGGTGCACTTTTGGTTGATGGCGGTCATTATTTGCTCGATGATCATCTTCCTATCTGGTTGGTGACATTAATCGCCGATGGTCTAGGTGGTGGTATCCAAACGGTAGCGACTTTTATCCCTGTAATTGCTTGTTTGTATCTGTTCTTGGCTATTTTAGAAAGCTCTGGCTATATGTCTCGTGCCGCTTTTGTACTGGATAAAGTGATGCAGAAAATAGGCTTGCCAGGTAAAGCCTTTGTGCCACTGGTATTAGGTTTTGGTTGTAACGTTCCAGCGATAATGGCGACACGAACCTTAGATCAAGAGCGTGAGCGTAAACTCGCTGCTGCGATGGCTCCTTTTATGTCTTGTGGTGCTCGTTTACCAGTTTATGCTTTGTTTGCTGCGGCATTTTTCCCACAAAGTGGACAAAATATTGTTTTTGCACTCTATCTGCTTGGTATTGTCGCCGCGGTTTTCACAGGATGGGTATTGAAAAAGACCTTATATCCGGGATCAAGTGATAGTTTATTGATGGAGATGCCTGATTATGAATTACCGACGTTACAAAATGTGCTGATCAAAACTTGGCAGAAACTGAAACGTTTTGTGCTTGGCGCTGGGAAAACCATCGTTATCGTTGTAACCATTCTTAGCTTTTTAAATTCACTCGGTACCGATGGTTCATTTGGTAATGAAGACAGTGATAACTCGGTGTTGTCTAGTGCTGCCCAAGTCGTAACGCCTTTATTTGCTCCAATTGGAATTAATCAAGATAACTGGCCAGCGACCGTTGGGATCATCACTGGTATTTTTGCTAAAGAGGCAGTCGTCGGGACGCTGAATAATCTTTATACCTCGGTAGATGCCGAAGACGAAGAGTTCGATTTATGGGCAAGCTTACAAGAAGCGGTGTTATCGATTCCTGAAAACTTAATGGGACTTAATTTTGCTGATCCTCTGGGTATTGAAGTCGGTGATTTGTCCGACACTAGCGCCTTAGCGGAAGAGCAAGCTGTCGATGCTTCAATTTTTGGTAATCTACAACATCACTTTGTAAGTGGTTATGCGGCCTTTTCTTACTTAATTTTCATTTTGTTGTATACGCCTTGCGTTGCGGCAATGGGTGCCTATGTTCGAGAGTTCGGCGCTAAGTTTGCAAGGTTTATTGCGGTTTGGACAATGGGCTTGGCGTATGGTGCTGCTGCGCTCTTTTATCAGGCGACTCATTTCAATGATCATCCTGTCACCAGTTCGCTATGGATTATCGGGATCATTGGTTCATCGTTAGCGATTTATTATTGGCTTAAGAAAGTCGGCCGAGAGTCGCAATCACTACAGGTACAAATGGCATGATTTTATCTGAGCTAAAGCAATGCATTGAACAACAAGGTTATGTGACTCGTAAAGAGCTCGCCCAACGTTTTGCTTTAAGTGAAGATGGTGTCGATGCGATGCTTGAAGTGTGGATAAAAAAAGGAGTGATTTCACGCTTAATTGATACCAATGCGGCTAATTACGTTACTCGTGTGCGCTATTGCCCAAACCGAGTCAATGGATTATCGATGACGGTCACGATGTAATGGATGAACGCCATCGCGAATGAAATAAAAAAGCCGTACTGTCGATGTACGGCTTTTTTGTCAATGAATGTTTTGAGGTTAAGCTTTAGAGAATAAGTGACTCAGCGCTAAGATACCTTGCAAACGAGTTAACATTGCTTGTTGCTCAACAGCGTCGCGTTGCTGCCCGTTGGTATTTCCCCATATTGGTCCTGGCCAAGCACAGTCACTGGTAAAGCGTGCAATATGATGGATATGCAATTGAGGCACAATATTACCGAGTGCACCGAGATTAATTTTATCGGGTTGGAACAAAGCTTCAAGCATTTGACTGACGGCTTGAGATTCCAGCAAAAACTGCTGTTGTTCGGGCATCGGTAAATGATGCAGCTCTTTCAGATGTTCTCTTTTAGGTACTAGGATCACCCAAGGTACCGCTGATTCTTTATGTAATAACGCAACACACAGTGGGAAGTGGCCAATAATATCAGTATCTTTTGCCAGTTGTGGGTGAAGTTCAAACGGCATCGCTATTCTCCATTAGAGATGATTTTTCGATGTAATAAAGGCTGACATCACGCCAGCCTTTTTTAGATGTATTTTAATCCGTCATCTTTGTCGTTGACGATAAGTTTCTAGTTACATCCGCTCTAGAGTATTAATACCTAATAGGTCCAAACCTTGTTTGATGGTTTTTGCCGTCAGCGCGGCGAGTTTCAAGCGGCTTTGCTTGCTCTCTTCATTACTGGCAACCAAGATTGGACAAGCCTCATAGAAACTAGAGAATTGACCGGCTAATTCAAATAAGTAACTGCACATGATGTGCGGCTGACCTTCGCGGGCCACCGCTTGTACCGCTTCTTCAAACTGCAGCAGTTTAGCAATTAAGGCTTTCTCTTTTTCTTCACCAATGATGATCTGGCCACTAAGCGCATCCATGGAGATACCCGCTTTAGCGAAGATAGAGGCAACGCGAGTGTAAGCGTACTGCATATAAGGCGCGGTATTACCTTCAAATGCCAGCATATTATCCCAATCGAAAATGTAATCGGTGGTGCGATGCTTAGAGAGGTCGGCATATTTTACCGCAGCCATAGCGACAGTGGTTGCAATGCTGTTTTTCTCATCAGCCGTTAAATCTGGGTTTTTCGCTTCAATCAGTGCCGCTGCACGCACTTGCGCTTCATCGAGAAGATCGGCAAGACGCACGGTTCCGCCCGCACGAGTTTTAAACGGACGCCCATCTTTACCCAGCATCATGCCGAACGCGTGATGTTCAAGTGACACATGTTCAGGAATGTAGCCCGCTTTACGTACGATAGTCCACGCTTGCATGAGGTGCTGATGTTGTCTGGAGTCGATGAAGTACAGCACTCGGTCCGCGCCAAGTGTTTCATAACGATATTTTGCACAAGCAATATCGGTAGTGGTATACAAGAAACCACCATCACGCTTCTGGATGATAACGCCCATTGGCTCACCATCTTTATTTTTGTATTCATCTAAAAAGACAACTTGAGCGCCGTCATCTTCTTGAGCAATGCCTTTTTCTTTTAGATCAGCGACGATACCCGGTAGCATATCGTTGTACATGCTTTCGCCCATGACATTATCACGTGATAATGAGACATTGAGGCGGTCATAGTTTTGTTGGTTTTGAATCATGGTCACATCGACCAGCTTCTTCCACATCTCTAGGCAGAAAGCATCACCACTTTGCAGTTTCACCACGTAGTTACGTGCTTTAGCGGCAAATTCTTCATCTTCATCGTAGAGCGTTTTTGATTCGCGATAGAAAGCTTCTAAATCGGCCAGCTCCATTGAAACCTCACCCGATTGCTGTTGGACTCGCTCAAGGTTGGCAATCAACATACCGAACTGAGTACCCCAGTCACCAATATGGTTAGCTCGAATCACGTTATGGCCTAAAAACTCCAGCGTACGAACGACGGCATCACCGATGATTGTCGAGCGTAAATGACCCACGTGCATCTCTTTTGCCACGTTAGGGGCAGAGTAATCAACGACAATGGTTTGTGGTTCCGCTTTGTTGACGCCGAGATGAGCATCGGCGAGGGCTAATTCGGCTTGCTGAGCAAGAAAGGTCTCACTCAAGAAAATGTTAATAAAGCCCGGGCCCGCGATTTCGGTTTTACTGGCAATGCCATCGAGATCCAAGACATCAATGACCTTCTGTGCGAATTCTCGCGGATTCATCCCTAACTGTTTAGCGACGCCCATCACGCCGTTAGCTTGATAATCACCAAATTGTGGTTTTGCAGATTGACGAACTGCTGCAGGGCTTCCTGCAGGTGCACCAGCGGCTTCAAGAGCCTGAGAGACTTTATCATTAATCAGTGCTTGAATATTCACACGCGTGTCCTTTGATTCTGGAAACTGGTTTGGTATGCATTTTATTCACTACGGGGTAGCGAGTGCATATCTCGATTCTGTTGATAATTTACGGCCCATAATAACAATTTTATGGGGAGGCACATAGGGCGAAAATTAGGTATTTTTCTACTTTAACGAGGAATCTTGATACTATCAGCTGAAAATACCGATTTTGGATGATTATTATGTCTGAATTACTCATCAATTCTGGTCTTCACCCTGAGCAGATGAAATGTGAAGTTGATGATTTCATGGATAAAATTCATGAATTATGCAAGATCTTACACATTGATATCTCATCATTAGCGATTGATCATATCGCGCTGAGAATCAATCAGTGGCCATTGGCGCAAGCCGCTCATCAAGCTTGGTTAGAGTATGGTTCCTTACTCTCTGAAGCGAAGATCAACGGTCGACCCATCGTCGTATTGGATTTGTATCAACCTATCGTTCATAAGCATTGGTCGATAGCGTGTTTAGAACTGCCTTATCCTGCCGAAGGAAAATGTTATCCAACACAAGGTTGGGAGCATATTGAATGTGTTTTTCGTGCTAATGCTACAACCGCACAGGCGTATCTGCAGGCTATTTTGCAGCATTTTCCTGAATTAGCGGAACATTGGGATTCATTAGCGGCATTAGGGGTTAAGACAAAACTTTCTCATCCACAAGGTGAAGGTGAGCGGCTTGCAAACCCAACCGTTGCTTTTAAATGGCAGGGAGTGTGCCTTAAACTGCATCCTCACAGTTTAAGGCAAGTGATTGAGTCCGAAAGATTAACCTAAATCATACACTTTTGGGCGTAATTGAAACTCTGCTATTGAATCAATTGGTTGCCCTAGTGTGAAAGGCGGAGCGTGGTGGTGGGCTTGTCCTTGGGTATGCATAATTAAACGGTTGGCCGTTCTGGGTTTTAATTGATTGACCACAAAGCGGATCATATCAGAACGACTGAGGCGTTTGAGCTCTTCTAGGACCGTCTCACGTTGATCAAAGCTCCAGTCTTTATTACCGATTGCTACCCATAATCGTTGCGCTCGGCTTCTTAAGGTTGGATCGGCAGCGGCGATTTGGTTCCATAACCCTCGTTTACTGCTGTGCCATTGATATTCGTTTAATTCGAGCAATACCATGTAAAAAGCGTTTAAAAATTCATCGATTGAATTGATCAGTTCAATCGGTGCCGCATGCGGAGATTGAACGTAAAGGACAATGCCAGGGTGACGGTTAAGGGGCATGTTGCCAGTACCCACCATATAACCGAGCTGCTGCTTGGTCCGTATTTCATGAAAAAATGTCGCTGACATTAGATGATTAGCGAGTGAATACAGGGCGATGCTACGAGGCTGACTATCTGGCGATTGGTAATACACCACTACGGCTGAATCATCTTGATTGCAATGAACTTCATGTTGAAAAGAACCATGATTGCCCAGCGTGATCAATGGGCGTAACGCTTCTTGATAAGCTTGATCGTTCACTCGTAAGGCCGTTTTTAGCATTTCGCCCAGGGTCAGCGCTTCTTGGGCTAACCAATCACCATACACGAACATCTCAACATGCAGCTTGGAGAGGATTAACTCAACAAAGGGCGCAAGATGCTCAAGCTTGATACTTTCGAGAGCGTTAAGTAAATCACTATAGGGAGGATTATTCGGTTGCAGTAATCCGGTCATCGCATTAAATAGCTGTGAAATAGGACGATCATGCGCTGCATTACGCCAGTTACGATGTAATTGCTGTTTAATCATAGCGAAACGCGCTGGCTGAAAGTCACGTTGAGAAAATTTATCCAAAATCATCTTCATCAGTTGCGGTTGCTTTTGACTAAAGCCAGAAAGAGAGAGGGTAACACCGCCTTGATGGGCATAGAGGTTATAACTCATACCGGCGATTTCCGCTTGATAGGTTTGGGTGGCTAAACTATCTAAGAACATCTCTACACATAAGCGAGTCATAACGATGTGACGAGTGCTTGATACGGCATGAGGGCTATCAATGGCCATATAGATCACACCTTTCGGAACCTGAAATTCAGTGTCTTGTTGATGCCATAATCTAAAGCCGGGTAATTCTTCAATAATCTGTGGTTGCGCAGTAGGATTGACGAACGGCTTGGGTTCTAATTGTTCGCAAATAAATGGGTTTTTACCGGGTAATCTCACTGGAAAATCAGTGACGATCGTGTGGTATTTAGTTAATTGCTGTTGAGTAAAGGGGCGACAAGCATAAGGCGTTCCATACCACTGTGCATTACGATCATAGCTGAGTCCTTGAGCGACTAAGGTTGCTCGTAAGTTCTCTGGTACCAGATAGCTGAGAATAGTGTTCAGTAAAGGTTCATCATAGGCTTGCATCATGTAATCACCATACATGATGTCCTCAGGCTGGTAATGTTGCATATTGATCACTAAGTGGCTGACAATATCGAGAGGGCGTGAGGTTTCTTGAAAACGGAAGACGGATTCAAGAACGGCTCTTTTTTCTAGATAGCGCCACTCATTAAGCCCTTCACGGCCAATCAGCGCTAAAGTTTGAAACAGCATCTGAATAATATCATCGACGTGCTCAATGCCTTGCTGAGTTAAGGTGCAACTGATAGCAAACTCTCGGTAATTGCTGCCGCTGGCTCCGCCTCCCGCAGAGAGGGATGTGATCCAATTGCGCTCTCTTAATGCCAATAATAAGCTGCCTTCCCCTTCATAACCCAATAAATGGGCAAAATAGGAGAGGGGTTTGTATTGATAATAGGCATCCGTACTCGGCATTGGGAAACTTAAGATCAGCTTGCGGGTTTCTTTTAATGGCTCAACATACAGCCATAATCCGGTATGTTTTTGTTCAACAAAGGGTTGCTGAATATTTTTATCGGCTTGTTGAGTATTAATAATGGTGGCAAAACCTTGTTCCACCGAGTGTTGTAACTCATCCAGTGATTGTGGGCCAACGATTGCTAGTGTCATGATATCAGCTGAGTAATAAGCTTGATAAAAAGCGATCACTTCATCACGAATGGATTGGCCGTTTCTATCGGCGAGAGTCTGTTGATTACCGACGGAAAATTTAGCAAAAGGGTGAGCTGGATTAATGGTTTCTTTGTGGACTTGATATAAACGTCTGGAGTCATCGTTTAATTTCATCTTAAATTCAGAATCAACTGCTTGACGTTCTTTATCTAGGGCTTCAGCATTGAATAGTGGAGCTAAAAAAAACTGACTGAAACGATCCAGTGCTTTGGCAAAGGCATTAGGATCGACATCAAAAAAGAAGCAACTATGCTCTGTTCCTGTCCAGGCGTTGTTGCTTCCACCGTGCTGACTAATAAAATTTTGAAACTCGCCTACTTTAGGGTATTTTTCAGTCCCTAGAAACAGCATATGTTCTAGATAATGTGCCATGCCAGGTCGGTCACTAGGATCATCAAAATGACCCACTCTAACCGCCAATGCCGCTGCGGATTTCTGTGCATCAAGTTCATGGATCAGTAAAACACGTAATCCATTGTTTAACGTGAGATAACGATAATGATGATTATCATTGGGGCTTATATGCACAGAGGGTCTCCAAACGGGAAATGAACAGTAAGTATGGCGCTGAAACCACAGCCTGCCAATTGACGGTGAGTAAATTTTTGAACAAACGGTCATTTTCATCGTGATAACAACTTTTTAGCAGAGTGTTAGCTTCATCGATGTCTTTAAGCTGTAGACTGTTATAATCATGATTATGGTCAATATGCCCTAGCAAAAAAGAGCATGCCGACAATAGGTTAATAGGTAAAAATATGAAAATTGTGATTATGCGTCATGGAGAAGCTGAACATTATGCGGACAGTGATGCAGAACGAGCGTTAACCGAAGCAGGACAAACAGCGTCTGCTGCGGTTGCTCGTGTGTTTGCTAAGCAGTCAGGATTAGACCAATTTGATAAAGTATTGGTGAGTCCTTACTTACGCGCTCAGCAAACTTGGCAGGCCATCTCGGGATATTTTTCGGTGGCTAAGGTAGAGACCTGTGACGATATTACGCCTTATGGTCAAGCTGAAGATGTGTTTGAGTATCTTGTGGCTCTGATTCAAACGGAACAACTCGAGACACTGCTGATTATTTCTCATTTGCCTTTGGTCGGTTATTTAGTGGCGGAATTGGTCGCCGGCCTCCCTGCGCCGATGTTTCCTACCTCTGGTGCGATCGGTTTAGAGTTTGACCCTGAGACAAGGCAAGCCAGTGTATTGTGGAATGTTTATCCCTAATCGGCACCAATAATTGTTATCTATCACCCAAACAACTGGACGCTGAAACTTCATGTTGTTTGGGTAGCAAGCTGCCTTGGGTTTCAGGCAGCTTTTTTTATCATTCACTATGCTGATGAGGCAGATCTATTCTGATGGTTATGGTGAAGAAGATCGTTATTAAGATGAATCGTCATATTCTTGACATATACAACTGGACTAAAACTTGCATCTTTGCTGCTCGGTAGGATCTCGTACACCGTTTTGTCGTAACTTTCCATTAACTTATTACTTGCAGGCCTATGAAATTTACGCTGCCATTTGCTCATAAATTACCTAAGATTCCACAACGCAGTCTTCCTGCGATTGGTGCGCCAGTCATGGTACTGGCTACGTTGGCCATGGTGGTCTTACCGATACCTGCGTTTTTACTCGATTTATTTTTTACCTTTAACATTGCGTTATCGATGGTCGTGTTATTAGTGACGGTCTATACCCGACGCCCACTCGATTTCGCTGCCTTTCCAACCGTATTGTTAATTGCCACGTTATTACGTTTAGCCTTAAACGTGGCTTCAACTCGTGTGGTGTTATTGCATGGACATGAAGGTTCTGGTGCGGCTGGTAACGTTATTGAAGCCTTTGGTAGCGTAGTTATTGGTGGTAACTACGCGGTTGGTTTGGTCGTGTTCCTTATTCTAATGATCATTAACTTTATGGTCGTCACCAAAGGTGCGGGACGGATTTCAGAGGTGAGTGCACGCTTTACTCTTGATGCTTTACCCGGTAAGCAGATGGCCATTGATGCCGATTTAAACGCTGGTCTGATTGATCAAGAGCAAGCGAGAACTCGTCGTTTTGAAGTAACCAAAGAAGCGGATTTCTACGGGTCAATGGATGGTGCTTCAAAATTTGTTAAAGGTGATGCCATCGCCGGGATCTTGATTCTGTTCATCAATATTGTCGGTGGCTTAATCATCGGGATGATCCAATACGACTTGAGCTTTAGCCAAGCAATGGAAATCTATATTTTGTTGACCATTGGTGACGGTTTAGTGGCGCAGATCCCTTCGTTACTGCTTTCTATCGGTGCGGCCATTATGGTTACCCGCCAAAATACCGATGAAGATATGGGTGAACAGCTCATTTTCCAGCTGTTTGATAATCCTAAAGCTTTAACCATCACCGCGGGCATACTTGGCATAATGGGGGTTGTTCCTGGTATGCCTCATTTTTCTTTTTTACTACTTGCCGTTTTGGCAGGGGGCGCGGCTTATTGGTTGCAACGAAAACAGGCAAGAGAGAAAGAAGAAGCGAAGTTGCCCGTTAAAGCCGAAGGCGACGCTCCGACATTACGTGAATTATCGTGGGATGATGTACAACCTGTCGATGTTATTGGTCTGGAAGTTGGCTACCGTTTGATCCCCTTAGTCGATAGAGATCAAGGGGGCGAACTGCTGGAGCGTGTTAAAGGGGTACGCAAAAAACTGTCACAAGATTTTGGTTTTCTAATTCCTCCGGTACACATTCGCGATAATCTTGAGCTGACGCCAAATAGCTATCGAATTACCCTCATGGGCGTCGCGGTGGGCGAAGCTGAAATTAGACCCGATCAAGAACTCGCCATTAACCCAGGGCAAGTGTATGGAATGATCGACGGTGAACACACTTACGATCCCGCTTTTGGTTTAGAAGCAGTGTGGATACGTGAAGAGCAGCGAGAGCATGCTCAAGCACTGGGTTACACAGTGGTTGACGCCTCTACGGTATTAGCGACACATTTAAGCCAATTGCTCACCAATAACGCAGCACAATTAATTGGTCATGAAGAAGTACAAAACTTACTTGAGCTACTTGGACGGACGGCACCGAGATTAGTCGATGGTTTTGTCCCTGATCAGTTATCGTTAGGCGTTGTGGTTAAAGTATTACAAAACTTACTCAATGAAGCGATCCCGATTCGAGATATCCGCACGATTGTTCAAACCTTGTCTGAATATGCGAGTAAGAGTCAAGAACCTGACATTTTGACCGCTGCGGTGCGTATCGCATTGAAACGATTAATTGTTCAAGAAATCAATGGTATAGAGCCAGAGTTGCCGGTTATCACGCTGATCCCTGAGCTGGAACAGATATTGCATCAAACTATGCAAGCTTCAGGCGGAGAGTCTGCAGGCATTGAACCTGGTTTGGCGGAACGTTTACAAATGGCGCTTAGCCAAGCGACTCAAGAGCAAGAGCTTAAAGGGGAACCCGCTGTATTATTGACTTCAGGCGTCTTGCGTTCAACGTTAGCCAAGTTTGTCAAAAATACGATTCCAAATCTCAGAGTTCTCTCCTATCAAGAGATCCCGGATGAGAAACAGATTCGAATTGTACAGGCAGTGGGTAACTAACCACTTTAACCAACAGTACGGATATCTGCCTTGAAAATTAAACGATTTTTTGCGAAAGACATGCGAATGGCGCTGCTGCAAGTGAAAGAAGAGCTTGGAGCGGACGCGGTGATCATGTCGAATAAAAAAGTCGCAGGAGGTGTCGAAATTGTCGCCGCGGTCGATGCGGATTCAGCTTCATCAGCCCCTACAGCGACGAAACAGTATCGTGCTTCGCCTGCTCAGTATGATAATCGTAAGCCAAGCCCATCAACGCGCAATAGCGCAAGAGAGCTGGAAGACGACCGAGTCAGCTTAAAAGCCAGCAATGCGAATGGCGCTTCTATGACTCAGCGTTTTGCCAGCATGCTGAAACAGTACAGCCAAACACCAGATACCGAACATCGCGCCGAAAATGAAGACTCATTAACGGCCTTGTTGCAGCGCAACCAGACCAAAACGGCCCCTAATCGACAATTGGCGAATGAAAGCGCACTCGCAAAGTTAATGGCCGAAGAGAATCCCACTCCTCGTCAACGCCCACGTCTAGACTCTTCGCGTTACGAACCGAAACGAGATAATGAGCCAACATTAACTCAACAAGAGTTAGAGAGCATGCGCGAAGAGATGAACTCGATTCGTCGCTTGCTTGAGCACCAAGTGTCGGGATTAATGTGGCAAGAAGTGGAACGTCGCGAACCCTTGCGAGCGATGTTGATTAAACGTTTAGAGCGAATGGGCCTCTCTTTGGAATTGGCCGATCAATTAGCCTGTTATATCCCTGAAGAAACACCACCACCGAAAGCGTGGAAGGCGTTACTTGGCTTAGTCTCCGATCAAATTCCTGTGGTGAAAAAAGACATCTTACAACGCGGTGGTGTCGTTGCTTTACTTGGTCCCACTGGGGTTGGTAAAACCACAACGGTCGCTAAATTGGCAGCTCGTGCGGCGATGGAGTATGGCTCAGATAATGTGGCATTAATAACCACCGATACTTATCGAATAGGCGCTCATGAACAACTCTCGATTTATGGTCGAATTATGGGATGTCCAGTAAGAGTTGCTAAAGATTCCAAAGAGTTAGCCGATGTAATTCATCAGTTACGTAATCGACGCTTGATCCTTGTTGATACTGCGGGAATGGGCCAGCGTGATGTACGTTTATCTGAACAATTGGATACCTTAATGCAAGAGAGTGATGAAGTGATTCACAGCTACCTTGTATTACCCGCTACAGCACAGCGTAAAGTGCTACAGGAAACCATTGAGCACTTTCGAAGAATTCCTCTTTCTGGGTGCATTATGACTAAGCTCGATGAGTGTTTGAGCTTGGGAGAGTTTGTCAGTGTTGTCGTTCAAAATGCGTTACCCGTTGCTTATATTGCCAACGGACAACGCGTACCCGAAGACATAGTGATTGCTCAGCCAAAGTACATGGTGGCAAAAGCAAATGAGTTACTAGAGAAGTCGACAGAGAATGAACCTCATTACTGGAATAGCGATTCAGAGAGATTCTAGGCGGCGGACAAATATGACGAATAAAATGATATATGATCAAGCAAGCGGCCTACGCCGTTTAACTCAACCTTCAGTCACGAAAGTGATCGCCGTAACCGGTGGAAAAGGCGGAGTTGGCAAGTCTAACGTAGCGCTTGGTATGGCTATCTGTATGGCCCGCCAAGGAAAAAAAGTCATGGTGTTGGATGCCGACTTAGGATTAGCTAATGTTGACGTTATGCTAGGGATTCGGCCTAAACGTAACTTAGGTCACGTATTAGCAGGTGAATGTGAATTAAAAGACTCCATAGTTGAAGGTCCGCATGGTATAAAAATCATTCCTGCGACATCCGGTACTCAATCGATGACCGAGTTAACTCATGCTCAGCATGTCGGGTTAATCAGAGCGTTTGGTTCACTTGAAGATGAGATGGATATTCTACTGGTTGATACCGCAGCAGGGATTTCTGACATGGTCGTGAGTTTCTCTCGTGCGGCACAGGATGTGGTTGTGGTAGTATGCGACGAACCGACTTCTATCACCGATGCATATGCCTTGATCAAACTTTTGAGTAGAGAACATCAAGTTGAGCGATTTAAAATTGTCGCTAACATGGTGAGAAGCTATCGTGAAGGGAGAGAGTTATTCGCAAAATTGACTTTAGTCACAGAGCGATTTTTAAATGTCGGGTTAGAACTCGTCGCCTGCATTCCTTTAGACGATAATGTACGACAGGCAGTAAAAAGACAGAAAATTGTCGTTGATGCTTATCCTCGCTCTCCAGCTTCATTGGCCATTAATTCATTAGCCAATAAAGCACTCACTTGGCCAATACCACGTACGCCAAGTGGTCATTTGGAGTTTTTTGTAGAGCGACTGCTTAATCGAACTGAACCAGTAGAGGAACCTTTTGGTGAATAAAGCGCTGACTTACGATCAATACGGTAATATGACTAGCCAGAAGCTATTTCTGGAAAAATATGCTGTATTGGTTAAGCGTATAGCTCATCATTTAATCGGGCGTTTGCCACCTAGCGTACTTATTGAAGATTTAATGCAAGCTGGCATGATCGGCTTGCTTGAAGCGCAAAAAAATTACGATGGAAGTAAAGGGGCAAGTTTTGAAACCTATGCAGGGATTCGAATTCGTGGTGCAATGTTGGACGACATTCGCCGCGGAGATTGGGTTCCCCGCTCGGTTCACAAGCATAATCGAGAGATCAGTCAAGCTATCGCGATATTAGAGGGTGAATTATGTCGCGACCCAAGTGATGCAGAAATTGCGCAGCATTTAGGGATGTCTCTTGAACACTATCACAACGCATTAACGGATATTAGTTGCTCAAGGATAGTGGGTATCGAAGATCTTGGCGTATCGGATGATGCTATTTCGCCATTGGATGATGCGGAGGACAATGCCCCTTTTCAGGGGGTGGCCGACGAATTATTCCGTAAAGCATTGGTTGAATCAATAAAATCACTTCCAGAACGTGAAGCTTTGGTACTTTCGCTCTATTATGATGAAGAGCTAAACTTAAAAGAAATCGGTGAAGTAATTGGCGTGAGCGAGTCCCGCGTGAGTCAAATACTGAGCCAATCTATGCAACGTCTGCGAACTAAGTTGAGTTCTTGGACACAAAACGACTAAATATCACTGACTTTGAACTCAGTGGAGGCAATTTTGAATAAAAATATGAAAATCCTTATTGTTGACGATTTTTCAACAATGCGCCGTATAGTAAAAAACCTACTTCGTGATTTGGGTTTTAATAATACCCAAGAAGCGGACGACGGTTTGACGGCGTTGCCAATGCTAAAAAAAGGTGGTTTTGATTTTGTGGTCACTGACTGGAACATGCCGGGTATGCAAGGCATTGATCTGCTGAAAAATATTCGCGCAGATGCAGAGCTTAAGCACTTACCTGTACTGATGATTACCGCAGAAGCCAAGCGTGAGCAAATTATAGAAGCTGCTCAAGCGGGGGTTAATGGCTATATCGTGAAACCATTTACGGCTGCTACGCTAAAAGAAAAGTTAGATAAGATTTTTGACCGCCTATAATTTTAAAGCACGGTTCAAAAGTTCATTGAGAATTTTTTGCATGTAAGCGGCAACGTTAATCGTACAAAAAATAGTCAGCGAACAGGTATTTATCCATTATGTGAGCAAGGCTAAGACAGGATGATTTCATTAGAACAAGCAAAAGAACTCGTTCAACTATTAGAAAATGGTCAGCAAGATAGCGCCAATACACTGGTTCAACAAGTGTATGAATCTGAAGGCAATCCAATGCTAAAGGAGATCGGCGTATTGACTCGCGATCTGCATGATTCTTTGCGCCAGTTTCAAGTTGATGAGCGAATGAGTCAAATTGCTAACGACGAAATGCCTGATGCCAGAGATAGATTGCATTATGTCATTGATAAAACTGAAGTCGCTGCCAATAAAACAATGGATGCGGTTGATCGCTGCTTACCGATAGCCGACAACCTACATGGAAGTTTGCTACTCATTCGACCACAGTGGAATGCGCTTATGCGCGGTAAAATTGACTTGAATGAATTTAAAGCACTTTGCCATCGTATTGATGATCTTCTTTCGCAAATAGAAGGCAATAGTAGTGAGCTTCGAGGGCAATTAACCGAAATTTTGATGGCGCAAGATTTTCAAGATTTAACGGGACAAATTATCCGCCGAGTGATCACCTTAGTCAATGAGGTGGAAGGTCGCTTAGTAGAGATCTTGACCGTATTTGGTAAAAATCAATTACAACAATCAGGAAAAGTTGAAAAAGCACCTTGTGAGCCAGAGGGACCAATCATTAATCCTCATGAGCGTACAGATGCAGTTTCATCGCAAGACGATGTCGATGATTTATTATCGAGTCTTGGATTTTAGGGGTAAAGTATGAGCTACGATTTAGACGACGACATTCTTCAAGACTTTCTGGTTGAAGCTGGCGAGATTCTCGAGTTGTTATCAGAACAGCTAGTAGAGTTAGAAAATAACCCACAAGACCGCGAACTTCTTAATGCCATTTTCCGCGGTTTTCACACTGTAAAAGGCGGCGCTGGCTTTCTCTCGCTCACCGAACTGGTAGAAACCTGTCACGGTGCAGAAAACGTGTTTGACTATTTACGTAATGGTCAACGTAGTGTCAACGCTCGTTTGATGGATGTGATGCTACGTGCTTTGGATACGGTGAATGAGCAGTTTCAAGCGGTACAAAATCAAGAGCCATTGCAGCCAGCTGATCCGATCTTAATTCAAGAATTGCATGATATGTGTAAGCCTGAATCTGAGGATGAACCTGAAGGTTCGGCGTCGGCTGACGCGGTTGAAGACATCGAACCTGAAGCTGACTCTGAATCTCATGTACCAGCGCCTTCTGAAGATGTGACCGCTCAAGCCTCGAGTAACGCTCATATCGATGCTAACTCGATTGATGATATTAGTGATGATGAGTTTGAAAGCTTACTTGATGAGCTGCACGGTAAAGGTCGTAGTCCTGGTGCGGAAAAGGCGGCCAGTGAAGCTGCCAAGTCTCAGCCATCACCAGCATCAGCACCTGCTGCTTCAGGTGATATTACTGATGATGAGTTTGAAAAATTACTTGATGAGCTGCATGGAAAAGGCAAAAGTCCCTCATTACATGGTTCTGGAGAAGCCCCCTCTCCAACGGTATCGTCACAACCCGCGGTAAAAGCAACACCATCGAATGTGAACGCTAATGGCGATATCATGACCGATGAAGAGTTTGAACGTTTATTAGATGAGTTACACGGCAGTGGTAAAGGACCATCGATCGAAGAGCTAGAAATGGCTACGCGCCCAGCGGCAGCCAATACTACTCAGGCAGCAAAAGCCGCTGCACCAGCCAGTCCATCTATTGAAAAGAAACCAGTAGAACAACCTAAGCCTAAAGCTGCTGCCGCTGCGCCAGCACCAGCTAAACCTGCTCCAGTCGCTAAGACAACGGATACCAACTCAGACAAGAACGAGTTAGTTGCTGCTGGTTCTGGCGGTGCTAAAAAACCTCAAGTAGAGGCGTCAGTTAGGGTAGATACCTCGACGCTTGATACTATCATGAATATGGTGGGTGAGTTGGTATTAGTGCGTAACCGACTGTTGAGTCTTGGCCTTAATAGTAATGATGAAGAGATGTCTAAAGCGGTCTCTAATCTTGATGTGGTGACGGCAGACTTACAAGGCGCGGTAATGAAAACGCGCATGCAACCGATCAAGAAAGTATTTGGTCGCTTCCCTCGCGTTGTTCGTGATTTGGCTCGAACCTTGAACAAAGACATTGTTTTGGAGTTGAAAGGGGAAGAAACCGATCTGGATAAAAACTTAGTAGAAGCGCTTGCCGATCCATTGATTCACTTAGTACGTAACTCCGTTGACCATGGTATTGAAATGCCCGACGACCGTGTTGCGGCAGGGAAACCGCGTACGGGTAAAGTTATCCTCTCTGCGTCTCAGGAAGGCGACCATATTGAGCTGGCGATCGTTGATGATGGCGGTGGTATGGATCCCGATAAACTGCGAGCGATTGCGGTTAAACGTGGCATGATGGATGAAGATGCGGCTTCTCGATTGACGAATAAAGAGTGTTTTAACCTGATTTTTATGCCGGGCTTTTCCAGTAAAGAGAAAATTTCTGATATTTCTGGACGCGGCGTAGGGATGGATGTGGTTAAAACCGCGATTAATACCCTTAACGGTTCGATTGATATTGATTCTGAACTCACGAAAGGGACCAAAATCACCATTAAAGTTCCGTTAACTCTGGCTATTTTGCCTACGTTAATGGTGGGAGTAGCAGGTCATCCATTCGCTTTACCGCTCGCGAGTGTTAATGAAATCTTCCACCTTGATTTACGCCGGACCAATATTGTCGATGGTCAGCTAACGATTATTGTGCGTGAAAAATCCATTCCGTTGTTCTATCTACAAAATTGGCTAGCCCCTCAGGCGGGTAAAGTCGAGCCTCGTAAAGGCCATGGCCATGTAGTTATTGTACAAATTGGTAACCAACGCGTTGGCCTAGTTGTGGATACATTAATTGGCCAAGAAGAGGTGGTGATTAAGCCTCTCGATAAATTGTTACAAGGTACGCCTGGTATGTCTGGTGCTACGATAACCAGTGATGGTCATATAGCCTTGATACTTGATGTCTCTGATTTACTTAAGAAATACGCAGCTGCTTCGCGTATCTAGTGGTCGATAGACCACCCAAATGATAAGGGTAACTATGCCGATTAAAGTCTTAGTTGTTGATGATTCAAGTTTCTTTCGACGCCGAGTGAGTGAAATCATCAATGCTGAATCGCGCTTAGAAGTGATTGATGTGGCGACTAATGGCCGAGAAGCTGTCGATAAAGCCATGCGTCTAAAACCAGATGTCATCACCATGGATATTGAGATGCCGGTGATGGATGGAATTAGTGCCGTACGTGAGATCATGGCTAATAATCCAACGCCAATTCTAATGTTTTCATCGCTGACTCATGATGGTGCCAAAGCGACACTGGATGCGTTAGATGCTGGCGCTTTAGACTTTTTGCCGAAAAAATTTGAAGATATAGCCCGCAATCGAGAAGATGCAGTCACTTTATTGCAGCAACGAGTGTTACAAATTGCGGCGAAACGCAATTTTATGCGTCGTCCGGTGGTCACCAGTAGTGTCACGTCCTCGAACCTTGCCTCGCGCTCGTCATCTGACTCATCAGCGTCAGCTCAGGGACGTGTGGCAACTGCACCTTCAGCATTATCACGCTTTAAAGCAACCGGTAAAAAGTACCAATTAACCGCGATTGGTACGTCAACCGGAGGCCCCGTTGCGCTACAGAAAATCTTAACTAAATTGCCGGCTAATTATCCTCATCCGATCATTTTGATCCAACATATGCCAGCCACCTTCACTGGTGCTTTTGCAAGTCGCCTGAACTCTTTGTGTAAAATTCAGGTGAAAGAAGCCGAAGATGGTGATGTTCTTAAACCGGGTACCGCTTATCTCGCCCCTGGCGGTAAACAGATGATGTTAGATGGTCGCCCAGGAGCGGCCAGATTACGCATTATTGATGGCGGAGAACGGATGAACTACAAACCGTGTGTTGATGTGACATTTGGTTCTGCCTCTAAGATTTTCGGGGATAAAGTCTTATCGATGATCCTCACAGGGATGGGGGCTGATGGTCGCGAGGGTGCTCGTATGTTGCAATCTGCTGGAGCAACAGTTTGGGCGCAAGATGAAGAGAGTTGCGTTGTTTATGGCATGCCGCAAGCGGTTTCCAAAGCGGGAATCTCATCTGAAGATTTGCCCTTGGATCGCATCGCAGAACGTATGCTGATTGAAGTTGGCTTGAGTTAAGGAAACGTTAATGATTGTTTGGAGTGTGGCAAACCAGAAAGGAGGCGTAGGTAAAACTACTACGACCATTACCCTTGCTGGCTTATTAAGCCAACAAGGTAAGCGCGTTTTGCTGGTCGATACCGATCCCCATGCATCATTAACGACTTATTTAGGCTATGATTCTGATGCCGTGCCAACGAGCCTTTTTGATCTATTTCAGTTACGCGAGTTTAATGAACAAAATGTCGAGCCATTAATCTTACGTACCGATATTGAAAATATGGATCTGATCCCTGCTCATATGTCATTAGCTACCTTAGATCGAGTTATGGGTAATCGCAGTGGTATGGGATTAATACTTAAACGTTCATTGCTTGCTCTACGCCATCGTTATGACTACGTATTAATTGACTGCCCTCCGATTCTTGGGGTGATGATGGTGAATGCGTTGGCGGCGAGTGACCGTATTTTAATCCCAGTGCAAACTGAATTCTTGGCAATGAAAGGATTAGAACGCATGGTCCGTACATTAGCGATCATGCAAAAGTCACGCAATCGCGAGTTTAAAGTCACCATTGTGCCTACGATGTACGACAAACGAACTCGTGCGTCATTACAAACTTTGACTCAGCTAAAGAAAGATTACCCTGAACAGGTATGGGCATCTGCGGTTCCCATTGATACTAAATTCCGTGACGCAAGTTTGAAGCGTCTACCAGCTTCTCATTTTGCAGAAGGAAGCCGAGGAGTGTTTGCTTACAAACAGCTGTTACTCTTCTTAGAGAGGTTGGCTATCGATGAGTAACTCCTTACTATCTAGCGAACAAGCACTGGATGATTACTTCGCGGCTCTACTAGAGGAAGAGCTGGATGAGCCGAATTGGCAAGATGGTCCTTTTTCGACCACGCTTATTAGTCATTCAATAGATGATCCTCAACCTCAACCTGCTCGCCAGCGGAGTGCAGAAAGCTATATCGATCAAGAATTAGTCGAATTTGAGTTGCCTAATTTAGATGACGTACAACGCTTGCTGAGTCAATTAGAGAGCAGTAATCCTGTCGCTGAGCTTGATCTTGAAGTGGTTATGGCAGAAAACACCACTCAAATTGCTCAAACGGTTACTGAGACGGTAGTGGAAGAAATTCAAGAATGGGATATTGAAGAGACGCTTGTTGAGTCTGATCCTGTTATCACGATTGAAGAGCCAGAGCTGTTTGTTGAGGAACCCTCTTTACAGCCTTTGGAAGCAGAGCCTGAGGTGATCATCGAGCCGGTTATGGCAGATGACACGTTAGTGACCGAGGACACACAACCTGATCCATTCGGCATTGGACAGTGGCAATGTCCGATCCGTGAACAAAATTTTCAAGTTTTGTATTTTGATGTTAACGGAGTGACTTTCGCCGTACCACTGGATGAGTTAGGTGGTATTCATCGTAAAGCTACGTTGAACCATCTGATTGGACGACCAGCATGGTATTTAGGCTTACAAACTAACCGAGATTCACAGTTGGATGTGGTCGATACGGCGAAATGGGTAATGTCTGATAAATTAGCGGATGATACGTACAAAAAAGACTATCAATATATAGTCATGTTAGATAACAGCCTGTGGGGCTTAGCTTGTACTAAACTATTAGGTACTGAATGGTTAAGTAGCGATAAGGTACGCTGGCGAGAGCAAGTGGGCAAACGACCTTGGCTCGCAGGAATGGTTAAAGAAAAAATGTGCGCTTTGATACACGTTCATGCATTAATCGCTATGCTTAATGCAGGTCTTGATGTCCAAGCGCTCGATAAATAATACATATTTTGTCGGTCACGACTTAAAGAGGAAAAGGTATGTCTGAAGTAGAAGTGAGAAAAGAACACTCAAATGATGAAGTGCTTCAGTGGGTAACATTTCAATTGGAAGAAGAGACTTATGGCGTCAATGTGATGCAAGTCCGCGAAGTGTTACGTTACACCGAGATCGCACCCGTCCCAGGGTCGCCTGACTATGTTTTAGGAATTATTAACCTACGTGGTAATGTTGTCACCGTTATTGATACACGTTCACGTTTTGGTCTGATGCAAGGTGAAATCACCGACAATACACGAATCATTGTCATTGAATCTGAGCGTCAAGTGATTGGTATCTTAGTCGATAGCGTTGCTGAGGTGGTTTACTTACGTTCATCGGAAATTGATACCACGCCAAGTGTCGGTACAGAAGAGAGTTCTAAGTTTATCCAAGGCGTGAGTAATCGTGATGGAAAACTGCTTATTTTGGTTGATCTCAATAAACTGCTATCGCAAGAAGAGTGGGACGATATGGCTCATCTCTAATGAGTGATTTTTTACACTTTACGCCTTCTGTCCTTGCAGGGGGAGCGGCGTTCATTGTTGTACTATTAACGCTTGGGTTGTGGTTTTTGCGCCGTTCATTAACTCGCCAAGGCGATTATTTTCGTCAACAAGTTCGCCAGCTTGATAAAGAGTTGCAAAAAGCCACCAAGCAGTTGTTAGAAGTGCGTTCTGCTGCAATCGGCCTTGGGCAAAAAGTCACAGGGCAACAAGAGATCATCGTTCACTTAAGTGAGCGTCTTAAGCAGTTAGAAAATGTTGATACCGATGCCCGCCTATACAGTCGGGCAAGTAAAATGGTCAAGTTAGGCGCTGACATTGATGAGCTTATCGAAGAGTGTGAGTTACCTAAAGCCGAAGCGGAATTAATGTTATCATTGCAAAAAAAGTTGGCCGGTAAAGAATCTATTCCACCTTTAAGTAGCGATCCGGAAGGGCGCATGCCTGCTTCTAATACGGGTAAAAGACCGACTCGTAAATCTTCTCTTTAAATAAAAGCCAAATGAGAGTGTTACACTTTCTTTTGGCTTTTATTTTCGTAAACCATTATAAGAAGTTTGCTTACTATCGTCTCATAGGCGGGATTTTGGCCGTTTTTTCATCGATAATGTTCAGGTTAATAACGAGTTTAGCGCTAATTCTATTTTGTCTCTGGGATGCTGTGTTAGTATCAACAGTTTTGAATAACTCATTAATCATTTTTATTGGTTACTGAAAATGATTAATAGCAATCGACGCTTTTTGTTTACTGATGACCGAGCGTTAATATTCTGGTTACATCAATAAGACAAATTCGACGATAATATGATATTTTAAGGCTCATATTGTTATATTCACCCTATTTTTATATTGTAAAAGTCGAGCAATGTCGCAATGACTTTTCACCAATTGGATTATGACCATGCCCAGCCGTTTGTTACGGATAGCAATGCTTTTATTGATGCTGGTACTGGCCGGATGTAGCTCGGTACCTGAAAATGCACATAATGAATCACATCCTAATGATCCTTTAGAGGGGTTTAATCGCGCGATGTGGAAAATTAACTACGATTACCTAGATCCCTACCTAGCTCGTCCTGTTTCACTGGCTTATGTCGATTATGTCCCGTCACCATTAAGACGCGGTTTAGCGAATTTCTTATCCAATTTAGATGAGCCAGCCAGTATGGTTAATAACCTGATCATGGGGAATGGCGAAAAAGCGCTCGATCATTTTAACCGTTTTTGGTTAAACAGTACTTTTGGGCTTTTAGGTTTGATTGATATCGCCTCAGAAGCCGGAATTCGTAAGCATGATGACAAACAATTTGGTGATGCGATAGGTTATTACGGTGTCGGTAACGGACCATACTTAATGGTACCGGGTTATGGACCCTATACTGTGCGGGAAGTGGCGGATACGGTTGATGGTTGGTATGTTCCTCTTGCGTATTTGAATATTTGGGGAAGTATTGGTAAATGGGCGGTTCAAGGAATGGAAACCCGAGCCGCTTTAGTGCCTCAAGAAGCCATGCTACAGCGTTCTCCTGATCCTTACGCATTAACGCGAGAAGTCTATTTACAACGTCGTGACTTTAAAGCTGAACGAGACACAGAACATTACGACACTGATCAAGAAGATTTCCTTGATGATTACCTCGACGGCGGATTCTAGTTTTTCTTGATACCATCTGTTATTGAGATCCAATGAGTGCAGGTCACTTGACCCTAAAGTGATCTGCACTTTCTATTTCTGTATTCTCTTTGCCATCATGCTGACATGACTCGTCCACTGAAATAGTCATTAGTCACAATGTATTCGGTATTACGTATAAGCTCATCTTGAATTTCAGCCCAATGCAGATTGTGATGATTGCCTCCCGCCATCGGGATCACGCCACCGACACGAATATTATAGGGCGTTAACTCTCTGGCCCAACTTTGGGTAAAGCCGGCAACCATAGAATTGGTATTTTCCATTCCGGCTTGTTGTTGTGCGGTATTGTGCCAGACGAGATTAACAATCACTCCTTTTGCTTGATGCTGACGCATCCTTTCTGAGCAAGTTTGCCCAAAGGTAAAGAGGGATGAAGCCATATTGGCCAATTGTTGAATAAAACGCTCTGTAGGTTGTTCATCCACCAAAGAAGGAAAACTGACGCTTGGCCAGTGATTGATTAACACGTCCGGGGCTGAGTGGTAGGTGGTTTCAATATAATCAAATAACTGATGAATACTCGTTGGAGAGCGGTCGGGTAACGTGTAGTAATGAACACGATGACTGATCGCGTAGCAATGCTGCCAGGTGGTGACTAAAGCACTATGATTGGTATCACATAATATAACGTTAGCCCCCAAACGAGCAAAATGCATCGCCAGCGTGCTGCCCAGTAGCGAATTAGCTGAAGTAATTAAAATTAATGCACTTTTAATTTTCATTGTGTGCCTTCCTTGGAGGTGCCGTGACCATCGAGTACGTTAAGCATGGTTGACGGTTTGATATGATGGTGTGAATTGCTTCAAATAAACCCAGTTGTTCGAAAAGCAATCGTTTTTTCTTTGCGCTTATTCACATTCGGCGACAAGGCTTAAGCAAAAATATACACAGCTGCTCTAGGGGCGGTTGGCTTTTGGGGGGATAAAAAGAGAAACTTTTTGATCGATGATTCGCTATTTTTAGCGCCGTCGAGATATATCCTATACCTGAGCTCTTAGTTGATCTTGCCTAAGGGCGTGATTAAGCTGAGGATATAAATCCATTATCATCAACGTCTTATTCTCTTGCTGTGCGAGATGACGGCGGTCATGCCCAGAGAGATTTAAATACACGTCTTCTGGGAAATTTTCAGTGTCTTCAGGGAGGTAAGTGAGCACTTCAGGTTGCAAATAGTGCGACAGTTTGGCGCTCGCCATGCCGCCAGAGTGAAACAGTTTTGCTTGCTGAGCCGAAATAGCGTAAGAGCTTTGATCATTGCGTAGTGCTTGACATGCTGGCAGTTCAAAGCGTTGACGTAGCTGATCTTCAGTCGTACGGTGAGTGGTGATCGGCTCGATGGGCGTGGTATCGCGAACGTCATTCGAGAAGAGTGCCATGAATAGAGCGAAATCGGCATGACGACCTTGCTGTACCGCTTGGTTGACCCCAGTTCCGAGCTGTAACTCATTAATTATTCCGGCTTTGTCTAATGTATGTACTTGCATGGTTTCTCCTCAATGCACCACTAATAACGGCACATGAAGGAAAAACTTTAATAAAAAAAGCCTACCTTATTTGAGGTAGGCTTATCGGTTGGAGCGTTATTCGGCTCTCACCTCTTAATCAACCAAGATTACTTCGCTAGGTTTTGTGCAACAAATTCCCAGTTGACTAGAGCCCAGAAGCCGTTCATGTAGTCTGGACGGAGGTTACGGTAGTCAATGTAGTAAGCATGTTCCCACAGATCAACGGTCAATAAAGGCGTTACGCCCTCTTCAGTGATTGGGGTTGCTGCGTTAGAAGTATTGATAATCGCCAATGAACCGTCTGCTTTTTTCACTAGCCAAGTCCACGACGAACCGAAGTTGTTGATCGCAGAATCAGTGAATTTTGCTTTAAACTCAGCAAATGAACCGAAGGCTGCATTGATGGCTTCTGCCACTGCGCCTGTTGGCTCACCACCGCCGTTTGGAGATAGGCAGTGCCAGTAGAAAGTGTGGTTCCATACCTGTGCCGCATTATTAAAAATACCGCCCGTTGACGTTTTGATGATCTCTTCGAGAGATTTGCCTTCAAACTCTGTACCCGGGATCAGACCATTCAATTTTACGACATAAGTATTATGGTGTTTACCGTGGTGGTAATCCAAAGTCTCTGCTGAAATGTGCGGTTGTAGCGCATCTTTTGCGTAAGGTAGTGCTGGTAGTTCAAATGCCATTGTTCAATTCTCCGTTGTTGAGAGGAAAGAAACGACTAAGCAGACGAGGTCAAATACAGGTTACGGCCCACGACTGATGTAGACACTTCTTTGATTGCTTCCAGTGTTATTGTAATGGAGTCGATAAAACTGACTTGCTATGCATTTTAGCAAGTTTTTACTTTATTAACACCCCAAGTGAAAGAAAAAGTTCAGTTAAGTCAATATACCGCGATCACTTGATACTTACTCTGCTAAATCCATAAACAGAATGTGCTTTTTATTCTCTCTTAATGATTTAGAATGGAAGGGATTAACTTAGCCATCCATTAAGAGGAAGCAATGGAAACCATCGATAAAATTAAACAGCAACTTGCCGAAAACCCAATTCTTCTTTATATGAAAGGGTCACCTAAACTGCCAAGCTGTGGTTTCTCTTCGCAAGCCGCTCAAGCGTTAATGGCGTGCGGTGAAAAATTTGCCTACGTCGATATCTTACAAAATCCAGATATTCGCGCAGAGCTACCGGTTTATGCTCAGTGGCCTACTTTTCCCCAGTTATGGGTTGAAGGTGAATTGATTGGTGGTTGTGACATTATTTTGGAAATGTTCCAAAAAGGTGAACTACAGCCATTAATTAAAGAAGCGGCCGCACGTAACGCGACAGATGAAGCTTAATACTGTATAAAAAAACAGTTTAGCTTGATTTTTTAGGGTCACATTGGTTAATGTGGCCCTAATTTTTTCTGATTTTAGACTGTTATGAGCCGCTTATTCATTGCTGAAAAACCCAGTTTAGCCCGAGCCATTGCTGATGCGTTGCCCAAGCCCCATAAAAAGCAGCAAGGTTTTATTGAATGTGCCAATGGCGATAAGGTGACTTGGTGTATTGGTCATTTACTGGAGCAAGTGGAACCGGACAGCTATGATCCGCGATACAAAAAGTGGAATTTGGCTGATTTACCCATCCTACCCGAAAAGTGGCAATTGAAGCCGCGGAAAACGGCGAGTCAACAATTGGCCGTAGTGCGTAAGTTACTAAAAAGTAGCCAAGAAATTGTCCATGCTGGCGATCCAGATCGCGAAGGTCAACTGTTGGTTGATGAGGTTATCGATTATTGTCAGGTCTCTAAACAAAAGCAGCAAACCATTCAACGTTTACTGATCAGCGATCTCAATTTGCCTGCGGTGAAACGCGCACTTTCAACAATGCGCAGTAATCGTGAATTTATTCCATTGTCGATTTCAGCCTTAGCACGCTCTCGGGCTGACTGGTTATACGGTATGAATATGTCTCGTGCTTATACCTTGCTTGGACAAAAAGCGGGTTATCAAGGGGTATTATCCGTTGGTCGAGTGCAAACACCTATACTGGGTTTGGTGGTCCGTCGTGATGCCGAGATAGCCCATTTTGTCGCCCATGATTATTTTACCTTACACGCATTGATCCCTTATCAAGTCGAAGGACATGAGTTTGATATTCGAGCTCGCTGGCAGCCTAGTGACGCCTGCCAGCCTTGGCAAGATGAAGAGGGACGAGTGTTAAACCGCGCTTTGGTTGAAAATGTTGCCCGTCGTATTCAACATCAGCCTGCGATTGTTGTGGCGTCAGAACAAACGCAAACTAAGCAAGCAGCACCACTGCCTTATTCATTATCGGCCTTACAAATTGATGCTGCCAAGCGCTATGGTTTGAGTGCTCAACAAGTATTGGATATTTGTCAGTCACTGTATGAAAAATACAAGTTAATCACTTATCCACGTTCCGACAGTCGTTATTTACCTAAAGAACATTTAACTCAGACGGATACGATACTGACGGCGATTGCTCATAATCTTCAGCCATTACAAACTGCGGTCGCCGGTGCAGACCGTACATTCCGTTCTAAAGCGTGGAACGACAGTAAAGTTGATGCGCATCATGCGATTATTCCTACCCCTAAGCAAAGTGCTGTACATGGACTTTCTGCTGCTGAGCAGAATATTTATCAGTTAATTGCTCGCCAGTACGTACTGCAATTTTATCCTCCCGCAGTATACGCTGAAGCTAAACTCGTATTTACCATTGCGGGAGGAACCTTTATTGCTAAAGGCAGACAATTGGTGTTCGCAGGCTGGAAAAGTGTCATAGGTCAACAAGAGCAACCTGAGGATGGAATTGATACTGTGCCGCCGCTACCAAAGGGGACATCGTTGATCTGTCGCGAAGGAGAGATGAAAACTTGCCAGACCGAACCGCCGCGTTATTTTACTGAGGCAACGTTATTGCAAGCGATGACGGGGATCGCCCGCTTTGTTGAAGATAAAGAGCTTAAGAAAATTCTTCGTGAGACCGATGGGTTAGGCACAGAAGCCACTCGAGCTGGCATCTTAGATACGTTATTCAAGCGTCAATTACTGACACGAGAAGGAAAACAGATAAAAAGTACTCCGGCTGGCAAAGGACTGGTGGAGGCGCTACCGCTGCAAGCCACTTATCCTGATATGACCGCTCATTGGGAGCATCAACTGCAAGCGATGGCAGAAAGAGGTCAAGCTTATCAACCCTTTATTGAAGATCTTGAGCGACAAATTAGCCAATGGATAGAGCAAGTGAAACAACAACCTGTCCCCGCCTCGTTGCGAGCTTTACCGCCGGTTAAGCGACCTGCATTTAAAACCAAGAAAAGGTCGACGAGCAGTAAAAGAAAAAGCCCGCCTGCACGTTGTTCAACCCCATAAAGGCGTTATCGCGCGGTGATTCACCATTGATTGATGAGGACGTTTAAGGTTTGTTGCGTGAAAGTTAGAATAAATCCACATAAAAATAATGGTCCTGTTGCATAAGCGGTAAATGTTTTCCATAGTAAGCTCCGGTTCTTGGATGAATATCACAAAGAATCAGGATGAAATCATCATACAGAGGCAAAAATGCCCGTCATTACGCTTGCGCTAGGAATACACTATGTTAAAGATACTTAGAGCCCTCAACGTTCGTCAGAAAATCTTGGTGATCGAACTCATTTCTCTGGCCATTATTGTGCTTATCAGCCTCTACGGGGTAAGTAAGTTACGAGAAATGGCCTTTCAAGAACGCCAACAAAGTGTTGAAAATCAAGTCCAATCAGTGGTCAGTTTAGTTGATTATTATGCTCGTTTAGCACCAAGAATTGGTGAAGAAGAAGCTAAGCAACGAGCGATCGAAGCGATCAAGGCACTCCGATATGACAATGGTAACTATTTTTGGGTGATGACGGCTAATGCTCGTCTAGTACTGCATCCTCTGCGCCCAGAAATGACCAATCAAGATATGAGTCAGGTACGTGATGGTTCTGGTCGTTTTCATTGGCAACAAATGGCACAGGTTGTTCAACGTCAAGGCGCTGGGTTTGTCGAATACACTTTTGTGCCACCGAATGGTCCGATTGAGGACAAAATTTCCTATGTTGCACAAGCCAATGGTTGGAATTGGGTCATTGGTACCGGCGTTATCGTTAACGATATCAATCAAACGGTGTATCACAATGCCTTATTTTATGTTGGCTTTGCTTTGGCGGGCGTGGTGATTACTTTACTGTTTTCGAGCATTATCGGTAAAAACATTACCGACCCTCTGGCTCTGTTTGTCACCAAAGTACAGCGGGCAGCGCAAGGGGATATGACGGTGCGTTTTAATCCTAAAGGACGGGATGAGATTGCTAGTTTAGGGCGTTCGATAAATTCAATGATCGAAAGTACCCATCAAGCTTTAATTACCGCCAAGCAGTCAGCGATGAATGCCGCTGAGATGGCGTCGTCAATCGCTTCGGCTAGTGAAGAAACCGCAACCAGTACCCAATCGCAGCGCATGCAATTGGAGCAGTTAGCGACCGCCATGAATGAAATGAATGCGACCATTCGCGATGTGGCGCAAAATGCCGAGCAAACCGCCGCTTCGACCGACGATGTCGCCAATCAAGCGTTAAGTTGTAATAGCATGATGGAGAGAACGGAGCAAAACATCGAACAGCTATCTCAAGAGGTCTCGCAAACCGATCAATTGGTTGAAGCGCTGCGGAATGATGTCGCGGGGATCAATGAAATTGTTGATGTGATTCAAGCCATCTCTGAACAAACTAACTTATTGGCCTTAAATGCGGCGATTGAAGCCGCGCGGGCAGGAGAGCAAGGTCGCGGCTTTGCGGTGGTTGCTGATGAAGTGCGTCATTTGGCTGGCCGTACTCAGCAATCGACGCATCAAATTCAGCAAACCATCGAGTCCTTAATTGCCAGAGCGGGCAGTGCGTCACAAGCGATGAAGCAGTGTCATAGTCGTGTGACAGAAAATGTTCAAACCGCAACCGAAACTAAGCAAATGTTAAAACAGATGGTGACAGAGCTGACTCGAGCGAATGACATGGTGACCCAAATTGCCACCGCGGCAGAGCAGCAAGATACCGTAGCTGAAGAGATGAACAGCAATGTCAGTCATATTAATCTGTCGGCTGATCATATTAGCCAATCGGCGCAAGATTTGGCTGAACAAAGCCAGCATCTAGCTGATAGTGCTAACCAATTGGATGAGCAGTTACAGCGTTTTAAAGTATAACAACCGAGTTTATATCGGTTGTTATTGAGTCGGATAAAGACAACAAAGTGGAGAAGAGCTCTCCACTTTGTTATTGCCCTAACGTTGAATATTAAGAGCTAACCCCATTAAATCACTGCTTGACGGACCTTGGCAGAGATCCATTCACTTACGACGACCGTTGCCAAGATGACTAAAATAATCAAGGTGACTTGAGGCCAAGCGAGGACATTTAAACTAGATTGCAATTGCATGCCGATGCCACCCGCTCCAACTAAACCTAAGATCGCACTTTCGCGAATATTAATATCCCAACGAAAAACACTGATCCCAAAAAACGTAGGTAATACTTGCGGCACAATCGCATAATTTAAAACCTGCGCTTGACTTGCCCCCGTGGCGGTTATTGCTTCAATTTGAGTCAGTTCGGTCTCTTCAATCGCTTCATACAATAATTTGCCGACAAAACCGATGGATCGCAGTGCAATGGCTAAAATGCCAGCCAGTAGACCAGGGCCAAGAATCGAAACCAGCAGCAGTGCCCAGATCAAAGAGTTAATTGAGCGAGAGGCGACAATGACAAACAAAGCAATTGGTCTCACCAATACTCTAGAGGGTGTGGTATTACTGGCGGCTAAAAAAGCCAGTGGCGTAGCCAGAATGACGCCCAGTAACGTACCTAAGGTTGCCATATTGAGCGTGTCCCACAATGGCGACCATAAGCGCTCCATATAAGACCAACGGGGAGGAAAGGCTCTGTCTATTAAATCAGCAGCGGCTTGAGGAGCATCGTAGACGAACACCCACATGGTATGTTCTGTCATGACATTCCAGCAATAAATAAACAAAGCCAGCAGTAACATCCAACCAACCCAAAGTAACAATTGAGTCTTTGGCGTACGATATTGCCAAGTTAGGCTTGAGTTGAGAGGATTCATTTCACGTATTTCCGTAGATAGCCAGAAGCATATTCACTGAGCATCACAATCGCAATAATTAGTAAGAGAATGGCGCCAGCACTGTCATATTCGTAGCGCGAGAGAGAGGTATTGAGTGTTGCGCCAATGCCACCGGCTCCAACAATGCCGATTACGGCACTCTCACGAAAGTTAATATCGAGTCGGTATAAGCACAACCCAAGTAGACGCGGTAACACCTGTGGCTGAATAGCATAATTAATCCACTGTAACCATGATGCGCCAGTGGCTTTAATCGCCTCAATAGGGGCGGGGTCGATGCCCTCAATTTCTTCTGCCAGTAATTTACCGATAAAACCAATCGTGGCGAAAGTTAAGGTCAAAAAGCCAGCAAAAGCACCAAAGCCAAATAAAGCGACGAAAAAGATTGCGACGATAATTTCTTGTAAAGAGCGACTAAGAGCAATAAAAGCACGACAAATCATATAAACCCAAGTTGGACTTAAGTTGCGAGCTGCGCCAAGTCCAACCGGAATCGCTAAAGCAATACCCACCACAGTGGAAGTTAAAGTCATGGTTAAACTTTCGATCATTCCAGCGGAAATATCTCGCCAGCGAGTGGAAAAATCAGGCTGTAAGAATCCACCAATAAAGCGCTGTGCCCGTTCTAATCCTTCGTAAATCCTTAGCCAGTTAATATCTATACTGCCAATCGCGAACCATAAATAGATTAGGCACAAAAGAGTAATCACCCATCGCCAAACGCGACTTTTAATGATCTGTGGCGGTTTGCGCCATTGAGTTGAATAAGGTACTGGGTTCATGCATTCACCAATGAACGATGAGCTTGAGAGGCCAGTTCTGTGTCAATGGATGATTCTGGCTGGCGCATGCTGGTCCAATCCTCTTCACCGTAAATTCGAGTCAATACACTTTCTGTTAGCTGCTGTGGAGATCCATCGAACACCACCTCACCGGCTTTTAAGCCAATAATTCGGTCGGTAAACTGCTGAGCGAGGACCACATCATGAATATTAATGATCGCTGGTAAGCCACGTTCGTTGCACATTTCAACCAATAAACGCATCACTTGGCGACTGGTTTTAGGATCTAAGCTCGCGGTTGGCTCGTCAATCAACAGCAGTTCTGGATCTTGAGCTAGAGCACGAGCAATACCTACCCGTTGGCGTTGTCCGCCAGATAATGCATCGGCTCTTTTGTCAGCATGTTGAAGTAAGCCCACACGATCTAAAAGGCGATAAGCGTTGCTGATGTCTTGTTCGGGGTATTGTCGCCAAAAACTGCGCCAAAACGAGACATAACCTAATCGTCCCGAGAGGACGTTCTCCATCACCGTTAAGCGATCAACGAGGGCATATTCTTGAAAGATCATGCCAATTTTTCGTCTTGCTTGTCGTAACTGAGTTTGAGAAAGTTGATTGACCGTTAAGTCATTTAAAATAATTTGCCCGTCACTGGGCTCGACTAAGCGATTAATACAGCGAATTAAGGTTGATTTCCCAGCTCCTGAAGGGCCAATTAAGCCAACAACTTGCCCTTTAGGCACACTGAATGAAACGTTATTGAGGGCTTTATCGCCCGTTGGATAAGTTTTGGTTAATCCATTGATGGTCAGCATGAATCCACTCCTTGATGATAAAAAGCGCCAGATGATCAGTATCATCTGGCGTTTAAGGGTTAACGACAGGTGTATTGAACCCCCATGGCTTGATCGATTTCACGCACCACAGACCAGTGTTCTTTAAAGGTAATAGGGATAAATTGTGCTTCACCCGACTGAGAGAATTCTTTTTCCATCGCTGTACCTTTCCAATCAAAACTGAAAAAGGCTTGGCGGATTTTTTGTTGTAAATCTGGGTGTAGGTTGTAAACCACGCCATAACCTGTGGTTGGGAAACTTTCCGATTTAAAGATCGTGTTATAGCTGTCTGGGTTAATCACGTTTCTTGCGACCATGCGCTTGGCAACAGAATTGGCAATGGCAGCAGCATCATAGTCGCGGTTAACCACGCCTAAAATGGAGTTATCGTGAGCACCCGAGAAGGCGGGGGTATAATCTTTGCCTGCGGTTAATTGATAACTCGCTTCAAGTAACGCTTGTGGCGCTTTAAATCCCGAGTTAGAGGTTTCTGCAGTAAATGCCAAGGTGCGACCACGCAGATCTTCAATCTTTTCAATTCCAGACGTTGGGTAGGTAATGATTTCCATTTCATAACCGTAGCTGCCGTCTTCTCTGGCCATCATCGCAAAAGGACGAAAACCCGCGCACGCGACGGCTAATGGGTTTGAACCTGTGTTAAATCCAGCGATGTGTAAACGTCCTGAACGCATGGCTTCAATTTGTGCGGCGTTAGAGTTAACTGGGAAAAATTGGACACGTTTTCCTGTTATTTTGGCCATATGGTCTAAAAATGGTTTCCAGACATCCGCATAAACGGCAGGGTCTTCGACGGGCGTATAGGCAAAAATCAATGTTGATGGGTTCACCCAAGCTGACGCATTACTGGGGATATCGGCGACCAGATCACCATCGTTATCTTTATAGCGTGAATCGAGAGAGAATTGTGCGTGAGCAAGTGGCGTTGCGATTAACGCCAATGCGACGCATTGAGCTAACAATTTCATGATAAAACCTCAGGTTGTCGTCCTTAAACAAGTTGGTAAACGGTAGAAGGGAAAGGTGACTTTTATGTGAATAAACCGTTAAGGCTTGATGACAATGATTATTTTTAGTGATGCGTAATGGGTAAAAGACTGGCGTTGTACTTACTTTTGATGGCGGATGCTGGGATGCTCACAAAGGTCGTCATTGGCTTTCCCCATCGAGTGATCAGCTATGATAGATTATAAGTTGCTTATCAAAGTAAGTTTAAAAACAGCGGTTTTATGTACCTGAGCTGCTTATCTCTGGGTTAAAAAGAGTAATCATTATGATGGATCGTTTATTTGGTAGTAGTCGATTTTTAGTGTTAGCGGTTATCGTGACCAGTTTTGTTGCTGCGGTGATCTTATATCTCGTTGTGCTGTCGATTATGTTCGGTATTGTCAGTAATTTGTGGGGCGGAATTCCATCTGGCGTTACTCAAGGCAAAATGTTGGCGGTGAGGTTGCTAAAAGTCTTAGATATCTCACTGATTGCGATTACCTTTCAAATCATTGCCGCCAGTTTATATCGTCTTTTTATTCGCCCATCAGCTTTGGAGGCGAGTCCCTTTCTTTCTGCTCTCGCGATTAGAAATTTTCATGATTTAAAAATCACTTTATTGCAAGTGGCGGTGGTGATCATGATCATTCTTTTCCTTGAGCATTTGGTGGAAGTGGGTGCCAGTATTGAAACGCTGTATTTAGGCGCAGGGATGAGTATGGTGATTGCTGCGGCGATTTGGGCGTGGAAATCGATGAAGTAACAGTAAATGGACAAATTTTACTCGTATCACTGGCAAAACGTGCGATGATGAATTAGTATAACCTAAATAAGCATTTGCTAATCATTGTGGTGGGGGGATTGTAATGAAACCTAATGTTCATGAATTTTTTGATGCTAACACGTTTACTTACAGTTACGTGGTGGTCGACCCGAGTTCATCGAAATGTGCAATCATCGACTCTGTGCTGGATTACCAACCAGCATCAGGCAGAACATCTTATGAGTCCGCCGATAAAGTGGTCGCCTTTGTTGAACAACAAGGCTTATCAGTGGAGTGGATTTTAGAAACCCATGTCCATGCCGATCACTTAAGTGCCGCGCCTTACCTCAAGCAACGACTGGGCGGTAAACTGGCGATAGGTCAACAGATTACCGTGGTTCAAGATACCTTTGGAAAGTTGTTTAACACAGAACAGGATTTTGCCGCAGATGGCAGCCAGTTTGATCATTTATTTACCGATCAGGAGTCATTCACGGTAGGTAACCTTCAGGCCAAAGCGATTCATACTCCGGGACACACACCAGCGTGTATGACTTACCTGATTGGTGACAGTGCTTTTGTTGGTGATACGCTGTTTATGCCTGATTACGGTACCGCGCGTTGTGATTTTCCGGGCGGGGATGCCAAAACGCTCTATCACTCCATTCAAAAACTGTTCACTTTACCCGATGAAACGCGCGTATTTATGTGCCATGACTACAAAGCGCCGGGGCGAGAAGAGTTTCTTTTCCAAACCACGATTGGTGAAGAGCGTGTGCATAATATTCATGTTGGTCATGGCGTGGAAGAAGCGGCGTTTGTCGCCATGCGTCAAGCTCGGGATGCGACGTTATCGATGCCGACTTTGATCTTGCCCTCGGTTCAGGTCAATATGCGTGCTGGCGTATTACCTCCGGCTGAAGACAATGGTGTTCAGTATCTAAAAATTCCGCTTAATAAAGTTTAACTAACAAGGATAGTCTGATGTTGACATTGATTACATTAACCCCACAACTGACCGTTGCACCGCAAATTGAGCCAAGTGATATCGAACAGATCGCTGGTTTAGGTTTTAAATCGGTGATCAATAATCGGCCCGATGGCGAGGAAAGTGGCCAGCCATTGAATCAAGTGATTGAACAACATGCCGATCAGCTTGGTTTAGTTTATGTTCATTTACCCGTGGTGGGTGGCCAAATTAGCGAAGCTCAGATCCATCAATTTGGTGAATTGTTACAGACGCTCCCTCAACCTATCTTAGCTTTTTGTCGCACGGGAACCCGTTCTAGTATGTTGTGGTCATTGGCAAGTCAAGATAGCGCGATGTTCAGTGAGCGTTTGCAGGTTGCTACCAAGCAAGGCTTTAAGCTTGATGGTCTCGGCGAGCGATTTGCTCAGCGTTAAGCACAAGCGCGGTGAGTTGAAATTAAAGTAAATAGGGATCAGCCAATGAAGCTAGCTTGGCGTCAATATCTGCCCATCGTGACTTGGTTGCCGGAATACACTCGTCAGGCTGCCAGCAAAGACGGAGTGGCGGCGATCATTGTCACCTTGATGCTGGTGCCACAAAGTTTAGCTTATGCGATTGTGGCTGGTTTACCTCCAGTTTATGGCCTATATGCCAGTATTTTACCGCTGGTGGCTTACACCCTGTTGGGGACCAGCAAAACGTTGGCTGTTGGCCCCGTTGCGGTGATTTCGTTAATGACCGCAGAAGCGATTGCGCCTTTACATGATGTTGGGACACACGCTTATGTAACGGCTGCGGCGACGCTGGCGTTTTTATCTGGACTGATGCTGTTAATCATGGCGGTGTTTCGCTTAGGCTTTTTAACGACGTTTTTAAGTCATTCAGTACTATCTGGTTTTATGACCGCCTCTGGCGTTGTGATTATTTTGGGACAATTACCTAAGTTACTGGGCTTATCAGTAGCCGATGGCTCGCTCAATGAAGTGTTGGCTGCTGTGCACTATCCGACCTTATGGCTGGGGCTGGGGAGTTTAGTACTATTGGTGCTTGGCCGACGTTATTTCTCCTCTTTATTACAAAACCTTGGCTGCTCTGCATCGTGGGCGGGCCATATCACCAAATTACTGCCGGTGATGGTCATGGTCGCAAGCATCTTGATCATTGATTACTTTCCACAGCACACTCAAGGGGTGAGTGTAGTTGGCGCTATCCCGACGGGGTTACCAAGTTTGGTTATGCCCGTGTTTGAAACCAACTTAATGGTTCAACTGTTGCCTGCAGCGCTGCTGATCAGCGTGGTCGGGTTTGTTGAGTCAGCGTCGGTTGGCCAAACGTTAGCGGCGAAAAGACGTCAACGGATTGAACCAAACCAAGAGTTGATTGCTTTGGGTGGGGCGAATATTGCCTCTGCGATACAGGGTGGGTTTCCGGTCACTGGTGGCTTGTCGCGCTCAGTGGTTAACTATGATGCGGGAGCGGAAACGCCATTGGCGGGCATGTTGACCGCGATAGGGATTGGCATCACGGTACTGTATTTTACTCCATTGTTTAGCTATCTTCCTCACGCGGTTTTAGCGGCGATTATTATTGTTGCAGTATCGGCTTTGATTGATATCAAAGCCATTTTTACCACCTGGCGCGCCGCAAAAAGCGATGGCGTGGTGATGTTAAGTACCATTGTTGGAGTGCTCTTTATCAATATTGAGTGGGGGATCATCATTGGCGTGCTGCTCTCATTAGTGATTTTTTTATGGCGAACCAGTCAGCCGCACATCGCGGTGGTGGGATTAATCGAAGGTAGTGAACATTTTCGTAATGTGCAGCGTTTTCAAGTTAAGCAAAGTAAAACGGTATTAACTTTACGCATCGATGAAAGCTTATATTTTGCCAATGCCCGTTATTTAGAAGATAAAATCCCAGAGTATTTAGCTAGCTACCCTGAAACCCAGCATTTAGTGTTGATGCTTTCTGGGGTCAATCGTATCGATAGTAGTGCCTTGGAGAGCTTACATTTAATCGCAGAGCGTGTTGCTCAATCGGGTATTACTATGCATTTGTCTGAGGTCAAAGGCCCCGTGATGGATGAAATACAACGCTCAACGTTTTTAGAGCATTTCACAGGGCAAATTTTTATCAGCCAATTTCAAGCTTTTAGCTACTTAACTCAAGCTGAGCATCCCGATGAGGACTGGCGAATCTAACGCTACACCATGGGAAGACTTCTGTGATTAATCTCTCATATCTATCATTTGTGTGATAAACCTGTATAATTCGCCGCCTATCTATACCCTGATGATGTTCACCGATGGCCAGTCCGATGTCGGGGTATCATTACGGTATCAATACCTATTAATTGGTGTGTGACCGTTATCGGTTGTCACCCAACGGCTCGTTCATATTCATACCTAGGAAGACTTCTTTGATCTCTACTGCCAACATCACCATGCAATTTGGTGCAGAACCCTTATTTGAAAACATTTCTGCTAAATTCGGCAACGGTAACCGCTATGGGTTAATCGGTGCGAATGGATGTGGTAAGTCGACATTCATGAAGATCCTCAGTGGTGCGCTGACACCAAGCTCTGGTAACGTTTCGATGACGCCTGGTTTGAAGCTCGGCGTGTTGAGTCAAGATCAATTCGCCTTTGAGCAATTTAGCGTGATTGATACCGTGATCATGGGCGATCGTAAGCTGTGGGAAATTAAACAAGAACGTGAACGAATTTACGCATTACCTGAAATGAGTGAAGCCGATGGCATGGCCGTCGCTGAGCTAGAAAGCGAATTTGCCGAGATGGATGGTTATACTGCGGAAAGTCGCGCGGGAGATATTCTACTGCAAGCAGGCATTGAAGAATCGCTGCATTTTGGTTTGATGCAGCAAGTCGCTCCTGGTTGGAAACTGCGTGTCTTATTAGCGCAAGCTCTGTTTGCTAACCCCGATATTTTATTGCTTGATGAGCCGACCAACAACTTGGACATTCATACCATTAACTGGTTAGCAGAAGAGTTGAAGCAGCGTAAATGTACCATGATCATCATCTCTCACGATCGCCACTTCTTAAATGCCGTCTGTACCCATATGGCTGATATTGATTATGGTGAGCTGCGGATTTATCCGGGTAATTATGATTATTTCTTAGAAGCATCAAGCTTAATTCGTGAGCAACTGCTAGCGGGGAATGCCAAAAAAACCGCTGAGTTGAATGAGTTACAAGATTTCGTCAACCGTTTTGGTGCCAATGCTTCAAAAGCTAAGCAAGCCAGTTCACGTGCCAAGAAAATGGATAAAATTAAGCTTGATGAAGTGAAATCAAGTAGCCGAGTAAGTCCACATATTACCTTTGGTGAAGGGAAAAAACTACATCGCCAAGCCCTTGAGCTACAAGAGTTAGCGCATGCCTTCGATGAAGGGCCATTATTTGAAAAAGGTAACTTGTTGCTAGAAGCGGGAACTCGATTGGCGGTAATTGGTGAAAATGGTGTCGGTAAAAGTACCTTATTGCGCTGTTTAGTCGGTGAATTGGCTCAAACGCAAGGCGTAGTCAAATGGTCAGAAAATGCCTCCATCGGTTATTGTCCTCAAGACAATACCGCCGATTTTGATAACGATTTAACCGTCTTTGAGTGGATTTCACAATGGCGCACCGCAAAGCATGATGATCTGATTGTGCGTGGTATTTTGGGGCGTTTGCTGTTTAGTGCTGATGATGCCAACAAAAAAGCCAAAAGCTGCTCCGGTGGAGAAAAGAACCGCTTAATGTTTGGTAAATTGATGATGTTAGACGTTAACGTTTTGGTGATGGATGAACCCACTAACCACATGGATATGGAAGCGATTGAAGCGCTAAACACCGCATTAAAAGGTTATAAAGGCACTTTGATTTTTGTTAGCCATGACCGAGAGTTTGTATCTTCGCTGGCGACATCGATTATTGAGATCAAAGATAAACGGCTACAGGTGTTTCAAGGCACTTATGACGAGTATCTTGCTCACCAAGAGAAAATCCTCAGCGCCGCTTAGGTTTGTTATACCGATCGCCACGATGGTTAGATAATCGTGGCGGTTCATCTTTATGGTCTTATTAAAGATCGATTGATTGCCACTCAGGCAGTTTTTTAATCGCGATGGTTAATGCATTAAAGCAATCCACATCAATCGCGGTGTGTAGGTTGTCTTGCATTATTGCTAGTGCCTGAGGGATAGGAATCGCGCCGCGATATGGCCTTTCAGCGGTAATCGCATCGAAGATGTCAGCGGTAGTGATGATCCGAGTCATTAGTGAAATCTCTTCGCCTGCTAATTGTCGCGGATAACCGGTCCCATCGAGTTTCTCGTGATGAGCGGCTGAAATGGTTGCCAAAGAGCGGAAAGCTGAGATGTTGATTAATATTTGTTCAGTAAGTGAGGCGTGAGCTTTAACGGCTTCCCATTCTTGATCGTTGAGCTTATCGGGTTTATCCAAAATGGTATTACTGACCCCAAGTTTACCCAAGTCATGCAGCAAAGCCGCGCGTTTTAGCCAACGACGTTCGAGCGGGTCAATACCTAGCTGTTCGGCGATCAAATCAGCATATATCGCTACGCGTTGGCTGTGATCGGCGGTATAGGGACTTTTCGCGTCGACAATTTTGCCAAAGGCACTAACAATATCATCGAAATAATCATCATCGAGATAAATATTCGCTTGAGCCGGAGCCATTGCCATTATACGTTGGCGTATATCTTGCGCTTTGAGCCCATCAACAAACGATTCAGTTTTAGCAATAGAGACCAGAGTATCCACTAACGCTGGGTCAAACCATTGACCACTGCGTGATTGCACTTCTTGTAAAGCGGTTGAGAGATTGTGTTGGTATTGAAATACGTCCACCACTTGAGAGAGTAGGGCGATACGAGAGTAAAGTGGAATTTGTTCTTGCTGCAATTGTTCGGGTCTGCCCTTGCCATCCCAATGTTCATCTAAACTGTGGATACCTAGCGCAACTGGTTCAGAGAAGCGCAGCTCACGAGCAATTTCAGCGCCTCGCGTGCAGCGAGTTTGAATTAATTCTTGTGCGTAATCACCGCCATTTTTCAATATATCCAGCGTTGTGCTGATCCTTTCTATCCAACTTTGCCCAGCACCTGCATGTTTGATGACAAAGTTTATCGCACTGGATAAGCTGGTGCCGATGGTTTTGTAATTACGTTTAAATGTACGATCATCGGCCATGTATAACTCACAAATTCGCGCCGCGTTACTACTACAGCCCGCATCTTTGAGTAATAAGGTAAAAAACAGATCGTGGCGTTGTGTCTCATCTAGGCCAATCGCTTGGCCAATGTGCATGCCAATCCAGCAGCAACGAATACAATGCTCTGGCGGTTGCCCTTCCGTCATATCGAGTGCGGCAGTTAAGGCTAACATCAGTTCAGAGAGCGGCATGAGGGGCTTAGAATAAGGTTGCGGTATGTGGTTTTCTAATATCGAATTTTCATGCATTAAGGACGGCTCTCAATAGCTTGTTACGGATATCCTTAGCTTAGTCGATTGTCGAGCGGATAGGCGAGAAATCAGCGAGTATTGATAAATCGCACCGCATTAATTTATGCCGTGCGATGTTGATGATTACCCTAAGACTAAGCGTATTGCGCTTCGAGTTGATTGGCTTTTTGATAAGCGGGGTGTGTGGCCAACTGACGCAAATAACGCGCAATATTTGGATAGTGTTCGATGACACCATCTTTGACCAAAATCTCAGCAATAAACGACATCATGATATCAGCCCCTGTGAGTTGCTCGGCGACCAAATAGGTTTTATCTGCTAAAGATTGGTCAAAATAGCGCATTACTTGCGCTGCTTCGTGATCAGCATAGCCTTTTAAAAAGTTGGTTTGACAACCATCTTTTGCGACAAACATCTGTAATAATAACGGTAAAATTGCAGAGCTTTCAGCAAAATGTAGCCATTGTTGATAGTGAACGTAATCAACACTGCCACGTTGCGGAGCAAATTGTCGGCCGTATTTGTCAATTAAATAATCGGTGATCGCCCCCGATTCGGTAACGATCAGTCCATCATCTTCAAGGACAGGTGATTTACCGAGAGGGTGTACGGTTTTTAGTTCGGGTGGTGCGAGAAACGTCGCTTTATCCCGTTGATAAGCGACAATTTGATAGTCGAGTCCCAATTCTTCCAGTAACCAGATAATCCGCTTTGAGCGTGATTGATTAAGATGATGCAGGATGATCATGATTTTTTCCTTTTAGATTGAAAGTGGTTGATTGACTTCAATCACCACTTTGCCAAAGTTTTTACCTTCCAGTAAACCGATAAAGGTTTGTGGTGCATTGTCTAAACCGGAGATGATTTGCTCGCGGTAGTGGATTTTTCCTTGGCCAAGCCATTGACTCATTTCGCGGGTAAATTCGCTATAACGATCGCCGTAATCATCAAAGATGATAAAGCCTTGCATACGAATGCGCTTAGTGAGTAGAGTGCCCATCAGTAGTGGTAAGCGGTCGGGGCCAGTCGGTAGCCCGGTCGCGTTATATTGGGAAACTAAACCACAAACAGGAACGCGAGCTGAAGTATTCAGCAGCGGTAATACCGCATCAAAGACTTTGCCGCCAACATTCTCATAGTAAACATCGATGCCTTGTGGGCAGGCTTGGGCGAGTTGATGAGCAAAATCATCCGCTTTGTGATCAAGACACTCATCAAATCCCAGTACTTGTTTGGCATAACGGCATTTTTCTTCTCCGCCTGCAATACCGACTACGCGACAACCTTTGATTTTGCCAATCTGGCCGACGGTTGCGCCAACAGGGCCAGTTGCTGCGGCGACAACCAAGGTTTCCCCTGCTTTAGGCTGACCAATATCCAGTAGTCCCATGTAAGCGGTAAAACCGGGCATCCCCATCACGCCTAATGCATAGGAAGGGGTTATCGGATCTCGCCCCAGTTTCAATATGCCTTCACCATTGGAGATGGCGTAATCTTGCCAACCAGTATAAGCAAGCACCCACTCACCAACAGTAAAGTCTGGGTGATGCGAGGTTTCAACTTGGCATACAGTGCCACCGACCATCACATCATCAATCGCAACAGGTTCAGCATAGGATTTAGCATCGCTCATGCGTCCACGCATATAAGGGTCGAGAGAAAGGTAAATGGTGCGCAGTAATACTTCACCTTGCGCAGGAGTTGGTTTGGCCACGTGCTGTAAACGAAAGTTACTGTCAGTCGGGGCACCATGTGGCCGAGAAGCCAGTACGATTTGGCGGTTGATCGTTTGAGTCATACATCAAATTCCAGTTATTAAATTAGACCAGTCGTCTAATTTTCGTGGGTAAAAAACCGCTATCGAAATAGCGGTATTCTATATAGACAAGCCACTGGTTTAACTTACAGGTTTGCCTTGTAATATTTGCTCGGTGGTAATAAGTGCTTGATCAAGTCCTTGATTATCTTGACGAAGTTTACTCAGTAGGCTCGCGCCAATCCATAAATTATACAACAGCTCAGCGGTTAGCTGGCTGTGCTGAACGTAAATTGAGCCTTCATTGACCCCTTGCTCAATACATTGAGCAATCGCATGGATAATGGCATTCGCCCCATTCAATAGTGCGATGCGCATCGCATCAGAAAGATCAGCGACTTCAGCACTTAACTTCACCACTAAACAACGCTGCGCATGGCACTGACCTTCACTTTGCTCATGCCAGTATTGCCAATAGCGCATTAATCGCTGGTAAGCGGTGCCGTGTTGGTCGGCAAATAGGTCATGAATTCGCTGTGAGTAATCAGCAAAGTAATCATTGATTAATGCCTCGCCAAATTGCTCTTTCGATTTAAAGTAATGATAAAACGAGCCTTTTGGTACGTCAGCGGTTTTTAACAATTCAGATAGGCCAACATTGGTAAAGCCTTTACTCACCACCAGTTGGTAGCCGACATCTAAAATATGTTGACGAGTATCATTGGTTTTCATGTTCATGACGACACTATAAAAATAACTAGACCAGTCGTCTAGTTATTTTTTCATCATTTTAGCTAAATCGGCAAACGGGTTGTAAGTCGCGCTTTGGTGCTCATCAAGCTTAGCGGTTGACTCAACGCCGTAACGTTCATGTTCGAGATACTTTGAATGCTCATGATCGTGACAATATAAGCATAGCAGCTCCCAATTGCTGCCATCTTCCGGATTATTGGTGTGATCATGATCTTTATGGTGCACGGTTAACTCGCGCAAGTTGGAGTACACAAATTCCCGAGCACATTTACCACATACCCATGGGTAAAGTTTGAGCGCTTTTTCTCGGTAACCACTTTCTTTACGTGCGTAATTGGCACTCGAACCGTAAAAATCCGACGACATATTGCATTCCTATCTTTAAATTTTCTTTGACGATATTAAAGACTAAAAGCCGCCGCAGAGCAAAGCTTGTATGAGGTTTTTGTCGGAGAGAAAGCGCTCAGGGCTAGGTTTTGCCTAATAGAGGGTGACTAACAGCTAAACTGTGATTGTCACCGCCACCAAAGCATGATCGGTACTAAAACTATCATCAGCAAAACTTGGGTTAACTAAATGCTGATCCAAAACCGTATAGCCGCTGATATTGCCTTTAGGGGCTGTTGATAAGGGAGAAAAGTCGGCGGAAAGTAGAATGTAGTCGAGCACCGATCCCGTGGCCCCTGCATAATAAGTCGCTTGGCGCATTTGCCCGGTTGCTTCGCTATAGATATCCCAACTGTCGTAAAACACATAATCACTCAGAGGATCTTGCGTTTCTGGTTTACGATACAAAGCTTGAGACATCAAACCTTGAAACTCTTCATGATGCAAAGGCTTATTAAAATCCCCCATTAGTACAAACGGGCGCTGAGTTTTTTGGCGAGTATGAATAATATATTGATGGGTTAAATTGACTTCAAAGCCACGCTGCACGGTAGATAACCAACGGCCAAGAGTTTCTTGTTGCCATTCTTCCACCAGATTGTTCGGAGCTTGGGCGGCTTCCGTAGCGCGCTGAGATTTAAAGTGCACGACATACACATCGATAGCCCCAAGTTTTGGGACTTCAATCGTCGCGTGCAGAGGAATACGATGAAAACTGAACGCTTGGTTTTGCTCAGGGAGAACAGCTTGTAATGGGCTTACTTGGGTTAAAGGGTAACGAGAAGCCAGCGCGACCACTGGATGGCGATAAATGTAGTCATCTTCAATCATTGGACTATCGACACACACCACGTGCGGGTAACCCAGAGCATTCATTTGTTGGCGTAGCGCTGCAAAACTGAACACTTCTTGAAAACCAATCACATCCGCGTTCAACTGCTGGATTTTAGTTGCAAACCAAGCGTTTTTTTTCTGCCACTGTTCATTGGTGTATATATTATCAAATTGATAAAATGCGTTGGGCGGCTCTAAGTAGTTAAACAGGTTAATCGTGGCCAAGGTTATCGTCATAAGTATTCTCGTCAGTCGCGTTTAAATTGATCTTATACCTCCTTTTAAAGGACACACACCAAAAGTATGAAAAAAGAATGATTTTTAGTTTTTTGGTGATTCGGTAGCACATTTATGCATCATTTATTGCTAAGGTTCCTTCACGTTTAATGGAGGACACTACTTTGACCACCGCTCGACAACAACTGGTTTCTACGGATGTAACATCTTATTATCACTGCGTTTCTCGCTGCGTGAGGCGTAGCTTTTTATGCGGTAAAGATACCTTGACCAATCGTTGTTATGAACATCGAAGAGAATGGATAGAACAAAAAATCTATTCGTTAACGAACGTCTATTGCATTGATATTTGTGCATACGCCATTATGAGTAATCATTATCATCTGGTTGTAAATATTAACCAAAATAGAGCATTAAAACTCACATTTCATGAAGTCGTTGAACGTTGGAGCCAAGTGCACAAGCTACCGTTTTTGATTCAACGTTGGCAAAATAAACAACTCACTAGCCTAGCTGAACAAACGCGCTGCATTGAACTAATTGAAGTTTGGCGGGAAAGGTTATCGAGCTTGAGCTGGTTTATGAAAGAGCTCAATTACGATATTGCTTGTAAAGCTAACCGAGAAGACAATTGCACTGGACACTTTTGGGAGAGCCGTTTCAAAAGCCAAGCACTACTTGATGAAAAAGCATTGGTAGCGGCAATGGCTTATGTTGATTTAAACCCGATTCGAGCGGGGATCGCTGATACCCTAGAAACCGGTGAATTTACTTCGATAAAAGCCAGAATAGATGCACTAAATAAAAATTTAGCGACAGCGCCTTGTTTGCATCCATTTATTGGTAACCCAACTAATGAGCCGCGAGAGGGGATCCCTTTTCGTCTGATGGATTATTTAGAGTTGGTTGACTGGACCGCTCGCCAATATCGAGACGGCAAAGCGTCGATGAGCGATAAAATGCCAAATATTTTGTCGCGATTAAGTTTTAATTCAAAGGATTGGCTAAAAATCTGCACTGGTCTAGAGAAATCGCGCGCGACAGCTATCGGTACTCGGCCTCAGGCGGTAATAGCGAAAGTGCTTCTGAAAAAACAAAGAGTACAGCTTTATCTCTTGGAATAAGCAACCTAACAACTGCTAAAGTCTAGTAAAAACGAGCCAGTAATTGTGCTGGTGGTAATCCCTTCTTTTGAAATCACCCAACTATTTGATGTTTTACTTTTATATCTAAGTAAGGCCGTTTCTGAATCGCACATCAAGGTTAGTTTTTAAATCGATCACAGCGTTATCGAATGTATTTATAAGTGTATGTCCTTTTAAGCGGCCAGGCAGCATTATGGCCAAGAGAAAAATGTAGGTGTGTGTCCTTGATAAAGATGGAGAGACGAATCTCTCTTGGATAACCAAGAGAAGTCTGTAATGCAACAGGAGTGGAAATACGTGTATAAAACACGTTATTGCTCAGTTTAATCAAATACATATGTATCACCTATTTGTATTAGGTGACATTTGATCGTCTTAAAACAAGAAAAGCCCCTGATTACTCAGGGGCTTGAATGTGGCGGAGAGATAGGGATTTGAACCCTAGGATAGCTATTAACCATCGCCGGTTTTCAAGACCGGTGCTTTCAACCACTCAGCCATCTCTCCGTGTGGCGCGAATAATATAAGGCTTCTTAGTGCTTGTAAAGTCCCTTTGATTTCAAGTGAATAAAATACGAGCAAAAAAGGCATTTTTATTTCCTTAACTGGCTTAAACCAACCAGTAAAGTGATATTCATGCTGGCTGGTTTGAGTTTTATCGCTGTTATTCAGTAACTTTTCCTCCGACTTCGGCATAGAGTGGCCAGTCGCCACTTTTAACTAAGTTGCGAGTAAACTCGGCACTGTGTGCTAAGTCATAATTGTGTTCAATACAGGGTGAGTATGCGATCACTAAAGATGGACCTTGGTGTTCACCCGCGGCTTTTAAGGTCTTAATGGTGTGATTCATATTAGCCGCGAGTGCAATTCTGGCCACATAAACACCGGAGACGTGGCGGTAAAGCTCAATCAAATCTTTCGCTGGATTTGGATTAGGCTCGCTGCATAATTTCGCCGTTTGGCCTTGCGGGGTTGATTTAGACTTTTGTCCCCCAGTATTGGCGTAGCATTGAGTATCAAGCACTAATATGTTGATGTTTTCGCCACTTCTTAGTACATGATCGAGTCCACCGAATCCAATATCGTAGGCCCAGCCATCACCACCGATTAGCCATACTTGTTTTTCGACTAAGTAATCCAAAAGAAGATGCAGCTCAGCATGTTGAGGTTGTGCTTCAATCTGATTTTGCAAAGCTTGAATTTGCTGGCGACGTTCAGGAATATTCAACGCTTGAATGTTATCCGAACCTCCTTGTTGGGCTAATACATGCTCTGCTCGTGATTGAAGGGCTTTGACAGCCAGTTTCATACCCAGACCAAACTCGGCATTATCTTCAAATAAGCTATTGGCCCATGCAGGCCCTCGTCGATCCGCATTTTGACTATAAGGTGTTGTCGGTAAGTTGCCACCAAAGATAGAAGAGCATCCGGTTGCGTTAGCAATGTATAGTCTATCCCCAAACAGTTGAGTTAGGGTTCGAATATAAGCGGTTTCGCCACATCCAGCGCAGGCATTAGGGTATTCAAAGTAAGGCTCAACATGTTGAAGCGTTTTGACATCAATACGTTCTTGTTGATAAATATTTTGTGTTGGTAAGGCTTCAAAGCGTTCAAATTGACCTACCTCCTGATCGTAACAATCGGGTTTGGCGACCATCATCAAGGATTTACGTTCAGGATTTTTCTTATCTTTACCCGGACAAACATTAGCGCACAGCTGACAGCCAGTACAATCGTTGGGTGATACTTGCAAAGTATAGATAGCATCTGGTTGATGACGAGAGCGGTAAGGCATGGTTTTTAATGGTGATAAATCTTCGCCTTCTGTTGGTTCGACAATTCTCGCTCGAATGGCTGAGTGCGGACAAATCGCGACGCAGTAACCGCATTGAGTGCATAAATCTTCCGACCAGACAGGTAGCTGCTCGGAAATGTCTCTTTTTTCGAGATGCGATGTGTTGGTTGGCCAGCAGCCATCTGCGGGAAAGGCAGAAACTGGCAAGCTATTTCCTTGTCTAGCGAGCAGTTGTTCAACTAACGATAAGGGCTCTGCAGAAGCACATGGCGTAGGGGCGATAAAGCTAGGGACGATAAAGCTAGAGGCGACATGAGCAGCAAAAGGATTGTAATTAATATTCTCTGGTGTGGCTTCGATACACGCAATACTTCGTGTAATCAGCTCGGCCGATTTTCCTTGCAACTGTTGTTCACATAGGTTGCGCAGTTGGGTAAGCAGGGCTTGGTTATCTTGTTGATTGGTTAACAGTAGGGTAGTGGCGACCTGCATGACCACACTGGTTTTATTGTTAAGCTGATGTTTTGCCACCAGTTGATCGGCATCAAGGGTGATCACGCGAATTTGTTTCGCTTGAATTACGGCTTGTAGTGACGTCGGAATTTTATACCACAGCTCACTGCCTGTTTTATTGGTATTGATCAGTAAAATGGCACGATGAGCGAGGTGAGTACTAATGTCTATATCCCGTAATAACCCTTCTTGGCTCAGTGAAATGAGCTGCGCTTGACGGATTGGATAAGGCGTTCGAATCGGCTGTGATGAAAAACGTAAGTGAGTGGTGGTAATATTCCGTGATTTTTTTGAATCGTACTCAAATTGCGCATTGACGTTCGATTGATAATGTTGACCTAAAACCTTAAGCACATTTTTCCCAGCGGAAACGCTGCCATCTCCCCCATAACCATACATCAGCACTTGTTGTAAATGGTCGTCATTATGAGTGAGTTGGGCGATGGGTAAGTTGAGATGTGTCTTGTCATCGGAAATACCGATCACAAATTCTCTTTTTTGTTGCGCTTGAGGAGCCGAAAGCATATTAAAAATTTGCTCAGCATCTTCAGGATAAAAGGGCTTTCCGGCTAACCCGTATCGACCACGATATAAAGTAATCGAGCGAGGCTGGGTTTGTAATGCATGTAATACATCAAGATATAACGGTTCTCCGCTCGATCCTGGCTCTTTGGTTCTGTCTAGCACTGCGATTTGTTGCACGGTATTTGGCAGGGCTTCTAATAGCGCTTCACTGGGGAAGGGGCGATAAAGATGTATGCTGATCACGCCAATTTTCTGGCCGAGATTGACCTGTTGATCAACATAGCTTTTCAGGGTTTCGGTGACTGAACCAAGTGCCACAATAACCTGAGTCGCTTGTGGGTGACCAGTATAGCTGACTAAATGATATTGTCGTCCAGTATGCGCGGCAAAGTCATCCATGATGCTTTGTACGATAGATGGCGTTTGTTGATGATAGCTATTTTGCGCTTCTCGGCATTGGAAATAGCTATCACTGTCTGCGGTTGCACCACGTAGGCTTGGCCTATCAGGGGTTAAGGCTCGCTGACGAAACGCAAGTAGATCATCACCGGAAAGTAATTGCTTAATGGTTTGCTCATCGAGAGGAATAAGATTAGTCAGAGCATGTGAAGTGATAAATCCATCAAAAAAATGAATAAACGGTAACCGACAACGCAAAGAAGAAAGCGTCGCAATCAACGCCATATCTTGCGCTTGCTGGCCATCCGTTGCACATAACATGGCAACACCGGTCTGTCTCACGCTCATCACATCTGAATGATCACAAAAAATTGATAAAGCATGAGTGGCTAAAGCACGCGCCGCAACATGAATCACACATGGCGTGAGTTCACCAACCAGTTTATATAAGGTTGGTATCATCAATAATAAACCTTGTGATGAGGTAAAAGTTGTTGCTAACGCCCCACTCATTGCGCTGCCATGTATAACAGCAATGGTTCCTGCTTCCGATTGCATTTCAATCAGCTGAGGCACTTCCCCTAAAAGATTAGGCCTTTTTTGTGCTGCCCATGACTCACATTTTTCTGCCATAGTTGTGCTTGGGGTGATCGGGTAAACGGCGATCACTTCACTCAATTGGTAAGCAACTTGAGCTACCGCGGTATTAGCATCAGTAATCCAATTCATCACTCTGGAACCTCTGGTTAATCACAATGGTTGTGACTTAAGGCTAAACAAGTATGATTCCCTCACATAACGTGACGAAAACACGAGAAATAAAATGGTTAAGATGCAGAACATGCTGAAAAAGTACGATGGATATAAAATCATCATACTGATATTGCTGTACGGTTTGATAACCGTCATCGGGGTGATTTACCGTCAAGTTATGATAGAGACCGATATGGCGATGTTGTTCTTATTACTCAACATCTTAAGCGCATCGGTACTTCGGCCTAGCTATGCTTATATAATGACTTTAGCTGGGGTCATTATCTTTCATTACTTTCTGTTACCGGATTATCATTCGTTCCGATTTCAGAATGCACAGCACATCATTACTTATGCGGTGATGGTCTTTAGTGGGATATTCGCGATCAATATAACACAGTCACAACGGAAGGAAATACAGAAAAATAAACGCTTGCAATATAAGCATAAAAAATATTATCAGTTAGCTTGCCATCTTTCAGCGCTGCGCACTAGTGAGCAAATCGCGCAAGCAACGGTACAGTTTTTGAATAAAGAGTCAGCATTACGTGGCGCTGTGTTTTTATCTTCCCCAGACTGGCGACTGGTCGCCCAGCATGACAAATGGACTTTGCCAGATATCGACAGTTGGCAGCCTAATCAGCCGTTATCAGCGGCATCGGTATATTGGCTAAAAGATCGTGAGAGAGAGTTGGGAGCACTAGTGATACAAACCGATCAGCCGCCACAACGTGTTGAGCCTTGGGTTTTGTCTTTATTGAGTTTGTCGTTAGCGCGATCTCAGGCCAATCAAGCGTTAGCTCAAGTGGAGGCCACCAATCAATTAGAATCGATGCGCAGTACCTTATTAGCGTCAGTTTCTCATGATCTTAAAACACCCTTAGGGACGATTATTGGCGCGGCAACGACCTTAGCAGATAACGGTGTTGTTTTATCTTCGGTGATTCGAGATGAGCTATTACAGTCCATTGCCGAGCAAGGGCGGAGGTTGAATCGTAGTTTAACTAAATTGCTCGACATTACCCGTTATACCACAGGTGCTTTGGTCCCTAAGCTTGATTGGGTTGAGCCAGAAGAGCTGATTGGCAGCGTATTAGCGAGTCTGAACTCGCGACTGACATTCCATCACATTCAGTTTACCAGTACGCCGATGTTGGTGGAATTGGACAGTTTGCTGATTGAGCAAGTTATTTTAAATTTACTTGAAAATGCCATTAAGTATACTCCGCGAGGCAGTCAAATTACGATCACGACCGATTATACTAACGGACGGTTTATTTTAACGGTAGAGGATAATGGGCCGGGCGTGCCGGAGCCAGAATTAATACGTATTTTTGAACGATTTTATCGACTCAATGATCAGCAAAAAGATGGTACTGGGTTGGGCTTGGCAATTTGTCAGGTGATTGTTTTAGCTCACCGAGGTGAGATCAGCGCGCATAACCTTGCGGGCGGAGGCATCTGTTTTAATGTGAGTATTCCTTGTCGATTGTATGATTTAAAGGAACTGTATGAACAGTGAAATAAAAGTCTTAATTATTGAAGATGAAGCACCTATTCAGCGTTTTTTAAATGTCCTGATCACGGGTTATCAATATCAGGTCAAAACCGCCTCATCGGCAGAGCAGGGGGTTGCGTTGATCGCCAATTGGAATCCCCATCTTATTTTATTAGATTTAGGATTACCGGATAAAGATGGGATTGAGCTGACCAAAGAGCTGCGTAGCTGGACACAGACCCCCATCATTATCATCTCAGCTCGAGAGCGAGAGACGGACAAAGTACTCGCCCTTGATGCTGGTGCTAACGATTACTTGACTAAGCCATTTGGGAGTGAGGAATTGCTGGCAAGAATTCGGGTTGCCTTGCGTTTATTTGAACAGCCCGATCAGCAGGAGTTAGTGCAGTATCAATTTGGTCGAGTCGTGATTGATTTAGCTTTACAGCGTGTGACCAAAGATGGACAAGTGGTTAAGTTAACGAAAACCGAATACAACATTCTTAAATTACTGACCAAAAACATGGGTAAAGTTTTGACTCATAAACAAATTTTAAAAGAAGTATGGGGCAGTAACTATATTGAGCATCACCATTATGTACGTATTCACGTCGCTCAATTGCGTCATAAAATCGAAGATATTCCTGCTCAACCGAAACACATTATTACTGAAACAGGGGTGGGTTATCGTTTGGTGGATGAGGTTTGATAGTTAAGCACTGACTCGCATCAGATTGACTCGTATGTATCCTGCTTAATTATCTCTCTTTATAAAAATTATATACGCCTACGCTTTATCTATACAACATGGATACATCGAATTACTTATAGTAATCACATGTCCACATTATGGTTCGATGGTGTGGGTTTGGGTTAAGTATTCAGACAGGTTGGGCGTGAATCTATAGTGGGATAGTTTGCGAAACACAACACAGAGTAATAACCAGTACATTTTTGTCGACGGATCAACATAACATACAGGATGTAAGTCATACGCGGTATTGTAAGGGTTGTACTGCGTCAAGTGAAAGTTCAAACCTGTAGAGTTGGGAACTACAGCGTTTGAATGGCAGCAATGGTTCAGACCCAAAGAGCTTATAGCGCACCTGTAGCTCAAAAGTCCTTTCCCCCTTTGCTATCACTTTTTTCGATTCAGGGCTCCTCGGAGCCCCTTTTTTTATCCAAATTCTGCCTATTGCAGCCTTTCTACAATAGGTTTGATTGACCCTTATAGATTAATTATCGAGAGTGATTGTAATCGCTAAAAGTCAAAGAGCGGTGGCGATAAGTGGGTCTATTCTGCGGCTCTACCACATTAAATCATCAGGGACGACAAAATCGGCGTAAGGATCTTCTTCATCATGGGCTTGTTTATCTTCTTCTGGTAGAGGAATAATACTGTTCTCATCACGTTGCCAAATTTTCTCAGCGACGATATTAGGAATGATGGCGTAGCTCTCTTCATAACGAGCAATCGCGAGATGACCTTTACTGAGTTGATCGCGAGTCTGGTTATCAACGTAGAGTTTTTTGACTAAGGTTCCATCGGTAAAGTGATATTGAATATCGCCGTTATTGTGCGGCAATTTATTCATTTCAATTAACTGTTTCACTTGAGCGCGAATTTCCTTGGTCAGCAATTGTTCTTTTTGCTGTTTATTTAACGCCTTATCACGTTCTATTTGCTCTTGTTTATTTGCCTCAACGGCGGCTTTTACTTCTCGCGCTTGTACGCGTGATTTCTTCGAACTTTTTTGGGCTTTTTTAAGTTTTTTTTCATTCACAAGGCCCGCTTTGAGCATTTGCTCTTGTAGAGATAGTCGTGTCATGGTTAGTCCAATACAATCAGGTAGTGTTTCGATACGAATTGAAGGCGGCAGTTCAGTACCAAGTTATGCACGTTAAGCCGATGAGGCTTTTCTTAACGAGCGCTGGTTATTTGCGATAGCTGAGGCGTTCAAGTCGTTACTATTAATCAATAACGGCTAAGTGTACCGACTCGTGTTGAGCAAATAAAGCCACAAATCTATTCAAGCGAGTAGAAGTACAAGGCCACCAATTTTTGCTGCTGCAGAAAGGTATTTTCCCGCTGTATAGGCTTTATTCGTTGGTTCTGTGGTTTGATCAGGATGTCCCATTCCTAGCGCACCATAAGTAAAGGCTTTTGCTGTCCCCGATTTGGGTTGTGTCTCAGGTTGTTGCTCTTGATGCTCCGAGTCATTGAACTGTTGCAAAGCCGCAAGCAGCGCTTTGCCTTCTTCGGATAGGGTGACTTTATTCGGTTCTGCTTTGGCTGGAAGATCATGAGCATTATCGGTAGTGATTGGCATGACAGAGGAAGCCGTCCCGTTGGCGGAATAGGTCTGTGGAGCACCAGAGGTAACAGGATTCATTCTATTCTCCTTAATCAACAGCAACGCAGTTTGTCGATCTCCGATTTTATATCGGTTAACTTGTGTCCTTACGACGTTAACCTTTAGTTATGGTACATAAGCAAGTGCTACTTATGTACCATGGCACGCTGTCGATAGCGTGAAATCGTGTCGATAATATCCATATCGGCCAAGCGCAAAAAAACTTGTGCGTTTTTTGCACATTTGGCGAATGTTGATTAATAAGCAAACAGTATGCCTGTTAAATTAATTGGTCGATATTTTAATCACAACTGAGATCTGTGTTGCGTTTTTTGAGTCTTTCAATCGCTTGCCATTGGTGAGCCGGTTGTAGATAACGAATCGGCATGGGTAGGACGAGTAACTGAAAATCGCTTGATTGTTCAGTAAGTTGACTGGTTGGGGTGATGATCGCGATGCTTAAATTAGGGTTGCGTTGATGAATCGCCGCCGCAGTACCTAATCCTTGCTGAATATGGAAAGCGCCGGCAATGTGTAGCACTTGTTGTTGTGGGTGAGCGGCAAGATAATCGACAATACTTTCCGCCATGGTCTCATCCCAAGTCATTTGGGCGGCAAATTGTTGTTCATGTTGGGTCGGTGTACCATGATGCATTGAGGCCATAAAATGAGCTTTGTAAGGGGAGTCACTGAGGTTAATCTCTTTTGCGACCCAATGACGTTGTTCTGTAGGTAGCTTATCTAAATATTCAATGCTTTGTTGACCAATACAACGAACCATATTTTTTGGCGCATTGGCGGCAATAATGGGTCTTTGATGATGTTTCGCTAATTCAACAAGTGGACGATAATCACTGGCATAGTTTGGCCAAGCGTTACTTTGCTCGATAAGGTATTGTTCACCAATCTCGCCTTGTAAATATTGATCCAGATAAGGTTGGCTATCTCGAGAAAATTGCTCCATAGAAAGGACGATGGGGTGGTGGTGCTCAAGCAAAGTCCGTAGTAAATCGGCTTGAAACTTATGGATAGCACTGTGGGTATGCCATTCTCCGACTAAGATCACGTCTGCTTGTTTCACCGCATCGGGAAGATTGGACAATGCTAGCCACTCCCCTTGAGGCGAAGCCAGTTGATAGTCGTAAAAGTCACTGATTTGACGAGAGTTCGAAGCGCTACAGCCGATGAGCCATATCGATAGTGCAAGGGTGATAAAAATACGCATAAAGCCTCCAATAATGAGTCAGCAGTCTACTGGAGGCCAAGTTAATTATCAATGTAGTGATAATTATTATCAATTAAACCTTTTGATAAACTCGAATCATAAAATCAGCCTCACATTCAAACTGGGGCGTTAATGGCAGATCGTGGCGTAGTTGGTCACTCGCACGCCAAGCAAAAGGCGTCATTTGTAGCAGATCAAACGCCTCTGGTCCAGAAAGGGGCATAGTATAGTGCAATTGCTGTTGATGTTTTAGCTCAAAACCATCGATGATTTCTGCTGTTTCATCATGCAGTTGCACTTGCGGATAGATCAACGCTTTGAGCTGATAAAGGTGGCGAGCAGCAGGGGTGACGGTTATGACTACGCCATTATCGTCAAGAACGCGCTGCAGCTCTTGTGTTTTACAAGGCGCGTAGATACGCACGATAGCATTTAAGGATTGATCGGCAAACGGTAAGCGATGGCTGGAGGCGACAACAAAGTCCACTTGTGGGTAACGTTTAGCAGCAAAACGAATCGCTGTTTTTGAGATATCTAGGCCATAGGCATTGGCTTGTGGATGTTGTTCAAGTAACGCACTAGCAATATATTGGGTGTAATAACCTTCACCACAGCCAATATCGAGTAATTGGTGGTTGGTATTGACTAAGTAACGAGTGCACAGAGTGCTCACTGCGCTGCGCATTGGGTGATAATGCGCTCCATCGAGAAAGCGTCGTCTTGCCTGCATCATTGCTTTGTTGTCACCAGGATCTTTGGAGCGTTTATGCTGCACTGGCATCAAATTGACATAGCCTTCTTTAGCTTGATCAAACTGATGATGATTCGCACAGTGATAGCTGCGTTGATGAAGAGTTAGCGAGTGGTGGCACAAGGGGCATTGATAAGTCATAACGCTCTCGAAGAGAAAATCAAGTCGGCAAGTTTAGCGATATTTATTCGAAATAAAAAGGGCGTTACTATCGCCCTAATCAAGATTAAGCGGTAATCCGTGTACTTAGACAGTGAATTTCACCCGGTTGTAAGACCTTACCTGCAGTAAGACTCGGTGCATGCCAAGTTGATTCGACACAAAGCATGGTCAGATAACCATCATTTTGCATATCTCCCATCGATTGAGCACCTTGTGCCCACGGATTCCAAAGCACAGCAGAGTTATGCCCTTGATTTTCTACCACTAGAGTACGCTGACGTTGATGATCCTGCACTTGAATGTGAGATTGCGGCTTCGTATAAACCCGGTCAATGCTGTCGCGCAGGGTTAGTGTTTCCTCTCCTTGGCACCACTGATCGTTTTGCAGACTATCAAGATAATCACTGCCCATTCCGGTAATGGTTGTCTCCCGTACATCAGCCACATTTAAGTAACTGTGCAGAGCCCCTGAAAAGGCCCATGCCTTTTGGTCGGTATTCGTAATGGTTAAACGCACGGTTAAGCTATCAGAGATTTCGATAGACAGACGAAGTTGGAATTCATGCGGCCATACTGAGCGAGTTTGCTGGTTACTGTCGAGACCAAGGACGACGATCACCCCTTGCTCGTTTTCCCGATGTTCGATGAGTTGCCATTGACTTGAGCGAGCAAAGCCATGAGCTGGAGTCGCTAAGCGGCCAAACCACGGCCAGCAAATGGGTATTCCGCCACGTAGTGCCGTTTTGCCATCAAAAATTGCTTTTTTGCTCATCCAGAGTAGATCATCTTGACCGGTAGGTCGAAAAGACACGACATGACCACCGTGCAGCGCAATACCGGCTACCGCTTTATCATGAATAACGCGGACGATTTTTACATTATCCTGTTCAACAATCGTGATGCAGTCAGAAAGTACCGTTAGGCTAGGAAGTCGTAGTAAATCCATAAAGATAAGCTCCTGATGTTTGGATATTAAGACATTCAGCACTTAATATCGATGGTAAAGGGCGAACAAGATCTCGTGAATAGAAAAGACCAAAAAGGCGACACTGTGGCCGCCTTTTAGCTAATTTTGTTGCTCAACGAATGACTTCGCTAATCACGACATTACTTAGAAATGTGAGCGATTAGGTCTAGAACTTTGTTTGAGTAACCGATTTCGTTGTCGTACCAAGATACAACTTTAACGAAGTTATCAGTAAGAGCGATACCAGCTTTAGCATCGAATACAGACGTTTGTACTTCACCGATGAAGTCTTGAGATACAACGGCATCTTCAGTGTAGCCTAGTACGCCTTTTAGTTCGCCTTCAGAAGCTTCTTTCATTGCTGAACAGATTTCAGCGTAAGAAGCGCCTTTCTCTAGGTTAACGGTTAGGTCAACAACAGAAACGTTAGCGGTTGGTACGCGGAAAGCCATACCAGTTAGTTTGCCGTTTAGTTCTGGAAGAACAACGCCTACTGCTTTAGCGGCACCAGTTGAAGATGGGATGATGTTTTGAGAAGCACCACGGCCACCGCGCCAGTCTTTTGCAGAAGGACCATCAACGGTTTTTTGAGTCGCTGTAGTCGCGTGAACAGTTGTCATTAGACCAGACACGATACCAAACTTGTCGTTCAGTACTTTAGCGATAGGCGCTAGACAGTTAGTCGTACAAGAAGCGTTAGAAACGATGTCTTGACCAGCGTAGCTGCTATGGTTTACGCCCATTACGAACATTGGGGTTTTGTCTTTTGAAGGACCAGTTAGAACTACTTTCTTCGCACCAGCAGTGATGTGCTTACGTGCAGTCGCGTCGTCTAGGAATAGACCTGTTGCTTCTGCAACAACGTCAACACCGATTGCGTCCCATTTTAGATCTTCTGGGTTGCGTTCAGCAGTAACGCGAACGGTTTTACCGTTAACGATTAGGTTGCCATCTTTTACTTCAACTGTACCGTTGAAACGGCCATGAGTTGAGTCATATTTCAACATGTAAGCCATGTATTCAACGTCGATAAGATCGTTGATACCTACAACTTCGATGTCGTTGCGTTCTTGTGCTGCACGGAATACAAAACGGCCGATACGGCCAAAACCGTTAATACCTACTTTGATAGTCATTATAGTTGCTCCACAACTTAATTTCTGATTAAAGATAACTGGTAGTAAAATTACAGAATCCAGTAAATGTCTGCAACAGATAATCGGACTTAACTTGTTTAAAGTCAAAAAAAAGCATCGTTTTTTTTAACAATCAGTTGCAAGTGGTTAATATTTAGACTTGATGCTGCTTTTTATCCCTACCAATTGACGTAGAATAGTCAGTCTAGCTTCGGGTGTTATAGGTGAAATACCACTCGAATTTCGGAAAGAAAGTATGTGCTACAAAGCGTAAAATAGGCAAGTTTTTCAGATAAAAAAGCACAGCGTTGAGTGAAACCAAGAGGAATAAGAATGGCGATCAATGATTCCAGCAAAAAAAACATCAAGCCTGATGATTACTGGCGTGAAACCCTAAGTGAAGAGGCCTATTATGTCTGTCGTCAGCAGGGAACCGAGGCGCCTTTCAGTGGTCAGTTACTGCATAACAAACAAACGGGAATTTATCACTGCACGTGCTGTGAAGCAGCACTATTTAGTTCTCAGAACAAGTATGATTCAGGTTGCGGCTGGCCTAGCTTTGATGCGCCTTTAACCACAGAATCAATTCGCTATTTAGAGGATCGCAGTCACGGAATGACGCGCACTGAAATTCGTTGTGCGCAATGTGATAGTCATTTAGGGCATGTTTTTCCCGATGGTCCACCGACGACGGGGGAGCGCTTCTGCGTTAATTCTGTGTCGTTAAATTTCACCAAAAAGCCGCAATAATGGGTAAAAATTCGTCATCAATGGTTGAAATATTACAATGTTAGCGTTCATTAAAAACTGGGACGCTATGACGAGAGAATTCACCTCGGCGAATCGTTCGTGCCAACTGATTGGCTTGATTATCTAATTGTCGAAATTGTTCTGCGTTAAAGGGATAAAGCAGCGCCATTTCGGCAGGAGAGGCGACGGGGACATCAAATTGCTTACCTACCATTGCCCATAAGTAGGCCAGTTCTTGATGGCCAAGCGCCTGATGGGTACTAGCCAGTGACTGAAAAATCTCAGTGTTGATCGCTCTTGGTGAGCTGAGCTCTAAAGCTCGAGTCAGCAGTTGAATGGTTTTTTCTCGATCGCGCGAAATATAGAAGGTTGCAAGCGCGTATTGCATCTCGGCCGTGTCTAATTCTGGTGAGCCTTCCATACGAAGAAATTCTCTGCGAGCAATATTATCACCCGTTTGACTCCATAAAAAATACAATGCATGGGGGGTGCGCATCTGTCGAAGATCTTTGGTTAATCTATCGAGTTCTTCCCCTGAATGTACCAAAGCATTGAAGCGATTTTGTGTTAGTAGTGGGTCATTAAGGACTTGAATTTGTGAGGCTAACTCTAAACATTGGCGATAGAGCCGAACAAGTCGATACTCTTCTAACTTATTATCGACGGTCGGGTTCTTGAGTACCTCAAAACGGTGCCAGATTAAATCAGTCCGCGGTAAGCGACATTGACCATCGTTTAAATTGAGTTTTTCACACTGTAGGCCTGGGTTATCGTTACACAGTTTATCGGTATTATTGCGATTCTCTAGGCAACCGCTCAATAACACGGTCATCAAAAGCAGTATGCTAATTTTTATCCCATTCATTATCATCACTTGTGATCCAATACGCTTATTTATTTGGCTGGTGTTGACTCGCTACACTAGGTCGCTATTGTTGTGGTGCTAGTTATGCTCAGTCATTTCGTCATCAAGGATAAAATAATGGATACCCATCAGTTAGTTGATGCTATCACCCCGGAAGCCTACCAGCGTCTGCTGTTTGCCGTTGAAACGGGTAAGTGGCCAGAAGGTACACCACTTTCTCAATCGCAGCGAGATTCTTGTATGCAAGCTGTGATGTTGTATCAATCTCGGCATAATGTAGAAGCTGACCATATGAGTATAGGCGTTGGTGGTGAAATGGTCTTAAAATCGAAACGAGAATTGAAAAAACGTTTCCAAGATGGGCAAGAAGATATTGTTCGCGTCAATCCAAACCAAGAATAAAAACGGTCTTTATTGTTTGTTCCCTTGCTCGTTGCGGACATAGCAGTGACCTCCTGTTCGGAGGTCACTGCCTGCTCATAATGATAGAGTATAAAATCAGTTTATAAACTCATCTCTCCACGGAGCACCTGTTGCATTTTGTGCTTAATTTCTTGATAAGATAAATTTTGACTGAGTAGATAATGCAGTTTGGCTAGAGCGGCCTCTGGCGTCATATCATAACCGCTGATCACTCCTGCCTCGGCGAGCGCACAGCCTGTCGCATATCCTCCCATGTTCACCTTTCCGGCCAAACACTGGGTTAAGTTGACAACAATCACGCCGCGTTCAGAGGCCTCTTTTAAGTGCGCCAATAACTGTGGATTTTGTGGTGCATTACCGACGCCAAAGGTCAAAAGAATCATTGCATTGACAGGTTGCAGTAACGTATTGCGGATCACTTCGTGTGAAATGCCCGGATACATAGTGATCACACCGATTGGTTGCGGTGTAATGTTATGTACACGAAATGCGCCTTCCGGTTTTGCCCCCACTGTCACTTCTTTACTAATTTGAATATTGATTCCAGCTTCCAGTAGGGGAGGTAAATTGGGGGACGTAAAGGCGCTAAAACCATCGGCATGCGATTTGGTACTTCGGTTGCCACGCATCAACTGATTGTTGAAAAATAGGGTGACTTCATTAATCGGATAATTGGCCGCAAGATGCAGCGAATTGAGTAAGTTGGCTTGCCCATCAGAGCGCAGTTCGGCAAGAGGGATTTGTGAACCAGTAACGATCACTGGTTTGCCTAAGTTCTCTAACATAAATGACAGTGCTGATGCGGTATAAGCCATGGTATCCGTACCATGCAAAATCACAAAGCCATCATAGTTGTCATAATTATCACGAATATCATCGGCAATAAATTGCCAATCTTCAGGAGTCATATCGGAAGAATCAATCAGAGGATCATATTCATGAATGGTGAACTTTGGCATCTCATCACGATGGAACTCTGGCATGGCAGCCAACTGCTTTTCCATAAATCCAGCCACGGGAACATAGCCGTGATCCGACTTTTTCATACCAATGGTACCGCCTGTGTAGGCAATATAAATATGCTTTCTAGTCATAGAGGCAACGCTTATTGTAGGGAACAGAGCCAAAATTATAGCGAAAACCACTACAATAAAAAGGGGCGCTTGTTGCAAAGCGCCCCTTATTTTATGGTTTGATGTTTTTGCGCAAGAAAGAGGCGGTTAACTCCTGTTCTCTTTCGCGTTTACAGGTGCTAGTTATTCTATTTGGCAAGGCAAACAAAATGCATAATATCCTTTAGGATCATTAAATTGATTTAATAAATTAGCATCTTGCAATAGTTGCTGAGTGGTTGGTTGTAACGCATTTGGAATGAGACCGGAAAGATTAACCCCTAGCTGAGCATGCGCTTCGCTAAACAGACCTTTGATAAAACGTTGTGCTGGAGTGAGTGGCTCTTGTATCCAATATAAGTTGTAGTGTTCTAATTGGGCGAGATTCGCCGCAATTTGCACCGCATCATCAAAGTCACCCAAGGTATCGACTAAACCTGCTTGTTGAGCGTCTTTTGCCGTCCAGACGTGGCCTTGAGCTATCTTATCGACCTCTTCTAGTGATAAGCCACGTTGTTCACTGACTAAAGAGATAAACCGTTGATAGCCGTTTTCGATGCCCATTTGAATAGCGTCTTTGACTTTTTCATTCAATCCAGTCGTTACCCCTACACCAGAGAATGGTGATGTACCAACACCATCAGTATAAATACCAAGATGGTTAAGCCCTTTTTCAAAGGTGGTAATGACACTAAAAATGCCGATTGAGCCGGTTAAGGTGGTTGGCTGAGCAACAATATGGTCAGCGCTCATCGAAATCCAATAACCACCAGAAGCCGCCAGACTGGACATTGATGCCACGACGGGTTTACCTGCGGCTTTAAGCGCTTCAATTTCGTTACGGATCACTTCTGAGGCAAACGCGCTGCCTCCAGGGCTATCAACACGTAATATCACCGCTTTGACTTGATCATTATTGCGCGCTTGGCGCAGTAAGCTGGCCACGGTATCCCCACCAACATTACCGCGTGATTGTTTACCATCCATGATCGCGCCACTGGCGACGACAACGGCGATCTCTTTTGCTTGAGGTCGAGTCCGTGGTTTCACTGTTGGACGATATTGATCGTAACTGATCGCATTGTAGCTGTCTTCGCCATGACGACCAAAGACTTCGGCCAATTGCGCGCGAACTTGTTGACGGGTTGCTAATTCATCCACTAAACCAATATTGAGCGATAGTTCGGCAAGATTTCCAGACGCCTGTTTCATGAGCGCTAAAAACTCGTCCATCGTCGGATTTAGGGTTTGAGCGTCAATATGGCGATTGGTCGCAACATCATCGATATAAGCGCCCCACAATTGACTCAACCATTGAGAGGCAGATTCACGAGCTTGTTCTGACATATCATCACGAATGAAAGGCTCAACGGCCGATTTGTAAGTACCGACTCGAAATACGTGCGTATTAACATTTAATTTGTCTAACAAACTTTTGTAGTAGAGGTTATAGCTACTGTAACCGCGAAGCAGCACAGCGCCATCGGGAGCAAGATAAATTTTGTCGGCGTAGCTGGCTAAATAGTATTGGCTTTGATTATAAAAATCACCCACGGCATAAACCGGTTTACCAGAAGCTTTAAATTCATTAATGGCTTTCGCAATATAACGCAGCTTAGTGAGATTGGTCTCTGGCATGTCACGCAACGCTAAGACTAAGCCAGTGATGTTGTCGTCGTTTTTAGCATGACGCAGTGTTTCAACAATCTCAAATAGGACATTTTCTCGAGGTATTTCTCGTCCCAAAAGCGAGTCTGTTAAAGAGTCCATTGGATTCAGGGAGGTACTTTGCTCGACAATCGGGCCTGAAAAATTGACGACTAAGGCAGACGGTTTTTTGACTACTGGAGCGGATGAGTCGGCACTTAGGTATAGAAAGTAGATAACGGCAATACTGAGTAGAAAGAAAAGGTTGGTTATGGCGAGACGAATAAACGTAATAACTTTCCAAATCCCTTTAAAAATCAGCCCAATAAGTCGAAATAGTGGTTTCATTGTATCTCCGATGCAACGCAGGACGGCGTGTCGATAATTATTCCTATCATCCTACGTGATCTCAGAAAGGCAAACAACTGCAAGATTGATCGGTGTTACAAAATTGTAAACACTTGTTTGATTTTTATTATTGGCAGGATTATTCTGGTCGGACCATAAAGATAACAAAAAGTGATGTCACCATGTACCCACACCTATTACAGCCTTTAGATTTAGGATTTACTCAACTGCGTAATCGCGTATTAATGGGATCAATGCATACTGGACTTGAAGAACATAAAGAAGGGCTAAGTAAGTTGGCTGCTTTTTATGAAGAGCGAGCGAAAGGTGGCGTTGGCTTAATCGTCACCGGCGGTTTTTCGCCAAACTTACGTGGTCGACTGCATCCATTTAGTGCTGAGTTTAGCAAGACTAAGCATGCCAAAGCGCACCAAGTGGTGACTGAAGCGGTGCATCGCCATGGTGGCAAGATTGCGCTGCAGCTACTGCATGCTGGACGGTATGCGATGCATCCGTTCGCACAGAGTGCCTCGGCGATTAAAGCGCCGATTGCGAAATTTACCCCAAGTGAAATGAGGGTTAGACAGATACGTAATACTATTCAAGCCTTTGCTCATAGTGCTGAGTTAGCTCAGTTAGCGGGTTACGATGGGGTTGAAATCATGGGATCTGAAGGCTACCTCATTAACCAGTTTATTTGTAAACGAACGAACGTTCGTTACGATGATTGGGGCGGTAGCTATGAAAATCGCATGCGTTTTCCTCTTGAAGTCGTACGTGCGATACGCGAAGCGGTCGGTAAAGAATTCATCATTATTTTCCGTCTATCGATGCTCGATTTGGTTGAAGAAGGCAGTACCTTTGAAGAGGTCTTACAGCTCGCTAAGGGATTAGAAAAAGCGGGAGTGACCATCATTAATACCGGAATTGGTTGGCATGAAGCGCGGATCCCGACTATTGCTACGCAAGTACCCCGTGCGGCGTTCAGTTGGGTGACGGAAAAAATCAAATCGCATCTTACGGTGCCTGTGGTGACATGTAACCGGATCAATACGCCCGAACAAGCCGAAAAAATTCTGGCTAGTGGCCAAGCCGATATGGTGTCAATGGCGCGTCCTTTCTTGGCTGACCCTGATTTTGTGCGTAAAGCTGAGCAAAATAAAGCGGCACTGATCAATACCTGTATTGGTTGTAACCAAGCCTGTTTAGATAATATTTTTCAGGCCAAGCGAGCCACTTGTATGGTAAACCCTCGCGCTTGTTATGAAACCGAAATTCGTATCCAACCGGCAACTCATAAGAAAAAAGTCGCAGTAGTTGGTGCAGGCCCCGCGGGCCTTGCTTGTGCAACGACATTGGCCGAGCGGGGACATGAGGTCGATCTCTTTGAGCGTAACGATAGGATTGGTGGGCAATTTAGGCTCGCGATGCAAATTCCAGGCAAAGAGGAGTTTCGCGAGACGATTCGTTATTTTGCCAATCGCATTGATGAAACAGGGGTGAAATTGCATTTAGATCGCAATGTAACCTTTGATATGCTCGCTGATTACGATGATATCGTGATGGCTTCGGGCGTTGAGCCTAGAAGCATTCAATTAGAGGGCATTGATCATCCTGAAAAAGTCATTGATTACCAAACCTTGATTCGCGAAAAGACACCTGTAGGTGAAAAAGTGGCGATTATTGGTGCTGGTGGTATTGGTATTGATGTAGCGACAATGATAACCGAGCCTACGGATCACGATTTAGATGACTGGTTACATGAGTGGGGAATTGATAAAGAGATTGCCCACCCTGGCGGGTTATACCCATACCCGGATGCGGTTAGTGATAAGCAAGTTTGGCTGTTGCAGCGCCGTAAAGGACGCGTGGGTAAAGGCCCTGGTAAAACGACAGGTTGGATTCACAAACGTACACTAGAGAAACGTGGTGTCAATATGTTAGGTGGTATTGGCTACGAGAAAATAGACGCACAGGGGCTACATATCACGCTGGATGGGCAACAAAAACTGTTAGACGCGGACACCGTTATTGTGTGCGCTGGGCAAGAGTCGGTTCGGCCTTTTGCCGAACAGTGGGCAAGCTTGGGTGAGAAACTGCATGTGATTGGCGGAGCCGATGTCGCTGGAGAGCTTGACGCGGTACGTGCGATTCGCCAAGGCGTTGAATTGGCAGTGAAATTGTAAGCGAACTGTCAATGACTTAAATATGAAAACATAAGGGGCTGATAAGGCCCCTTACTGTATCGATTGAAATCCAGCAGTGACTTAGGCTGGCGGATTATAAAATGACGGTTTTATTGCCATAAACAAACACGTGATCATTAATCACTTTGTTGATGGCTTTGCTGAGCACATTTTTCTCCACATCACGTCCCGCTTGGGCCATGTCTTGCGCACTGAAGGTATGATCAACCGGAATCACATCTTGTTTAATGATGGGCCCTTCATCAAGATCGTTGGTGACAAAGTGCGCGGTTGCACCAATGATTTTAACCCCACGCTCGTAAGCTTGTTGATAAGGTTTTGCGCCGATGAAAGCCGGTAAAAAACTATGGTGGATATTGATGATTTTATGATGAAATTTTTCGACAAAACCGGGCGTGAGTACCCGCATATATTTAGCTAACACAACAAAATCGACGTGATAAGGTTCAATCACTTCGAGAATTTTCTGTTCATGCTCTTGACGATTAAGTCCTTCATGAGAGACATAATGATAAGGAATATCAAATTTTTCAGTTAGGCCTTGTAGAGTATCGTAATTGCCGACCACGGCAGCGATGTCTACTTCTAAGCTACCATCGTAAGTCTTCATTAAAATATCGCCAAGGCAATGTGCCTCTTTGGTCACCATAATAATGATTCGTTTACGAGCAGAACCCATCAGTTTACGTTTGGTACCAGACGGTAGAGCTTGATCAAGATCAGCGAGAAATGTGGTGTCATTAAAATACCCTTCTAACTCGGTACGCATAAAAAAATGACCGCTGGTATTATCGACAAATTCATTGTTATGAATGATGTTAAGTTGATGTTTATAACAAATATTAGTGATTTTTGAGATCAATCCTGGGGCATCACTGCAATGCGTCAGGAGGGTTTTTTTTTCCATTGATAACTTCCGTGAGTATTTTTCTCGGTCTGTAAAATAAATCAAGGCTGCAAGAACGGTGATGCAGACCACACTGTAGCGACTATAATTAATCTATTATCAATAAGGATTCAACAACTATCACGGCTAGACACTAACGGCTTCCTCTTTCAGTCTTTTGCTGAGTACCATTTAAGGTGGTGTGTATGGACAAAGAACTACTTGCACGTAAATTATACGTAGAGCGTGTGCATGCTCTGATGGGAGACAATCCAGTTGATGAAGCGTTATTGGACGCGATGTGGGAAAGTAAAGCTTCCCCTGTGGATGCCGCAAAAGCCATGATGCCGACAGCCAGTAATGGTTACGACGCACCCCCTTGGTTAGCCCGTTATCTCAATCGCAAATAAAACGTTTTTCTAGTGACACGATCAGCGCGAAGCGGATTTCGATTCGCGCTGTCGCAACAAACCTGCCATAATCGCTGCATTCCTCATCGTCATTATTGCTGTCATGATCGCTAAAACCTTTTCTCAACATGGGGCTTTGGGCAAAGCCATTCCTGGTTTTCAAGGGCGTCAAGCTCAAGTTGATATGGCGTTAGCTGTTGCTAAAGCGATCGAGAATCAATCACAATTAGTAGTTGAAGCGGGCACGGGAACCGGTAAAACCTTTGCGTATTTAGTTCCTGCGTTATTGAGTGGCAAAAAGGTCATCATCAGTACGGGCTCGAAAAACTTACAAGAGCAACTATTTCATCGAGATTTACCTTTAATGGTCGAGGCTTTGGGCTTTTTTGGCCAAGTGGCGCTTCTGAAAGGGCGCGCTAACTACCTTTGCTTGGATAGGTTGAGCCGACAAATGGTTGAAAGCCATCACGCGCAAAGCGATCCAACGTTATTAACCCAATTAGTTAAAGTACGCAGTTGGTCATCATCGACCAAAAGCGGCGATCTCGGTGAATGTGATGAGTTGGCGGAAGATAGCATGATCATCCCGACCATTACTTCGACCAACGATAACTGCTTAGGCAAAGAGTGTTTAAGTTATCAAGATTGCTTTGTCTCAAAAGCGCGGCGTAAAGCAATGGAAGCGGATATCGTGGTCGTTAACCACCATCTTTTCTTAGCGGATCTTGCCATCAAAGAGACCGGATTTGGTGAGCTTATCCCTGACGCCGAGGTGTTTATTTTTGACGAGGCGCACCAGTTACCTGATATTGCAAGCCAATATTTTGGTCAATCGGTTTCAAGCCGACAGATTCAAGATTTAGCCAAAGATATTGAAATTGGTTATCGCACCGAAGCGAAGGATATGCGCCAATTGCAAAAAGTTGGCGATAAACTCCAGCAAACGGCGATGGATTTGCGCGTATTATTAGGGGATTCTGGTTTTCGCGGCAACTGGCGAGAGGCGCTGTCGGTGGCTAGCATTGCTCAGCAAGTGGAGCGATTGCAAGAGAGTTTAACTTTTGCTATCGACGTGTTAAAGCTTGCCCTTGGTCGAAGTCAGTTGCTTGATACCGCTTTTGAGCGCGCGAATACCTTAAAAGCACGTATTGTTCGGGTCTGTGATGTTTCTATTACTGGATACTCCTATTGGTTTGATACCACGCCGCGGCATTTTAGTTTACACATTACGCCATTATCGATCGCTGATAAGTTTCAAGAGCAAATTAATCTTAAATCCGGTGCGTGGATTTTTACTTCGGCAACGTTAGCCGTGAATGAAGATTTTGCACACTTCACCCATCGTTTAGGGCTAAAACCCAGTGAGCAATTTTCCTTACCCAGTCCTTTTGATTATCAGCAGCAAGCGAAACTGTGCGTCCCCCGTTACTTGCCAGAACCCAATAGCGCAGGGTTAGCGGATAAGTTGGTTGAAATGCTTGCCCCGGTGATTGAACAAAACCAAGGACGCTGCTTTTTTTTGTGTACCTCCCATACTATGATGCGCGAGTTGGGTGAGCGATTTCGTGAGCATTTGAGCCTTCCGGTACTGTTACAAGGGGAAACCAGTAAACAGAAAACCCTCGCACAATTTATGGAGCTTGGTAATGCGCTTTTAGTTGCCACAGGAGCTTTTTGGGAGGGGATTGATGTTAGAGGCGATACCCTAAGCTGTGTTATTATTGATAAACTACCGTTTACTTCCCCGGATGACCCGCTGTTAAAAGCGCGTATCGAGGATTGTCGTTTGCGCGGTGGCGATCCTTTTGCTCAGGTCCAATTACCTGACGCTGTCATTACTCTTAAACAAGGAGTAGGACGACTCATTCGAGATCAGAAAGACAAAGGCGTATTGATTATCTGTGATAATCGTTTAGTTACCCGTGATTATGGCGGCGTATTTTTAGCCAGTTTGCCTCCGATACCACGAACACGTGATTTGGCGGTGGTAAAAGACTTTCTGCTATCTCTTTCTGTAACAGACACTAATTAGAGACATTCATGAGTGCAACCATTCTTGCTTTAGATACCGCAACCGAGGCGTGCTCGGTTGCTTTGATGGTCGGAGATAAACTTTACTCACGCAGTGAAGTGGCACCTCGAGATCACACCAAAAAAATTCTGCCGATGGTCGATGAAGTACTTAAAGAAGCGGGCATCACATTGCACGAGTTAGATGCACTGGCGTTTGGTCGTGGCCCAGGGAGTTTCACCGGAGTGCGGATTGGCATCGGAATTGCACAAGGCTTAGCTTTTGGTGCTGATTTGCCGATGATTGGTATTTCGACCTTAGCTGCGATGGCTCAGGCTGCGTATCGAGAGCAGGGAGCCACTCACGTTGCTTGTGCGATTGATGCGCGAATGAGTGAGGTCTATTGGGGGCGCTTTGTCCGCCAAGCTGACGGCAGTTGGTCTGAGCTTGACGCTGAGTGTGTCATTGCTCCGTCCCTATTATTAGAACACATGGCTGCTCGATCTGAGGATGAACATTGCTGGACGATGGCAGGAACCGGTTGGCAAGCCTATACAGAGACACTCACTGCTTTGCCGCTGCGTACGGAACAAAGTGCGGTGTTGTATCCTCAAGCGCAAGATATGGTGGTATTGGCACAACAGGCATGGAAAAAAGGTCAGCATGTGCCTGTAGAGCAAGCCACACCGTGTTATTTAAGGGATACGGTGGCATGGAAAAAGCTACCAGGAAGAGAATAAACACTATTCTTTATTAGAATAACGTCAATTCGATGACTCAAGGAGAAGACGCGTTGCTTCTCCTGCCCGTGAAGGTAGATAAGGAGCATTATGGTCGCAATTAATGGTTCACTCAATGGTTTGCCGCCAGGACGCATTACCAATACTCAACGGGCGTCAAAAGCGAAGAAAAATCAAGTCTCTCAGTCTTCATCTTCGGCGGCTTCAACCAGCAAAGTCGCCGAGGCGGTTGCTCATTCAATACGCCAAATGGATTCGGCAGATATTCACCGCGCGCAACTGCACTATGATTTACCCGAAGGACGAGCGCGTAAGGCAATGGAAGAATATTTAGATATTATGAATCATGCTAAGAAAGAGGAACTTACACAAATGCTCGGTGTCGATCTGTATATCTAATTAAGGGGGCTTTCTATGTTATCCAACCGTTGGTTATTCTTACCTGCTTGTACTTTACTTAGCTTATTGACGGCGTGTTCGTCACTCCCCCCTACGCTAGCGACTGATAACGATGCGCTGATCACCGATTATCATCAGTGGCTGACTCAACCCAGCGATACCGTTAATGAGGTACGTTTAGGCGGTGTTATCGCTCAGGTAACAAATTTGGTCGATAGAACTCGTATTGAAGTGGTCAATTTACCGATAGATAAGGCCGGTAAGCCGCTATTAACGGATGAGCCCCAAGGTCGTTTTATTGGCTATATTGATGGTTTTGTCGACCCGATTGCTTATGGTCAAGGTCGACTAGTGACTTTTATTGGCACCACAGCTCAACCAGAAACGGGCACCGTAGGTGAGTTTGAGTATACGTTTCCAGTGATGAAGGTACGAGGCTCTCATTTATGGCGAGTGGAAGAGCGCGTCGTTATTGATGACATTACGCCTTATGTCTTCCCATGTCGGAGTTTCTATTGCCGTCACGTTGAGGACTTTCCACGTAGTGGCCGAGTGATCCAAGAAGTGAAGTGATGCTCCGCAGCGAAACTTTTACTATTGCTCATGGTGAAATTGCTGGGTTAACGGTAGGTGACGTACGGCAATCTGACTACAGTGTCCTTTTTTTACATGGCTGGTTAGACAATGCCGCCAGCTTTATTCGTGTTATTTCATTTCTCCAGCAGCTTGCTCCTGAAGGGCATTTTTGTGCCATTGATTTGCCTGGGCATGGTTTATCAAGCCATAAACCTGCGGCGAATTATTACTCCTTTCATGATTATATCGATGATGTTTATCAAGTGTTGCACAATCTTTCGCCAAACAGACTGGTGCTAGTAGGGCATTCGCTTGGTGCTTTAATCGCAAGTTGTTATAGTGCCGCCTTTCCTGAACAAGTCGCAGGATTAGTGCAAATTGAAGGTTTTTTACCCTTAGCGGAAGATCCGGTGGATAGTGTCCAACGATTACGTCAAGGGGTGTTGAGTCGGCAACGAGTGAGGCGCAAGCCCACCCGCTATTACTATAGCGTCGAGGAAGCGATTGAGCATCGTGCTCGGGTGAATCAACTGCCTGCTGAATTGATTGAACCGGTGGTGAGACGAGGTCTTCATCACGTGGGCACTCAGTGGCAGTGGCGTCATGATAATAAGTTATTGTGCGATTCATTGTATCGGCAAACTCCGCAACACGCTCAAGCGGTGATGAACAATATTGTCTGTCCACATCATGTTATTTTAGGAGATCAAGGGTTTGCTTCATTGCAAACGGATCTGACTGATTATATAGGACAGCCTAGTCAATCATCGATCGTCGCCGGTGGGCATCATTGCCATCTTCAACAACCTTTATTGGTCGCGGAACTAATTCTTGGCTTAGTTAACAAAATTTAAACAAGTGTTTGGGTCTTTCGTGCTCAAGCGCTCCGGCTGTGCTGTAATAGTGATCATTTTTATAACAAAGATAATCTTGATTATGCCAGCCAATTACGAGGAGTATTACTGTGGATAAACCTTGGCTCTCACGTTATCCCACTGACGTACCAGAAACGATTAATCCCGATCAATATTTATCATTGGTCGAAATGTTCGAACAATCTGTCCATAAATACGCTGACCAACCCGCATTCATGAATATGGGGTCGGTAATGACTTTTCGTAAGTTGGAAGAGCGCAGTCGAGCATTTGCCGCTTATTTACAAAATGAGCTAAAGCTTAAAAAGGGCGATAGAGTAGCGCTGATGATGCCAAATCTATTGCAATATCCCGTGGCTTTATTTGGGGTATTACGAGCGGGGATGATCGCGGTTAATGTCAACCCGTTATATACCCCGCGTGAATTAGAGCATCAATTAAATGATGCCGATGCTCGTGCGATCGTTATTGTCTCCAATTTTGCGAATACGCTAGAGCAAATAGTCGCGAACACTCAAGTTAAGCATGTCATCTTGACCAGTCTTGGGCAAATGTTACCTCGCGCCAAAGGGACCTTGGTTGATTTTGTGGTCAAGTATGTCAAAGGTATGGTTCCTAAATATGATTTACCGGGAGCCATATCAATGCGTAAAGCACTGCATAAGGGCCGTCGTTTACAATACGTTAAGCCTTTTATGTCCGGTGAAGACATTGCGTTTCTACAGTATACCGGTGGGACAACGGGGGTAGCGAAAGGCGCGATTTTGACTCATCGCAACATGGTCGCTAACGTATTGCAAGCCAAGGGCGCATATGGTCCGGTTTTACGTGAAGGACGTGAGTTAGTGGTAACGGCATTGCCGCTTTATCACGTGTTTGCACTCACGGTAAACTGTCTACTGTTTATCGAAATGGGAGGGCGTAATCTACTGATCACCAACCCACGTGATATCCCCGGCTTTATCAAAGAGCTACAAAAATACCCATTCACGGCGATCACTGGTGTCAACACGCTGTTTAATGCGTTGGTCAATAATGAAGATTTTCATGAACTGGATTTTAGTCATCTCCAATTATCGGTTGGCGGTGGTATGGCCGTACAACGCGCAGTGGCTGAAAAATGGAAAAAGATCACCGGTATCCATTTACTCGAAGGTTATGGTTTAACGGAATGTTCACCTTTGGTCACTGGTAACCCTTATGACTTGTCTGATTACTCTGGCGCGATTGGTTTACCCGTGCCTTCGACTGAAGTTCGTATGGTTGATGATGAAGGGAACGTCGTTGCCAATGATCAAACCGGCGAACTTCAAGTGCGTGGCCCACAGGTGATGCATGGCTATTGGCAGCGACCTGAAGCCACCAAAGAAGTGATTAATGAAGATGGCTGGTTGTCGACAGGGGATATTGTGCGCTTTGATGAAGAGGGTATGATCTACATCGTTGACCGTAAAAAAGACATGATTCTTGTGTCTGGATTTAACGTCTACCCGAATGAAATAGAAGATGTTGTTGCACTACATGGTAAAGTGCTAGAGGTGGCGGCGATTGGTCAAGCGCATGAAGTCTCTGGTGAAGTCGTTAAAATTTATGTGGTTAAACGCGACCCAAGTTTAACGAAAGAAGAAATTATTACTCACTGTCGTAAGCATTTGACGGGTTATAAAATTCCTAAACTGATTGAGTTCAGAGAAGAGCTGCCTAAGACTAACGTCGGTAAGATTTTACGTCGCGTACTACGCGAAGAAAACGATGCGCAATTGGCAGAAAAGTCGAAATGTGCTTAAGTGCGCAATAGCGTTTTAATGTTACAATGCCGACCATTCTCGTCGGCATTTTTTTATCTTAGCGCCCCCAAATCAACACAGGCAGAGTGAGCCATTTGTGAATTATACAATCATTAATCAACAGCATGAATTACAGCGAGTGTGCGCACTTGCCCGTCAAGCAGACGTTGTCATGCTCGACACTGAATTCGTTCGTACTCGGACTTTCTTTCCGCAATTAGGCTTGATCCAATTATTTGATGGGGAGACGCTGTCGCTGATCGACCCGTTGGCAATGGAGGATATGACGCCATTTATTGAGCTGCTGCAAGATGTTTCCGTTTTAAAAGTCTTGCATGCCTGCGGAGAAGATCTGGAAGTGTTCCACAACAGCTTGGGTTGTGTACCATTTCCGATGGTGGATACTCAATTGATGGCGGCCTTTATTGGTTATGGCTTATCAACTGGCTTTGCTGCTTTGGCGAATGATTTACTCAATGTTGAGCTAGATAAAAGCGAGTCTCGTACCGATTGGCTTGCGCGGCCTTTGTCTGAGAAACAACTAGAGTATGCCGCCGCGGATGTTTTTTATTTACTGCCGATGTATGAACAGCTACTCGATAAAGTCACGCAAGCTGGCTGGTGGGATGCTGTTTTACAAGAGTCACAACTGCAAGTTGAAAAACGGACTCGAGTGTTTGATGCACAATTCGCTTACCTTGAGATCAAAGGTGCTTGGCAATTAAAGCCTAAAGAGTTAGCCATTTTAAAACCGCTTGCCACTTGGCGTTATCAACAGGCGGTTAAACGTGATTTAGCTTTGAACTTTGTGATCCGTGAACATGATTTACTAACTATTGCCCGTTTAGCGCTGAGTTCGCCAAAGCGAATGGAAGAAGAGGGGATTGACCCGCATGTGATTCGTCGTCACAGTGATGCGATAGCAACGATCGTTAAACAAGCGAAACAGACGCCTGTAGAGAATTACCCTGCGGCGATCGTGCCGTTAATGGATTACCCTGGCTATAAGCAGCTATTCAAAAAACTCAAAGATGAAGTCAAAGTGGTATCGCAAACTTCGGGTTTAGCCAGTGAGTTTTTGGCATCAAAAAAGCAGTTAAATCAGTTAGTGAGCTGGGTTTGGAACCAGCAGCGTGAACCGGATCACCTGCCAGACTTAATGCAAAATTGGCGTTTACCTTTACTCGGTGAGCGACTCAATAAGTTGATCGGATAACGTTTATCAGCCACTAAGTGGCAGTCGACAGTAGTCATCCCAACCTTTGCTCTGTTGGGATGGCCTATCTATAAAGCGGTGTCAGTATTGATGCGCTGGCTTACTTCTCTTCATCAGGGAGTTTTACGTTTAACTCCAAGACAGAAATGTCGTCATCTTTATGTTCAAAAGAAAGCTCAACCATCGATGGATCAATCGCAACGTATTTAGCAATCACTTTCAGAATGTCTTCTTTCAATTGTGGTAAATAGGTTGGCGCAGGATCGCTTTGGCTACGGCGCTCGGCAACAATAATTTGTAAGCGCTCTTTAGCCAAACTGGCCGAGTTTTTTTTCTGTGGGCGGAAAAACTCAAGTAAAGACATACTAATTTAGCCTCCAAAAAGTCGTTTAAAGATGCCTTTTTTCGGCTCAGTAAGAAAACGAAACTCTACTTGCTGGCCAAGCAGTCTTTCAACGGTATCATCGTAGGCTTGGCCGGCATCTGATTGTTCATCAAAAATCACTGGTACGCCTTTGTTTGAGGCGTTCAATACGGCTTGACTCTCAGGGATAACTCCTAGCAGTGGAATATGCAAAATTTCTTCAACGTCTTCAACACTGAGCATCTCGCCTTGGTTAACCCGTGTTGGATTATAACGAGTTAACAGTAAATGCTGTTTAACTGGCGGAAGGCCTTGTTCGGCGCGCAGTGATTTTGAATCTAAAATACCGAGGATACGGTCTGAGTCACGCACAGAAGAGACTTCAGGGTTGGTGGTGACAATCGCTTCATCCGCATAATAGAGCGCCATTAGCGCCCCTTGCTCAATGCCTGCTGGAGAGTCACAAATAATAAATTCAAACTCCATCTCATTTAGTTCATTGAGAATACGCTGTACCCCTTCTTTGGTCAGGGCATCTTTATCTCGCGTTTGTGAAGCCGGTAAAATAAATAAGTTTTCATTGCGTTTATCTTTGATTAGCGCTTGATTCAGTGTCGCTTCCCCATTGAGGACGTTGACAAAGTCATACACTACCCGTCGTTCACAACCCATAATTAAGTCGAGATTACGTAACCCGATGTCAAAATCAATCACCGCGGTTTTTTTACCTTTCAACGCCAGCCCTGAGGCAATGGCTGCGCTGGAGGTGGTTTTACCCACTCCGCCTTTTCCTGACGTTACAACAATAATGCGTGCCATTTAATTAATTTCCTTTCGAATCTAAATTGTCAATTTTTCAAAATGCAGTGATTCATCGTTTAAGCTTAGCATCACTTTATTTTGCCAAAACTGACTGTCAATTTGATCGCTTAGCCAGTAATTTCCTGCAATAGACACCAGCTCGGCTTGTAAATCATTACAAATTATTTTTGCTTCTCTTTGACCACTCGCCCCAGCAATGGCTCGCCCACGTAATGTACCATGAATATGGATTGAACCATCGGCGATGACTTCTGCGCCTGGGCTTACATGACTAAGAATCACTAAGTCGCCATCTTTGGCATAAACTTGCTGGCCAGAGCGGACTGGCGTATGAATCACTTTTGTCGGGGCCATCGCTGCCGGAGCGTTCGCCGGCGTATTGCTGGCTGTCATGACGGCAAAGCCAGCTTCGAATGCTTGACGTTGACAACGTTTATCTTTACAGCCAGTAATGCCAACCGGGACAAAACCCGCTTCACGAATGCCCTGTTTCAGAGCATGAAAATCCAGTTCACCACCGACTTTATTAATATTAAGTACAATTGGTGCATTAGCAAAAAAAGCGGGGGCTTGATCGGCTTTTTGTTTGAGAAAATCGATCGCATTGGCAACATGATGATCTGCAAGGTGCAATACAGACAAAGTGAAGCTGCTGCCTTTTAGGTCAGGTGTATGAGACATGATAACGTTGACCTCAATAAACGTTGGTAACGCTGGTTATATACCCAAATCAGCTCACAACACTCGAAAAAGAGCAGCATACTTATTTTGAGGTTACTTGGGTATAGAATAATTAGCGTTGTCGAAGACGATGGCTGTCATGTTATATTCAGCGCTCAGTGACAGCAAGTTATCTTGCGGTCAAATGCGTGATTTACTCGCAATTTTCACTGTGGTTATTCAAAATATATCCAAGTCATTTGGGTGTATACTCTCTCTGGCTGCACATAACGCAGATAACACAATACAAAAGGGTTGGCATGCTTTGTTCTATTTATAAAAGTTCGAAAAAAGAAGGAACTTATCTGTATCTTCCGAAAAGAGATGACTTTTCACAAGTTCCTGACACTTTGCTCGAGACCTTTGGTAAACCTATCTTTGTCATGTTAGTCAACTTGACCAATCGTCAACTAGCTCGAGTGGATGTGGATAAGGTAAAAACAGCGTTGCAAGTAACGGGATTCTTTTTACAGCTTCCCCCGCCAACAGAAAATTTATTGGATATACATAAACAGCAGAAAGCACAAAGTAGACAAGCCACTGCTGATTAGGATCGCTTGAGGAGGGCATCTTGAGAAAATTACTGTCAGTTATTTTAGGGTTAACGCTATCGGCTCCTTTGCTGGCCAATACGGTGAGTTTTGAGCAATATCTTGAAGGGTTAAAGCAACAGGCGCGTCAAGAAGGCATTTCTGAGCAAATATTGGCAGAAGCGTTTGCTAATGTGGAGTATCGTCCTCGAGCGGTCACCGCAGATCGTAATCAACCGGAAAGACGTTTAACTTTAGATGAATACATCCCTCGTGCGGTACCGGACTGGAAAGTCAAACAAGCTCAAGCATTGTATGAAAAACACTATGATGAGTTACAGCGTATTGGTAAGCAGTATGGTGTTCAGCCGCGTTTTATCGTTGCGCTTTGGGGTGTCGAAAGTAACTTCGGTAGCTTTACTGGCAATTTCCCAGTTATCGATGCTTTATCAACGATGGCTTATGATGGTCGACGCGAAGAGTTTTTCCGTAAGGAAACCATGGCTGCCTTACAAATTTTGCAACAGGGGCATATTACGGTTGATGAAATGAAAGGCTCATGGGCTGGGGCGATGGGACAATGTCAGTTTATGCCGAGCTCCTTTTTAGCGTTTGCCGCAGACGGTGATGGTGACGGTAAAAAAGATATTTGGGGCACCAAGGCGGATGTTTTCGCGTCAACGGCTAATTATCTAAGTAAATCCGGTTGGGATGATCGTTATACTTGGGGGCGTCAGGTAAAAATTCCGGCTAATTTTGATAAAGCTTTGGAAGGCCGTCAGGCTGAAAAAGGCAAGTTACTGCGCGAGTGGAGTGAGCTTGGTATCACTCGTTATGATGGTCAACCATTGCCACAGTTGAAAGAAGACATCAAAGCTTGGCTTATTATGCCAGATGATGAAAGTGGGCGGATTTACTTGGTGTATAACAATTATAATGTGCTGATGAAATGGAACCGCTCGCACTACTTTGCGGTTGCGGTCAGCCATTTAGCCGATAGGATCAAATTTTAACCATGAGTGACCAAAGTGGTTAGTCTCCTCGGTAAGGGCTGTTTTGTGACAGCCCTTTTTTATTCTCGTACCTTGGTGATTGATGAAATTGATAAAAAGTGGATTGTCGCTTTTAGCCGATCAATTGTTCTTCAATTGCGTTGCGTAACTTGACGCGATCATGCCGCCAATCACGATTGGGAGAAGCGAGATCGCGTGTGACACAATTCCATTGATGATTGAGCTCTGGATGCTCAATGGCGCCAATCACTACATCAATATGGCGAGCGGCACAGGCGCGCTCACACCATTCTAATTTCTGCTGCAAACTCATGCGCCCCGCTGGGCCATATTCTGGGGAAAGGTTCTCAACAAAAATCAATTTGGCGCGGGTATTCTCTGCGATCGCTTGGCCGATTTCAGGTAATAATAGCGGTGGCATGATACTGGTGAGAAAACTGCCCGGACCGAGAATGATCGCATCCGCTTGAGAGATAGCCTGGACGCCTTCCTTAGTGGCGGGGACTTCTGGATCAAGATCCAGCCTCAGTAGATCTTGGGCCATTTCATCAACACTGGTTTCCCCTGTGACCCATTTTCCCTCTACCGATAGGGCGGTTAAGTCAGCTGGATGTTCTGACATCGGCACAATATTGACGTCGACTTTGAGCATGTTGCGGATCAAGTTAATCGCTTCTAGCGGGCGTACCGATAGATGGTCTAACGCGGTTAACATTAAATTGCCAAGATTATGTCCGTTCAGTTCACCAGCGCCTTTGAAACGGTACTCAAACATCATCGAGCTTATCGAAGGTTCTGTGATTAATTGATTAATGCAGTTGCGTGTATCTCCCCAAGCGATACCTCCTTGGCAGTGACGAATACGCCCGGTCGATCCGCCGTTATCTGTAGTGGTGACAATACCTGTTGCATTGGAACCAAAGACTTTTAATGCAGCCAGTATTCTGCCTAATCCGTGGCCGCCGCCAATCGCAACCACTTTTTTATCATCATAGAGGGACATGTTATCATTCGAGTTGTTCTTTGATGGCCTACAATTTAGAGCAATGCTCAAGCGGATGGTACTCATTTTGCGGCAATTTATGCATCAAAACCGTTTTTTTTCAGTAGAAGCTGGAAACACACACAATATTTAAGTATTTTATCCGTTCGCTGCAACCGATAAGCGTCGAGAGTGTCGTTTATCGTTGCCATAACTCCGAGCTTACGTGTACTAAGTCTTTTTCGTTCGACATCTTTGAAGATAAGTCATTTAAGCCAGTGGCATTGAGCCACAAGGGCAAAGTGGGAAACCTTTTTGCCTCCCGTATTTGGAAAGGTGTTCCGTGGCGCAACCATTCGAAGATAAATTCCAGCGTAAATTTTACTATTTACGTCTGTCTGTAACTGATGTCTGCAATTTTAAGTGTACCTACTGCTTACCCGATGGTTATCGACCCTCGGGAACCAAAAACTCCGCCTTTTTAACTTTGCCGGAGATTCAGCGCGTAGTGAAGGCGTTTGCTTATTGTGGTACCTCTAAAGTGAGGATTACCGGAGGCGAGCCGAGTTTACGTAAAGATTTCACCGAGATTATTCAGACGGTCGCTGGTCAGCATGGGGTAGAGAAAGTCGCTACAACCACCAATGGTTACCGGATGGCTAATCAAGTCATGGCTTGGAAGCAGGCAGGACTGACCGATATCAATGTGAGTGTCGATAGTTTAGACCCGAGAATGTTTCAGCAGATCACCGGGGAAAACCGTTTTTATCAAGTTATGCAGGGAATCGAACGGGCTTTTGAGGTTGGCTTTACGCAAGTCAAAGTCAATGTGGTGCTGATGAAAGATCTTAATGCGCACACCATGCCTCAATTTCTGGCGTGGATTCAGCATCGGCCGATCCAACTGCGTTTTATTGAACTGATGCAGACAGGGGAGATGGATGATTTATTTGCTCGTCATCATCTTTCCGGCGTCACCCTGCGTAATCAACTGATTGCCGATGGTTGGTTACTGAAAGCGCGAGCGCATCATGATGGACCTGCTCAGGTTTATTGGCATCCTGATTATCAAGGTGAAGTAGGCTTGATCATGCCTTACGAGAAAGACTTTTGTCATAGTTGCAATCGACTACGCATCTCTGCGTTAGGTAAGCTACATCTTTGTTTGTTTGGTGAGCAAGGTCTTTCATTGCGTGATCTATTACAAGAAGATAGCCAGCAATCAGCGTTAATTGAACGTATTCAAACCCAGTTACAACATAAGTCTGTTAGTCATTTTTTACATGATGGTAATACAGGTATAACTCCCCATTTGGCATCCATTGGTGGCTAGACTTTTGGGGACAGATAATGAAAAAGATAAGGTGATGACATGGGCCATGCAGAAAGTAAATTTCAACCCGCTACAATCGCGGTATTAACCGTATCTGATACGCGCACGCAAGAGAACGATACCTCTGGTGGTTATTTAGCTGAGCAATTGCAAGCCGCGGGGCATCTATTGGCGGATAAGCAAATTGTGATCGATGATAAATATAAAATTCGCGCCATCGTGTCACAGTGGATTGCTGACGAGGCGATTCAAGCCATCTTGATTACTGGTGGTACTGGCTTTACCGCTCGTGATAGTACTCCTGAAGCGCTGAAGCCGCTTTTTGATAAAGAGGTCGAGGGCTTTGGTGAGCTGTTTAGAATGGTGTCGTATGAAGAGATTGGTACTTCAACGATTCAGTCACGAGCCTTAGCGGGATTTGCCAATCACACGGTGATATTTGCTATGCCGGGCTCGACGGGGGCTTGCCGTACTGGATGGACGAAAATCATCCAGCAGCAATTAGATGCGAGTCATCGTCCATGTAACTTTATGCCTCATCTCGCTGGGTAACAGAAAAACATGACTGAATTTAGCCATATTAATGCCAACGGTGAAGCGAATATGGTCGATGTATCGGCCAAACTCGATAGCGTGCGTGAAGCGCGTGCAGAAGCTTATATTCGTATGGCACCAGAAACTCTTCAATTAATTATTTCTGGGCAGCACCACAAAGGTGATGTGTTTGCTACCGCACGGATTGCTGGAATTCAAGCCGCTAAAAAAACGTGGGATTTAATTCCTCTTTGCCACCCTTTGCTGCTTTCTAAAGTTGAAGTTCATTTACAAGCTATCGAAGCAGAAAGCTGTGTACGGATTGAATCTGTGTGTAAGCTAGCAGGGAAAACCGGTGTTGAGATGGAAGCGCTAACCGCAGCTTCTGTCGCCGCTTTGACTATTTATGATATGTGTAAAGCGGTACAAAAAGACATGGTCATTGAACAGGTTCGTTTATTAGAAAAAACCGGAGGTAAGTCCGGTCATTTTAAGGCTACGCGATGATTAACGTTGTTTTTTTTGCACAGACTCGTGAGTTGGTGGGCTGTGATCGGATTGAGATGCCAGCCAATTTTGCAACCGTTGAAGCTCTTAGACAGCATCTTGTGCTGCAAGGCGATAAGTGGTCACTAGCGTTAGATGCGGATAAGTTACTGGTTGCTGTTAATCACACCATTGTGGCAATGACTCATCCTTTGCAGTCGGGCGATGAAGTGGCCTTTTTTCCACCAGTCACTGGCGGGTGAAACAGATGGATAGCAGAGTCTCTGTACAAACGGCTGATTTTTCATTGGCCGATGAGTATGCGGCGTTAGCGCAAGACCGTAGTGCAGGAGCGGTTGTCACATTTGTCGGTAAAGTTCGTGATCTCAACCTTGGTGATGACGTGATCGGTTTACATCTTGAACATTACCCAGGAATGACTGAAAAAGCGCTCAGCCATCTGTGTGATCAAGCCCAACAACGCTGGCCCTTACAACACGTTCGTATCATTCATCGTGTTGGTGATTTGGATGTTGGTGCGCAAATTGTGTTTGTCGGCGTCGCGAGTGCTCACCGAGGCGCGAGTTTTGCTGCTTGTGAATTCATTATGGATAGCTTAAAAACTCAAGCCCCGTTTTGGAAAAAAGAACGCACCACAGGCGCTGAACGATGGATAGAATCGCGCGAATCCGATCACCAGGCGGCTAAACGTTGGTAAAGTAAGAACCTCAAGTTAGCCGTGCTTAGCTGACTTGGGGGCATCCTATCCCGATTGACGATTTGTGGCTTAGAATTTTAGCGGCATAATCCACTTTGTTACAAAAAAATCGCTTTCCTATCTAGTAAAATCAAGAAATTAGTCAACACTTATCTTAGACACCCTAATTGACTCGGATTGTCATTAGGCACTTGTACATTCAATGATTGTGGGATGACCATTACTAAGCGCAGAGAAGTATTGATGACATGGTATGGTCAATGATGCCAAGGAGATAGCAATGGATTCACTGAAAGTAAGAGATTACATGACCGTCAAAGCGGTGACCTTTAGCCCTGAAATGTCACTCAGTGCAGCTTTAGAACGCGTAAGTGGTTCTGAACATCTTGGTGGACCAGTGATTGATGATCAAAAGAGAGTGATTGGTTTTCTTTCTGAACAAGATTTGCTCGATAAATTAGTCAAAGCCAGTTATTTCTGTCATGACTCTCATACCGTCAGTGACTGCATGCATCAAGAAGTGCTGTCAGTTTCGCCTGAGACGTCAATCATTGAACTGGCGGATATGATGAAAGTTGGTAAGCCGAAAGTCTATCCGGTGATAGAGCAAGGAAAGTTAGTGGGTATCATTACCCGCCGCAATGTGCTGTTAGCGATTGGTAAAAACCTAGCGAATAGTTTTAAACATCCGGTTTGATCAGCGTGAGTGCTACTTTTCAGTCTCACGATAGAATGCTAGTGCGGATATGGATATATCCCCATTCTACTTGAAGCTAGCAGTGGTGTTGGCGGTGTTCGTTCACCCCAATCACACCGTTTGTCTATGCTCACGGAGATCTACTCACTTGCCGTCTACCGGCAACTCCAAATCGTTTCGGTATAGGACAAACATTCAGGCACTTCGTCGTGCAATGTATGTTTATGAATGAGTAACAAACCGCTTGACCTTGGAGTTAGCTCCAAGGTGTAAGCTTAACACATCATCAAATTAGGAGATGGATTGATGTCTGTTAAGCATTCAGGGTGCGATGTCACTCACGGTTCTCACGCTACTCATAATCAGGCGTCTTGTTGTTCAGCGGCGTCAACGCCCCATCAAGTGCAACCCGAGGTGGCTTGCTGTTCTCAACCGGCTAAAGACATGGGTACTTTAGCTGACAGTGCTTGTGACTCGCTCGCTCAGTACCAACGTAGTTGGCAAGTCGTGGGGATGGATTGCCCATCGTGCGCGCGGAAAATAGAAACGGCGTTACAGAAAATTCCAGATATTGTCACCGCCAAGGTGCTGTTTGCGACAGAAAAATTGGTGGTACAGTTTAATCAGCCAGCAACGGTTGCGGCGGTTGAACAAGCCGTCAGTCGTGCTGGTTTTCAGATTCAGCACTCGACCTCTAAAGTTGCATCTTCTCACTCATCCCCCCGAACATGGTTAACACAAGCGGACAATCGACGCCTGGTTTTGATCAGTTCAGCGATGCTAGTGGCAGCCCTGATGACTCAATGGTCGAGCGAGTTAGCGCAGTGGATGTTTACACTAACCTGTTTGTTAGGCTTGGTTCCGATTGCGCGTAAAGCTTGGCAATTGGCAAAGTCAGGTACGCCGTTTGCGATTGAAACCTTAATGACTGTTGCGGCGTTAGGCGCTTTATATCTTGGTGAAACGGCTGAAGCAGCGATGGTGTTATTGCTGTTTTTAGTTGGCGAGCGTTTAGAAGGCATTGCTGCTGCACGGGCACGTTCTGGCGTTCAAGCGCTGATGGCGCTGGTGCCTGATCAAGCGACGAAAATAGAACACGGCCAGCGAGTGTTAGTTGATGTGCAAGATCTGCAACCCGGTGATCGGGTTGAGGTTGCTCCTGGCGGACGTTTACCTGCTGATGGACAGCTGTTAGACCCTGTGGCAAGTATTGATGAAAGTGCATTAACCGGAGAACCGATTCCGGTTGAAAAGCAAATCGGAGATACGCTCGCGGCGGGCTCTGTAGTGGTTGACCGTTTGATCCAAGTGCAGATCACTTCATTACCGGGACAAAATGCCATTGACCGTATTTTACATCTGATTGAGCAAGCTGAATCTCGTAAAGCGCCTTTGGAGCGGTTCTTGGACCGATTTAGCCGTTGGTATACCCCGCTGATGATGCTGATTGCTTTATTGGTTGTGATCATCCCGCCATTGGTGTTTTCTCAGCCATGGGAAACGTGGACCTATCGTGGACTGGCGTTATTATTAATTGCTTGTCCTTGCGCGTTAGTGATTTCAACCCCAGCGGCGATTACCTCTGGTTTAGCCGCGGCAGCAAGACGCGGTGCTTTAATCAAAGGGGGAGCGGCACTTGAGCAGCTTGGCCGAGTGACCATGATGGCGTTTGATAAAACCGGAACGCTAACGCAAGGAAAGCCACAGGTCACGGACATGATAAGCTTAACGGATCTGCCGTCATCTCAATGGTTAGCTGCAGTGGCTGCCATTGAGCAAGGGTCTAGTCATCCTTTAGCCACTTCGTTAGTGGATAACGTGCAAGCTCAAGGTTATGCTATTCCCCAAGCCTCTGAGCAACAAGCGTTACCGGGCCGCGGTATTACAGGTTTAGTTGCTGGTCAACGCTATTCACTGTTATCGCCAACTCAGCTCGATGTCAGGGTTAATGCCTCCATTACTGAGTCCATTGAGCAACTCGAAGCTCAAGGGAAAACGGTCGCCGTTGCTTTGCAAAATAAGCAACCGATAGGCATTATCGCTTGGCAAGATACATTACGTGATGAAGCGCAAGCCGCGATTGCACAACTGAAAAAAATCGGCATTAACAGCATCATGTTGACCGGTGATAACCCACGCAGTGCTGCAGCCATCGCCGATAAGCTCGGTATGGATTTTCAAGCCAGTTTATTGCCTGAGGATAAAGTGCAAGCAGTCGAACAATTATCGCAAATTCAACCGGTTGCAATGGTAGGTGATGGCATTAATGATGCCCCTGCGATGAAGCAGGCCAGTATCGGTATTGCGATGGGCAGCGGTACCGATGTCGCGTTAGAGACGGCGGACGCAGCATTAACCCATAATCGACTCATTGAATTGGCAGGAATGATCGAATTATCTCGCGCTACGCTGAATAATATTCGACAAAATGTGACATTAGCTTTGGGTTTAAAGGCCATTTTGTTGGTGACCAGTTTACTCGGTATCACAGGCTTATGGATGGCAGTATTAGCTGATAGTGGTGCGACGGCGTTGGTCACTCTAAATGCTTTGCGCTTACTGCGTTTTAAGCCATTAGCCGCGGATTCACGTTGTTAGTAGCAATGGAAGTCATTTGAGTTGAATCACGAGCGAATAGTGTTGAGTTGCATTTGGATTGCTCGTTTTTGTGATGCAAACCGTTTTTCTTTGAAATGCTGTATTTTATTGCTGACGTAGTTGTGATGCTTGTCACTAAATGTTGTTGGGGACTGGGATAGAGTCACTAGGTACCCGAAATTAATGATGAGCTGAACAAGCCGCAATCAAGGAGTAACTTATGTCTCAAGCTGTCTTTCACCTAGGAGTGACCCAAGCCGATTTAAATGGTGCCACCTTGGCGATTATCCCTGGTGATCCTGCCCGTGTGCAAAAAATCGCTGAATTAATGGAAAACCCGGTTTTTCTAGCTAGTCACCGTGAGTACACGCTTTATCGCGCTGAGTTAGATGGTCAATCTGTTGTGGTTTGTTCAACGGGTATTGGTGGTCCATCAACGTCGATTGCGGTAGAAGAGCTCGCTCAATTAGGTGTGCGCTCTTTCTTACGTGTTGGTACCACTGGTGCAATTCAACCACACGTCAACGTCGGCGACATGATTGTTACCACTGGCTCAGTACGTCTTGATGGCGCTAGCTTACACTTTGCACCGATGGAATTCCCTGCGGTACCGGATTTTGCAGTAGCAACCGCGATGAAAGCAGCCGCAGAAGAGAGCGGCGCTACCGTTCACATGGGGGTAACGGCATCAAGCGATACGTTCTACCCAGGCCAAGAGCGTTATGACACATTCACAGGTCGTGTTGTTAGCCGTTTCCAAGGTTCAATGAAAGAGTGGCAAGAGATGGGCGTGCTGAACTTTGAGATGGAATCTGCGACGCTATTAACCATGTGTGCTAGCTCTGGTTTAAAAGCAGGCTGTGTAGCGGGTGTGATTATTAACCGTACTCAAAAAGAGATCCCAGATCACGCCACCTTAAAAGAGACCGAAGCTCGTTCAATTAAAGTGGTGGTTGAAGCAGCGCGTAAGATGCTTAAATAATCGCTATCATGGATTGAGTTAGTATTAAAAAGCGCCACAATCGTGGCGCTTTTGCTATGTGAGTTTTAGAACTCGGGCAGTGATTTAAGCCAGTGCGAGTTGAGGTAACGGTAAGTATAGGCTTTCAGTCACTTCTGAGAGCATTTGGTCATACACTTGAGCGATCGTTAGCGATAATTCAGAAGTCAGTTGATAAAACTGCTTCGCATCGAGCTCTAAATGCGGATTGTCATGGAGCTCACTGAGTTGGTGCATGGCTGCGGAGCAAGTCGGTGAGGCAATTGATAAAGGGCTTATTAGTGCCAGCTGACTCAGTTTTCGTCGCATGAGCTCACTGTAATGACTGAGACGAAGCCGCCCCTCTTGACTACCCATCTCTTCAATACATAAACGTAACTGGGTCAGTGAATCCATACTATCGATGACTTGTTGCCAATTCATATGATATTCATCACTCAGGTCGTCTCGATGTGATTCAGCTAACCAAGCGAGAACAATTTCGTCAATTAAAAATAGACAATGACGAATCGCTTTACCGTGAGCGACTTGGTTCCTTGCTACGCTATAATCCGGCCATTCATGGCGAATGGCGGTTAACTTAGCTTGGAAAATACGATACAGCGGTTTGTTATCAAAGTGAGCATGGGCAATCAAATGAGATAAAGTCTGATCGATAGCCGATTGAAGATGATTAATTTCTTGCTGACGATCTTGGCCAAACATCAACTTGTGATGGGTTGCTTGACGATGTTGACGACAAAGATAAAGTAACTCGCGTAAATCCACTAAGAGTTGATATTTACGTTGTAGGTTGGATTCTTTCTGTTTAGCAAAGAAAAATAATCCGCCAAGAATCGTGATAGAGATAAGCATGGAAATAAAGACAAACATAATCCACTCCTTGTGTATGTGGTTTGCTCAGAACAGAGATTCCTTTCTCAATGTAGGTTGCTGTACGCGTTAACCGAATGGCCATCACTATTGATGAGCAGATATCACGACGTCACCTAGGTTGAGTTTTCCCCTAAGTTGGATATTGCATGCTTAATGCCAGGTTTTTATTCTTTATAAATCAATGGGTTAATTTTTTCTGGTGTGGTTTATGCACTAAAAAGGTGCAGTTTGCGCTAAAAGTGTGAACGAAAGCAAAAAAAAGCCCTCTCATCGGAGAGGGCTAATCATCGGTGACTTGATTCAAGCCGATAGGTTACATGACGCGCATGCCAGCTTGTGCACCTTCATGAGGCTCAAGAATCCACAACTGGTCACCGCCAGGGCCTGCAGCGAGGATCATGCCTTCTGACATACCAAATTTCATCTTGCGTGGTTTAAGGTTAGCTACCATCACGGTGTATTTACCGACCAGCTCTTCAGGCGAGTAAGCGGCTTTTATTCCAGAGAAGACTTGGCGTGTCTCTCCACCAATATCCAACTGGAATTTTAGTAACTTATCGGCCTTTGGCACCGCTTCACAAGAGAGGATTTTGGCAATCCGTAAATCAACTTTAGCAAAATCGTCAAATTCGATTTCTGCGGCGATGGGATCTTTGCTTAACTCAGTTTCTTGATGAATAGGCTGAGCATTTTCTATCGCGGCTTTTTCCAGTGCTGCTTCTTGTTTTGAGGTTTCAATCATCGCTTCAACATGCTGAGGGTCAATACGATTAAACAGTGCTTTAAATGGGGTCAACTCATGACGAGTCAGTGGTGTATGAATACCATCCCAAGTCAGTTCTTGATTAAGGAAAGCTTCCGTCCGCTTAGCTAACGCTGGCATTACAGGCTTGAGGTAAGTCATCAATACGCGGAATAGGTTAATGCCCACGGTACAAATATCTTGCAGCGCTTGCTCTTGGCCTTCTTGTTTGGCGACAACCCAAGGCGCTTTTTCATCCACATATTGGTTGGCTTTATCTGCTAGTGCGGTGATCTCACGAATTGCGCGACTAAATTCACGAGTTTCATAAAGTTCAGCAATACGTTCAGCCGCCGCGGCAAACTCAGCGTACAGTTCAGGCTCGGCAAAAGTTGCTGATAACTGATTATCAAAACGCTTACTGATAAAGCCAGCATTGCGTGAAGCTAGGTTAACAATCTTGTTGACCACATCAGCGTTTACGCGCTGGGTGAAGTCGTCAAGATTTAAATCTAAATCGTCGATTCGACTATTCAGTTTTGCCGCGTAGTAGTAACGTAAGCACTCAGGATCTAAATGTTTTAAGTAAGTACTCGCTTTGACAAACGTCCCTTTTGACTTCGACATTTTCGCGCCATTAACCGTAACATAACCATGCACAAAAACATTGGTTGGTTTACGGAACCCACTGCCTTCAAGCATTGCTGGCCAAAATAGGCTGTGGAAGTAAACAATGTCTTTACCAATAAAGTGGTACAGCTCGGTTTGGCTGTCTTTGCGCCAATATTCATCAAAGTCTAAATCATTGCGCTTGCTGCACATATTTTTAAAAGAGCCCATGTAACCAATGGGCGCATCGAGCCACACATAAAAGAATTTATTGCTTTCACCTGGGATTTCAAAACCAAAGTAAGGGGCATCACGGGAAATATCCCATTGCTGCAAGCCACCTTCAAACCACTCTTGCATTTTATTGGCGGTTTCGGTTTGCAGCGAGCCAGAACGAGTCCACTCTTTGAGCATGCTTTCAAACTGTGGCAAGTCAAAAAAGAAGTGCTCAGAATCTTTCATCACAGGGGTTGCACCTGAGACCGCAGATTTAGGATTGATCAGTTCCGTCGGGCTGTAAGTTTCGCCGCAAGCGTCGCAGTTGTCGCCGTATTGATCTTCTGACTTACATTTTGGGCAGGTGCCTTTGACGAAGCGATCCGGTAAGAACATCTGTTTTTCAGGATCGAATAACTGAGAAATGGTCCGACTAGAAATAAAGCCATTTTTTTTCAGCTCAAGATAAATATGCGAAGCTAACTCGCGGTTTTCTTCGCTGTGGGTGCTGTGATAGTTATCAAAACTAATATCAAACCCAGCGAAATCTTGCTGATGCTCTTCACTAACCGCGGCAATCATTTCTTCAGGCGTAATACCCATCTGCTGCGCTTTAAGCATGATAGGTGTGCCATGAGCGTCGTCAGCACAGATGAAATTTACAATATTGCCGCGTAGGCGTTGGTAGCGCACCCAAATATCCGCTTGGATATGCTCAAGCATATGACCTAAGTGGATGGAACCGTTAGCGTACGGAAGGGCACAAGTTACCAGCAGTTTCCTTGGAGAAACGTTTCTTGGTTCAGTTGCCATACTTAATTATTCGCTATGTTTGATAGGTATTGAAAATAGCCTTCAATACTACCTGATGAAGCTACTCACGCCAAGGCGTCAGTCGTGATAAGGCCTTAACTTTTTTGGGGTTCAGTGCGGGCAGATTGAGTGGTAGCATGAACAAAAAAGGAGGGCTTATGCTCACATTTACGTCCAAACACGATTTTTGTTCTTGGCTTAATCAGTTTTCTCACCCCAATTTAATTAGTGATTGGGCGCATTCTCCGGGTATGGTTCAAGTAACGGCATCTGGGCAATTTGCAATTCATATCCCATTTGCTGCTCACGCTCTGCGCCAAGAGTTGCAAACTTGGATAACTAATCAGCAGCAAACGAAAGCCGTCGCCGCTTTTGATTATTCAGTCAGTGTTACACCTAAGGCCTTGATCACCAAAGTTCCGCATGGTGTTAAAGGCGTGAAAAATATTATTGCCGTCACGTCGGCGAAAGGCGGGGTGGGTAAATCAACCACAGCCGCTAACTTGGCGCTCGCGATAGCGGGCAGTGGTGCCAAAGTTGGTTTATTGGATGCGGACATTTATGGTCCCTCGGTGCCGATGATGTTTGGCACTCAAGATGCCAAGCCAAGTGTGCGTGATAATAAATGGATGCAGCCAGTGAAAGCGCACGGTATTTATACCCATTCGATAGGTTATTTAGTGGATAAAGCGGATGCAGCGATTTGGCGTGGTCCGATGGCATCAAAAGCATTAGCCCAACTTGTTAATGAAACTGAATGGCCTGAGTTAGACTATTTAGTGGTGGATATGCCTCCGGGTACCGGCGATATTCAATTAACGTTATCTCAGCAAATTCCAGTGACAGGCGCCGTCATTGTCACCACACCACAAGATCTCGCCTTGGCTGATGCACGAAAAGGGGCGGCAATGTTTGCTAAAGTTGACGTGCCCGTGGTGGGATTAATTGAAAATATGAGTTATCACATTTGCCGTCATTGTGGTGAAAAAGAAGCGATTTTTGGTGTTGGTGGTGCGCAAACGTTAGCCACTGAATATGGTTTATCATTGCTGGCGCAAATTCCGTTGCATGTCACACTCAGGGAAGATATTGACGCTGGCAAACCGACAGTGATTGCTCGTCCTGACAGTGAACATAGCCAACAATATTATGCGCTCGCCGAGCGGATTTGTGCCAGCTTGTATTGGCAAGGCAAAGCGAAACCGCAGACCATTGATCTGACGTTCGTGAGTGAATAGCAAAATGGAGTTTAGCGACTGACCGCGTTGAGTTTATTCGGCGTTCAGTCGCCAGTTCGGCCAACACGTTAAGCAACCAATGTCACTGCCTTTATTTTTGTTCAGAGAAGTAATCGTTTGCTTTGGGTTAATTTTATTCACTGTCAGAAAATACGGATATTTACCGTTGAGTGAACTGGTATCTAACCGACGAACTCCCTATAATCAGGCGGTTTATCTTATCTCCTCACATACACGTATCGGGTACACTGAACCATGTCTGATAATAATCAATGCGTCATCGTCGGTATTGCTGGCGCTTCTGCTTCTGGGAAAAGCCTTATTGCCAGTACTATTTATAATGAACTGCGCGCGAAAGTAGGCGACCATCAAATCGGTGTGATCACGGAAGATTGCTATTACAAAGACCAAAGCCACCTGAGCATGGACGAACGTGTCAAAACCAATTATGACCATCCTAATGCCCTGGATCACGATTTACTCTGCGATCATCTGCAAGCTTTAGTTCGCGGCGAAGCGGTTGAAGTTCCTGAATACAGTTACAGTGAGCATACGCGCACCGCTAATACCAGTACCATGACACCGAAAAAAGTGATCATTTTGGAGGGGATTTTACTTCTGACCGATCCTCGTCTGCGTGATTTAATGCATGCGACTATTTTTATGGACACACCGCTCGATATCTGTTTGTTACGTCGAGTCAAGCGTGATGTCGAAGAGCGTGGACGTACTATGGAATCGGTATTAAAACAGTACCAAAAAACCGTTCGCCCGATGTTTATGCAGTTTATCGAACCCTCTAAACAGTACGCCGATATTATTGTTCCACGTGGTGGTAAAAACCGCATTGCGATTGATGTCTTGAAAGCTCATATCGCAAAATTGCTCAAATCGTAAAATTTACCGATCGTTGACTTTATCTTTTCCGATTAAAGTGGCACCTTAGAGGCCACTTTTTTATTTTCGTCAAGCAAGGAAAAAGCAGATGAAAAAACTGTCCCTATTCATTGCGGCGTTGCTGGTGATGGTTATCGCGGCAGTGGTCGCGTTAGTGGTTTTCGTCAATCCGAATCAATTTAAACCTCTGATCATTGAACAAACCAAACAACAAACGGGCCTTGAGCTAGTCATTGAAGGCGATATCAGCTGGCAGTTCTTTCCGGCGATTGGTTTCGAACTTGGTAAAACCGAGTTAAGAAATCCTGACGGATTTACTCAAAATAACCTATTTAAAGTCGATCGTGTTGGGATTGATATCGCGGTCATGCCACTTTTTCGTCATCAACTGCATATTGGTAATGTTCGCCTTGAAGGAGCCGAATTTTATCTAGAAACGTTGTTGGATGGCCGTTCTAACTTAGAGAGCTTGACTCAAGCACAAAACCAAAAATCATCCGCACAGGTGGAGGAGGCGTTGACTGAGTCTCCATCTAGCCAGCCAGAAACAACCGCCGATCAACCTTGGACTCTGAGCCTCGCTGGCGTGACTGTTAGTCAGGCACGATTAGAGATACTTGATCAGCAAACGGGCACACACAGTACCTTATATGACGTTGATCTTACGGTGTCAGAATTTGCTGCCGATCGTTGGACCAGCGTGGATTTTTCGGCCAAAGGAAGTACGAACCAACAACAGTTTAGTGTACACGGGAAGGCGGAGATAAAACTGTCTGCAGACTTTAAACAGTATGCTCTACGCAATATTACGCTTAATAGTACGCTTGAAGATCCATCGGTACAGATAGATGCTTTACAACTTAAGCTCGCGACCTTTGAATTTGATCAAGACAATGCGCTGACTTTTGCTGTGAAAGGTAACGCAGCCGACATGGCATTTGACGTTAGCGGCCAAGCACAGTTGCAGGTTGATGCGGCGATCAGTACTGTTTCGTTGGATAAGTTACTTCTGAATTCGACATTACAAGGTGCCGCTTTACCACAATCACCGATGCAGGTAGAAATGGCGTCTCGCATCGTGTTTGATGTGACCAACAGTACGCTGGATGTAGTGTTAGATAGGTTAATGGCCAACGCAATAGCGTTATCTGGAAAAGCGAACATTCATTTGGCGGATATACCTAAAATCCGTTTTCAATTGCATAGCCCTGCGATTGATCTCGATGAATTTTTAGGGCTCGATCAAGCGACGCCAGACTCTGCTGCCCAGCCTGCGGTGAATGCACCCACTTCGCCACCAGTAGAGGTTGAACCAGATTTATCAGCTTTACAAAACTTAGATGTGGCCGGAGAGATAGCCATTGATCGGTTTAAAGCGGGCAATGCCAAGCTTGAGCGTGTACATACTCGTTTTGCTGTTAACCGAGGTGTGATCGATCTTAATACGCTAACGGCAGAGCTTTATCAGGGTAAGATCCAAGCCAGCGCCAAGGTTGATGCACGAAAAACACCCGCAACCTATCAGGTTAAAAAAACCATCACTGGTGTGCAAGTTCAGCCATTATTGATTGATGTGGCGGACAATGACTTACTACAGGGAACGGGTAACATTACAGTAGATGTGCAAGGTCGTAGCTTAACCCCAAGCGGTATTCAGAAAAACTTGCTGGGAACGGTCACGATTAACTTCGCTGATGGTGCTGTCAATGGCATTAACGTTGCTCAATTAATTCGCACCAATCATGCTCGCTTGAGAGGGCAAACGTTAGATGAATCTGAGGCAGTGAAGCAAACTGACTTTAGTGCGCTGACGGCGACGCTGCAACTGAATAAGGGTGAAGTGTCGACCAATAATTTAGCGATGCAATCGCCGTTATTACGAATTCGCGGTGAAGGTAAAGCCAATTACTTAAACGAAACGGTTGATTTTGTGGTTCGCACATCGATTGTTGGAACGCTGAAAGGGCAAGGCGGTAAAGATATCGACGAGTTGCGAGACGTGACTATCCCGATTCATATTTCTGGCCAATGGACTGAACCAAGATACCGATTGGTGTTTGATGATCTGCTGAAGCAAAGAGCGCAAAAGGAGATTGACCGCGGTATTGAGAAGCTCGGTGATAAAGTGAAAGGTGAAGAAGCGAAACAAGCGGTGGAGGCCTTGAGAGGGCTATTGCGACGTTAAGCGTGGTAACCTTGAGTTAAAGGCTCATCGATGTCTAAAAAGCTGGATAACTCCAGCTTTTTTATTGGGTGATCCACGACTACCAATCGACGCCTTTTAGGGCTTTGACGCCGGAATCAAAGGCATGCTTGATATTTTTGACTTCAGAGACGGTATCTGCGATCTCAATCAGTGTTCGATGAGCGCCACGTCCCGTGATGATCACGGATTGCATCGGGGGACGTTGTTGTAACGCTTCAACCACTTCATCAAGATCAAGATAGCCATAGCTCACCATATAAGTCAGCTCGTCAAATAGTAAGACATCTAAGGAGTCATCGCTGAGCATGCGTCGACACTCTTGCCATACTTGTTGAGCGGCTTCGGTATCGGTTTGTTTATTTTGCGTATCCCATGTAAAGCCTGTCGCCATGACTTGGAACTCGACACCGAGTTTTTCAAGTAAATTACGTTCCCCGTTTTCCCATGTGCCTTTGATAAATTGTGCAACAGCACACTGTTTACCGTGGCCGACGGCGCGTGCAATGGTGCCAAAGCCTGATGTACTTTTGCCTTTACCATTGCCAGTGATCACCAGCAATAGGCCTTTTTCTTGCTGAGCATTGGCAATCCGAGCATCAACCTGTTCTTTTACTTTTTGTTGGCGTTGTTGATGACGCTGTTGCTTGATGTTTTCACTAGACATTATGTTGAGCTCTTTTTAGAAAAATAATGAACCACATCATAGCGTAAGTCTTTCATCGCTTTCTACCGAAAGCATTCATCCTGTTCGTTACCGTGATAGTGGCTAATACAAAGCATTTTGAAATCGTTGGATGTTTTTGTAATTAACAAATTCATCGTTTTCATAAATAGTTGAGGAATTACAGAGTTTAAGAAGATTTTTTAAAATCAGTGGCAGAACGGGCTGAGGAGCACTATGGTAAAAAAGTAACAACAATAACGATTCAATGAACTCCTTTGCTTGCCAATCAAAGACTGAGGCTTTTGCCTCAGTCTTTCTCTTTGTGCTTAAACAGCATCGCTATACTAACGGTTTAATATTACTTAAGTTTAGAAAGCATAGCTGGCTTGCACACCGACTAACCATACGTGTCCGGTCACTTCTCCAGCAAACGCGCCGCCAATCGCTGCGGCTTGGTCGTCGGATCCATCGCGAGGCTCATACAGCGAAGCTTTTTTAGCAAAAATATAGGTAAAGCCAGCATCAAGGGTCAGTTGTTTCGTGGCTCGATAGCCCGCACCAATACTTAACCAAGTACGATCGGTTTCTGGAATGGTCGCTGTACGATATTTTGTACTTACTGCGGATAAGTCATAGGCAATGCCTGCACGTAGGGTCAAATCTTGATCCCAAGCGTAGCTGGTCCCTAACGCAAAACGGTAGTTATCTTTCCAGTTTTCTAATTTAATCAAGTCATTAGGAGTGCCATCATGAAAGTTAGCCACCAATTGATCAAAGCTACTCCAATCCGTCCAATTAATACTACTGTGCAATGCCCATTGTTCGGTTAATTGGTGAAAGCTAGCTAGCTCTGCCGTCGCTGGTAAAGTCACAGCGAGTTGCCCCGGTTTGTGTTTTCCGTATGGGATCCCTTCAGCATGACCATCAAAGTCCATCACGACTTGTGATTTATAGGTAAAAGCCACTCGATGATTTGGGTTGATTTGCCAAGCGGTACCAGCCTGCCAGCCCCAACTGGTATCGTCCCCTTCCATATATTTTAAAATAGTTCCTTGAGGTGCCTTTATTGGGTTTGTTCCATCCATTCCAACGATATTTTTTTCCGGCACACTGGCCCCAAAATGACCTTCACCGATCACATAGCGTACACCAGCCCCGACACTGACTGCGTCGGTCAGTTGATAGCCGAGGTTAACGTTCGCTTCGGCGGTGATGATTTTCGCCTGATCGCCAAAATGGCTAGCAGCAAAGTTAGGTAGCTCGGTTTCCATGCCATAATTGGTGCCGATAGCTAAACCTAAAAAGGTCCGGTCATTCAATTGATGAGAGAAATAAGCATTTGGGACGATAGCGTCATGGGCGAAATCTTTTGCCGTCGCGCTGGTTTGGCCCAAATTGGTATGAGTCACTGTGCCATTAACATCAATATTGGGGTTAACGTAAATCGCACCAGCAGAAAATTGCGTGCCAGGCAGGTAGGTTAACATCGCAGGGTTACGCCATTGTGAGCCAGCATTGTCAGCCATGGCTGCTTCACCCGCGTACGCTCGACCAAGGCCCGTCGCTGAGTATTCTGCTAGTTGAAATCCCGCAGCTTGAGCGTAGGTTGGTAGTCCCATTAAGCCGAACGCAACGGCTATCGATAACGTTTTTTGATTATTGTTCATGGTTATGTTCGCTGAAATGGTTAGTCAATAGTGGCGAAAAGTGTAAAGAGAGCGAGTCGCCTTAACAAATAAAAACAATAAATTATCAATATTTAGAGTTTTATATCGACTTTCTATTATTAACTTGCCTATTAATCTGGTTTGTGTTCTGGTGGGGTGAAAGTTCAGCGAACAGATGTAGGATGTAACTGCCCTTTTTAAGCACAGCTGTAAGCTTAAAAGAGCGCCTGTGAGGTGAATAAATAAAAAAAGGGCTGATGATTCAGCCCATTAAGATACGTGTTTAAATTAAACCAAACTTAGAAGCTACGGCTATATTGTAAGCCGACTAAGATTGCATCTGCTTTGGTAGTCGCAGAAATTGTCGAAATAGTTTGGCCCGTTGTCGGATTGTTAATTGTTTCATCAACCTTTACATCTTTACCCATTAAGTAAGTAAAGCCAAAGTCAAAATTAGACTTGTCATCAATTTGATAGGTGAAGCCCGCTGATAACCATTGACGATCGGAATCCGGTACTGAAATTGAGGTGATTTTATCTTGCGCGCTGGTATCGTACATATAGCCGGCACGCAGTGTCCAATCGCGGTTTAGGAAGTAAGTACCGCCAATAGAGTAGTGCCAACCGTCTTTCCATTGATAATCTTTTTCATCGATATTTTGGTTCTTAAATTCCAAAGTATCAAAAGCACTCCAACCAATGTATTGCACACTATAGTGGACAGCAAAGGGGGTATTGTCTATGCGGTGGTAACCAGAAAACTCGGCCATATCTGGTAACGGTAACTTGATTTCTTTATCGCCATCTTTAGCTGTTATGGTTGGGCTATAACGATAAGAAAGACCAAAGCGGTTATTCTCATCCAATTCATAAACGGTACCGATATTAAAACCAACCCCGAAGCCATCTGCTTTATCTATGTCAACGATACTACGGCCATTTAGAGCATTTAACATACCTGTAGTTTGATCCACCACAGGGCCAGTGTAGATATCGTTACGAAATGAGCGCTTTAATGTTCCTTGACCGTAAATCAGATCAAGCCCTGCGCCAATACTCCATTGTGAGTCAATGCGATAGGAGCCGGAAACGCCAAAGTTGACGCTAAGAATTTCTGTTTCCCCTCCGAACTCACCACCAGCGTAGTTAGAGCCAAAATCGGTACGAGTGCCAAAGTTAGAATAGGCGTTTACCCCCCAAGCGAATTGCTCGTTGACTGGGACGATCAAATGAATATTAGGCGCAATGGAAGTACCACCAGCATCATCGTAATTAGCATCTCTGGATTGTGCAAATGGTGTACCTGGGAGCGATTGATAGGTTCCATTTTTAACACGTATATCAGTTATAATGGCTTCAAAACCGAGTGATAGCTCCATTTTGTCAAAGAGAGCCATCGCGGCAGGGTTACGTGACATTACGGCGGCGTTATCGGCAATTACGGCATCACCGGCAAACGCACGGCCAAGGCCTGTTGCTGATTGAGCGTTAAGCTGAAAGCCGGCGGCCATAGCTTGTTGAGTAGCGAGAGAGATGGTCACAGCAAGCAGTGACTTTTTAAACAGACGCGTCTTGTTCATGGTGCTTTTTCCTTGTTATATCGCCTCTAATGGGCGTTGTGTTGAGCAAAAGCTCAGTGGCTGGCTGATACTAGTCGCAAGTATAGGAGATAGAAATCCGACCATTGTCTAAGGCGCGATTAAATCTTTAAAATTGCTAGCAATTTGGCATTAAATTGTAAATAAAAAGTTAAAAGTAGAGTTTTGGCTCTATTAAAATGGCGCTTATTTGGCTGTTACTGCCTTGTGTTACACAAGGTGATAACTCGAAAAAAATTGATCTAGAACAATTTTTCGCCGGTATTGGTGGGCTAAACCAGCATAAACTTGATCTAATGCAAACTACGCTTTGTTTAAGTCGCTATATTACCTCTTGTCATCTCGTTAGCTCTAGTAGCTAACATGTTGAGCAAGATGACACTTCCTTTTGAAGGCTGACTTTACTTTCTCCTAATCAGGAAACTGATTATTTCAATTGGCTTAGGTTAATTGCTTTGTATAACATTCCAACCACACAGCTTTGTGTGGTTTTTTTTTGCTTGCTTTCGCTGCCGCAATCACGTTTATTTAAACAGTTGTTTGATTGATGTAACAATTTGATTACAATGCTTCTCAGGTCAGACCTCTTATTCTAAGGAGAAATAATGGGCAAGCAGGAAGTCAGAACACGCTCAGGAGAGCGTGTTGCTATTGTTGCAGGTATTCGTACCCCTTTTGCACGTCAAAGTACGGAGTTTGCGCAAGTACCCGCGATAGATTTAGGCAAGATGGTGGTTAATGAACTGCTCACTCGAACCGACATTGATCCACAACTCATCGAACAGTTGGTTTTTGGCCAAGTGGTTCAGATGCCAGAAGCACCCAATATTGCTCGGGAAATTGTGCTAGGCACGGGGATGAATATTCATACTGACGCTTACAGTGTGACGCGTGCTTGTGCAACCAGTTTTCAATCTGCGGTTAACGTCGCTGAAAGTATCATGGCTGGTATTATCGATATTGGCATCGCTGGTGGCGCGGATTCCTCTTCCGTTTTACCGATTGGCGTTTCTAAAAAACTGGCAGCGAGCTTATTAGCGCTCAGTAAAACGAAAACACTGAGTCAAAAATTCAACGTATTAAAGTCATTATCAGTTAAAGATTTAATGCCAGTTCCGCCTGCCGTTGCCGAATATTCGACAGGGTTATCGATGGGACAGACCGCTGAGCAAATGGCGAAGTCGCATGGTATCTCACGCGCGGATCAAGATGCTTTAGCGCATCGTTCTCACACCTTGGCTGCCCAAGCATGGAATGAAGGCAAGATAGCCGGTGAGGTGATGACCGCTTTCCCTGAGCCGTATAAGAAGTGGCTCGATAAAGACAATAATGTGCGTTTTGATTCTACTTTAGAGGGTTACGCTAAGCTTCGCCCCGCTTTTGATCGCCAATATGGCAGTGTGACCGCGGCTAACAGTACGCCGCTCACTGATGGTGCGGCGGCCATTCTGTTAATGCGTGAAGGGCGAGCCAAAGAGCTGGGCTTGGATATTCTTGGCTACATTCGCTCTTATGCATTTTCGGCGATTGGCGTTGAAAAAGATATGTTGATGGGGCCTTCCTTCGCGACGCCATTAGCGCTAGAGCGAGCTGGGATCGAACTGAAAGATTTAACATTAATCGATATGCACGAAGCGTTTGCGGCGCAGACCTTAGCCAATGTGAAAATGTTCGCTAGCGATAGTTTTGCTCAGCAATACTTGGGCCGCAGTAAAGCGATTGGTGAAATTGATATGGATAAATTCAATGTGCTTGGTGGTTCGATTGCTTATGGTCACCCTTTTGCGGCGACGGGAGCGCGAATGATCACGCAAACCTTGCGTGAATTACAACGTCGTGGTGGTGGGCTAGCATTGAATACTGCTTGTGCCGCTGGTGGCTTAGGTGCGGCAATGATTTTGGAGGTTGAATAATGAGCGAGGCAAAAGCATTTCACTTAACGATTGATGAGCAGCACATTGCTTGGCTCGCGATTGATGTTCCCGGTGAAAAAATGAACACTCTTCAGGCCGCATTTGCCGATGAGATGTTGGCGGTATTTAAGCAGCTTAATGAACAGAAAAAACAGCTTAAAGGCTTAGTCATCCATTCGTTAAAGCCAGATAACTTTATTGCCGGTGCGGATGTTCGAATGCTGGATGCCTGCACTTCTGCTCAAGAAGCACAGGCCTTAGCCACGCGCGGACAGCAGATGTTCCAACAGCTAGAAGACTTACCATTCCCTGTTGTAGCTGCGATTCATGGCCCTTGCTTAGGCGGAGGATTAGAGCTGGCACTGGCGTGTGATTATCGTGTGTGTACGGATGATGATAAAACACGTTTAGGTTTACCTGAGGTGATGTTGGGTTTACTGCCCGGATCGGGGGGAACGCAGCGTTTACCTCGTTTAATAGGTCTACTTCCTTCGTTAGATTTAATTTTGACCGGTAAACAACTGCGCGCTAAAAAGGCTTATAAACTAGGCGTCGTTGATGCTTGCGTGCCTCAGAGTGTCTTATTAGGAGTGGCGTTACGTTTTGTCGGTGACAATAGTAAGAAACGTCGCCAAGCTAAACCATCTTTAAAAGAAAAACTGCTTGCTAATACGGGCCTTGGCCGCAAAATTATTTTTGACCAAGCGAGCAAGAAAACCGAACAGAAAACGCGCGGCAATTATCCTGCGGCTAAGGCCATTTTAGAAGTCATTGAGCATGGACTGGATAAAGGGTTGAAAGCAGGTTTGGAGCAAGAAGCGAAACGCTTTGGTGAGTTGGTGATGACCAATGAATCTAAAGCATTACGTTCGATATTTTTTGCTACCACGGAAATGAAAAAAGAGCACGGTAGTGATGCTGAGCCTAAGTCAGTCAAACACGTTAGCGTGTTAGGTGGCGGCTTAATGGGGGCGGGGATCAGCCATGTTAGCGTGGCTAAAGCAAAACTGCCGGTCAGAATTAAAGATGTTTCTAACGACGGCATTCTTAATGCTTTGAGCTATAACTACGGTCTATTTGAGAAGCAGCGTAAACGCAAAATCATCAGTAAAGCGCAACTGCAAAATAGCATGATGCAATTGGCTGGTGGTACGGATTTTAGAGGTTTTCAGCAAACGGACGTGGTGATCGAAGCGGTCTTTGAAGATTTGGCGCTTAAACAGCAGATGGTGGCCGATGTCGAGCAACACGCTCAGCCTAGTACTATTTTTGCAACCAATACTTCTTCTTTACCGATTGGGCAGATTGCCGAAAAAGCCACTCGGCCAGAAAATATCGTTGGCCTACATTATTTTAGTCCGGTTGAAAAGATGCCATTAGTCGAAGTGATCCCACATAGCACGACGTCACCTGAAACGATAGCGACCGTGGTGGCGTTAGCGAAAAAACAGGGCAAAACCCCGATCGTAGTCAAAGATCGCGCTGGTTTTTATGTTAACCGTATTCTAGCTCCTTATATGAATGAAGCGGCTAATGTACTGATGGCTGGCGAAACGATAGAAAAAATCGATAAAGCGTTACTGAACTTTGGTTTCCCCGTTGGGCCAATTACGTTATTGGATGAAGTAGGGATCGATGTTGGCTCAAAAATTATGCCTATTTTGGTCAATGAGCTTGGGCCGCGTTTTAAGGGACCGGACGTATTTGAGGTTTTATTAAACGATAATCGTAAAGGACGAAAAACAGGCAAAGGCTTCTACAGTTACAAAAAAGGCAGTAAGAAAAAAGAGGTCGATAAGTCAGTTTACAAATTGTTGAATCTAACTCCAGAATCAAAGTGGGATGAGCAAGAGATTGCCATGCGTTGTGTGTTACCGATGCTCAATGAAGCGGCTCGTTGTTTGGATAAGGGGATTATCCACTCGCCACGTGACGGCGATATCGGGGCGATTTTTGGGATTGGTTTCCCTCCTTTCCTTGGTGGCCCTTTCCGCTATATGGATCAAATTGGTTTGGATAAACTGATTGAGCAAATGAAGCAACACGCTCAAAAATACGGTGACCATTTCGCACCGTGCGATGCGTTAATTACTCGAGCGAGTGTAGGGAAGCTTTTCTACTCATAAGCGATGCTCGATTAACAACTGAAAAAAGAGGAGAGTGGTCAATCGCCACTCTCCTCTTTATTTCTAACCATCGATCAGTGGATGTGATAAGCAATAACAAAATCAATAAATAGACGGACTTTTTCTGGTAAATGATCTTTATGATTGTACAGCATATAAATGTCTCGCGGGTTAGCACTCCAGTCGGGTAAGACGCGCACCAAACTACCATCTGCAAGAAATTCTTTTAACATCACATCAGGCATTAAAGTAATACCTAATCCATCCGAACAAGCGCTGCGCACCACGTTGAGGGTACTGGCTTGAAACCTTCCCACATCGTTATTGATGCACGTTTCCCCTTTATCATTACACAGTTGCCATTTGAGTAATGGATCGCCTTTCAATAGGGAATATTGGCTGAGTTGTTCAGCGTGAGTGGGTGTGGGATGTTTGGCTAGATAGAGAGGGCTGGCGACTAAAATGTCTTTAACTTCACTGATCTTTCTGGCGATCAAACTGGAATCACGTTGTGGCCCGACTCGGAAAATAACGTCCCATTCGGTAGGATCGAGTTGAACGGCATGATTACTGGTCGTTAATTCAAGATTAATATCCGGATACTGATGCATAAAGGCGTTAAACATCGGCATCATCATCCGCTTGGTTAAATTTTCTGGTGCGGAAAGTCGAATTGTGCCTGATGCTCCACGACATTCATCAGTGATCGCTTCCGCCATGCTGGCTAAACGTTGTAGTAACGGTGAACAATCTCTGAAAAAACGTTCCCCAGCTTCAGTTAAAGTCAGCTTTCGAGCGTGCCGATTGAGCAATCTTAAATTTAAGGAATCCTCCAAAGCTTGAATGCGTCGGGTAATTGTCGCAACCGGGATCATGGTTTTACGCGAGGTCGCGGTATAGCTGCCGTGTTCAACAACCAGTCGAAAAAGGTTTAAGTCATCTAATTTCATTGTTCCTGACACATTATTTTACCGTTTTAGTTAATTTATACGGATATCAGCAAGTAAGGCTTGAGTCATATCAACTTGTAGAACGATTTGTCGACTCGCTCTATTTTTTTGTTCATCTAATGATAGATTGATTAGCGTTATGGTAACTAATTTTGTAAATTATCGTATTTATGCATGGTATCTGGCTGGTTATTTTTACCAGTAAAATCTCGTAAATCATACATATAGTATGTGATGCAGATAAAAAGTGGAATATTTGTATAAATGTCGTTTCAAGACTATTTTTAATGAGCAAGTACACGATGTTATTCGTAGGGTTTGGTAGAAGATGAATCAGGTAACGTCGGTGAGTCATGGCTAATCAATCAGGTAGCTTAAATGGGTGCTAGGTAGCCTGAGCATTGATGGAGATTGATGAGCTAATCATACGAATCGTGAGCACATAGTGGAGTAGGTGCTATGTATAAAGATTACATTAAAGCTAGGAATCTATCGGACGGTAATGCTGGCCAAGAGAAAATGATCATGCTGGTTGATGATGACCCTATTTTCAGGCGAGTGACCAGTGGTTATCTGGCCGCGAAAGGGTATAAAGTCGTTGAAGCTAAAGATGGTTTAGATGGATTGAAAAAGCTACGTTCAAACGAGCCAGATTTATTACTGTGCGACCTTTCTATGCCTGTATTAAACGGTATTGAGTTTGTTGAAGAGGTAAGTTTGGAGTATCCATCGTTGCCAATGATTGTCGTGTCAGCCACGGGAGAAATGTCGGATGTGGCCAAAGTGCTTCGCTATGGCATCAAAGATTTTTTACCCAAACCGATTGGTAATCATGAAAATCTTAGTTGCGCGATTGAAAATACATTAGAAGATGCGATGCATCATCTCAATGATCAACGTGACTTTTCGAGCCAGTGGTTTCGAGTCGACGGTGGCGGCGAGCTTCCTGAAGAGCAAGAGTTGCATTGGCATCTTGAGCATTTACGAGAAAACCCCAATACGGCCAGAGAGTTACTACAAGCACTGTTGCCCGATAATGACACTTCACAAGGTGCTTGGAAGTGCAGCTACCGACTGTTACAGTCGACAGAAGCCATGCCATTAGTGTTTGATTATGCTTGGTTAATCAATGGGCAGTTTGCTTTTTACATCGTTGATTCGTCGAGTGATCAGCAATTAGGGGTCGCGAGTACATTATTGATCCGCGCTTTATTTAATGACTATTTGCGTAACTTGCGTAGTTTCAGCGCTGATTTAAAAGATCTGGCCGAAATCTTTGAACGAGGTATCGAGTGCTCTGAAGGTGGCGTGCCTGTTTGTGCCTTATTTGGTATTGCTGATTTGACCGATAAGACTTTGTCCATTTTACCTGCGGGATTAGCATGCCATTGGTCTAATGGTTATCTCTCTCAGTCAATTGCTCCCGGTGTAAAATTAGGGGATAATTGCTTAAAGAACTTCATTACCAAAGACTTACCTATCCAAAGTGCTTGTCAAGTATCGATCAGTTGTCTTGGTTCCAGTAGTTTTACATTAGATATTTATCAAGGTAATAAGAGTTAACAGCCTTTACCGATGGTATATTCACTCAATGTTCAGCGAGGCCCATCATCAATATTCGTCATGTTTTACTCAATGTTGTTGGTGGCCTTAGCGTAGCACTTGGCCTTCTGGGTGTGGTGTTACCCCTGTTGCCAACCACACCATTTTTATTGCTCGCTAGCGCTTGTTTTGTGCGTAGTAGCCCTAGGTTTCACTCATGGTTACATCGGCATGCTACACTAGGGCCAATGTTACTTAATTGGCAACAGAATCGCGCCATCTCGAAACGAGTAAAATGGCGAGGTGCTTTGTGCATGATGGCGAGCTTTGCTTTGTCTATTGCTATCGTTCCTCTAATGTGGTTAAAAATAATGCTTTTGGGATTATTAGTGATACTGCTCAGTTGGTTTCTTCGCTTACCTACGTATGAGTTGGTTGCTAACCAACAAGAAAATCACTAGCATTACTGGGAAGTGTGCCCGCTCTTCGAGTGGGCTTTTGCTTTTTAATCGACGTGCAGTTTGATGTGCACGTATAAATTCTCATTCTAGATCATGGTGATACTTATCATGGTCAATCAATCGAAGTTAATGTAGCTATGACAACCGAAACTCTTACTCTTATCAAATCTAGCATTAAAACCATTGCTGACTATCCAAAGCCAGGGATTCTCTTTCGCGATGTCACCAGTTTGTTGGAAGACGCTGTCGCTTATCAAGCCACCATTCGTTTGTTGGTTGAAAAATATCAAGCCATGGGGTTTAACAAAGTGGTGGGTACGGAAGCGCGTGGATTTTTGTTTGGAGCGCCATTGGCTTTAGAGCTTGGGGTAGGGTTTGTTCCTGTTCGTAAACCTGGAAAGCTGCCGCGTAAAACGCTCGCCCAATCGTACGATTTAGAATATGGCACGGATACGTTAGAAATTCACGTCGATGCCATCAAACCAGGCGATAAAGTGTTAGTTGTCGACGATTTACTGGCTACTGGTGGCACGATTGAGGCGACAACACAGCTTATTCGTCAATTAGGCGGTGTTGTTCAACACGCTGCATTTGTGATTAACCTGCCGGAAATCGGTGGTGATAAACGTCTTGAAGCTTTAGGGTTAGAGGTATACAGCATTTGTGAGTTTGACGGTCACTAAATATCCATAACGGAAGGTTTCATGAGTTATCTTGCTTTAGCACGAAAATGGCGTCCTAACACATTTAAAGCGGTGGTAGGGCAAGCTCACGTATTAACCGCTTTAGAAAATGCACTAACACAGAATCGTTTGCATCATGCGTATTTATTTAGTGGTACTCGTGGCGTGGGAAAAACCACGATTGGGCGTTTATTTGCCAAGGGCTTAAACTGTGAAACAGGCATTACCGCTACCCCTTGCGGTCAATGTGCGACCTGCAAAGAGATCGATCAGGGGCGTTTTGTTGATTTATTAGAAATTGACGCCGCATCGCGCACCAAAGTTGAAGATACTCGTGAGCTGCTTGATAACGTCCAATACAAGCCGGCGCGCGGACGCTTTAAAGTCTACTTGATCGATGAAGTTCATATGCTTTCTCGGCATAGCTTTAATGCTTTGCTGAAGACATTAGAAGAGCCACCAGAGTACGTCAAATTTTTGCTGGCGACGACGGATCCACAGAAATTACCGGTTACGATTTTATCACGCTGTCTACAATTTCATCTTAAGCCGATCAGTGTTGAGAATATTCGGCAACAGCTTGAACATGTATTGCAAGCCGAAAATGTAAACAGCGATAGTAAGTCACTCGCCATGATCGCGCATGCCGCGGATGGCAGTATGCGCGATGCGTTAAGTTTAACCGATCAGGCTATTGCGCTCGGTAACGGTGTTATCGAACACAGCGTGGTTTCGCATATGCTCGGTACACTGGCTACTGATCAAGCATTGCATTTATTGCAAGCGATCAGTAGCCAGCAACCACAGAGCATGATGGCGTGTATTGAACAATTAGCCAGTAATGGGGTTGAATGGGATGGATTGCTCCAGCAATTAGCAACCCAGTTGCATCGTATTGCTATGTGCCAAGCCTTACCCAGTAGCGTTGATAAAGCTCAGCCTGATGTCGACGCTATTGAACATTTAGCTAAAATACTAGCCCCACAAGACGTGCAACTCTATTATCAAATTGTATTAAAAGGGCGGGCGGATCTTCCGTTGGCTCCAACGGCGCGAATTGGTATTGAAATGGTTGCACTACGTATGATGGCGTTTCGACCAACGTCGGTTACGGTGAGTCATAGCTTAGCAATGCCAACCGCCGAACCGGTTTCTGATAACACAGCTCAGCGTTCGGTTGCTCAAATGCAGGGTCCAGTGACTGCACCGGCAACATCACCTCAACCTCAGGTAGTGAATGTTCAACCCGCGATGAAAGAGCCAGAGCCGCCAGTTGTTCAGCCAGAGACGCGAGCACAAGAACAAGCGGTTGTTGTTCCACCTGTCGCCGGGTTACGTCATCAGTTGCGCTCTCAGCGGCAAGGGCTGACTCCGAAAAGTACGCCAGTAAAAAAGCCTGATGCGGTATCTGCAAAGCCGACTTCGATTTTAGATCGTGTAGCACAGCGAGCTCAATCGACTTCAACGCCGATACCGCCGAATGAGTCTTTGATATCTCATCAAGAGCCAACCGAGCAAGAGTCCGTTTATCAATGGCGGCCATCAACCAGTACGGTAGAGAGTGCCAGTCAATCCACTCACAATGAATTGACGCCCACACAAATCAAGCGAGCGTTAGAGCACGAAAAAACACCAGAGATGATCGAGAAATTGATCATTGAAGCCGCGGAGCAGGACTCATGGGCCAAGCTGATCTCTCAGCTAGAGACGGCTAAATTAGTGGAACAACTTGCCTTGAATTCAACATTTCATAAGCAGGGAACCCATATTGAGCTGACGCTTCGTCCTTCTCATGCTCATTTGAATACCGATAAGGCTCAGAGTGAACTTTTACAAGCCCTCAATGACCAATTACAAGAAGAGTGTCATTTAAGTATTCATATTGGTGAATCCGGTGAAACACCGCTTGAGCTGAGAGAACGTCTTTATCAAGCAAAGCTCACTCAGGCGCTAGAAAGTTTGAAACAAGATACCAATGTGCAATTTATTGAGCGACGTTTTCATGCTCAGCTTGATCATGACAGCGTGAGGCCAGTTTAACCAGTGGGGTTGAGATTTTCTATTTTCACCCCCACTTATCGTAGAACAATTGAATAAAACCAGAGAGATAATCTATGTTTGGTAAAGGCGGTATGGGCAACTTAATGAAACAAGCCCAGCAAATGCAAGATCGTATGCAAAAGCTACAAGAAGAAATCGCTAGTATGGAAGTGGTCGGTGAATCTGGCGCTGGATTAGTAAAAGTGACCATCACTGGCAGTCATAGCGTACGTCGCGTTGAGATTGATCAAAGTTTAATGGAAGATGACAAAGAGATGCTGGAAGATTTGATTGCAGCTGCGTTCAATGATGCCGCTCGTCGTGTGGAAGAAACACAAAAAGATAAAATGGCCGCTGTCACTGGGGGTATGCAATTACCACCAGGTATGAAAATGCCATTCTAATCAATAAGTAGGTTAGTAATGCGAACCAGTCATATGCTGGAGCATTTGATGGAGGCCTTACGTTGTTTACCTGGGGTTGGCCCCAAGTCAGCGCAACGTATGGCCTTTCATTTGTTACAGCGAGATAGAAAAGGTGGCTTGCAGTTAGCGGAAGCGCTGAATCAAGCCATGGTCGAAGTGGGACATTGTGCTGAGTGTCGAACGTTCACTGAACAAGAAGTGTGCGATATTTGTCGTAATCCGAAACGACAAGAAAATGGCCAACTTTGCGTCGTTGAAAGTCCTGCGGATATTGCAGCATTAGAAGCCACGGGACAATTCTCAGGGCGTTATTTTGTACTGATGGGACATTTATCGCCGTTAGATGGTATTGGTCCTAGTGATATCGGTCTTGATACGCTGGATTTTCGACTGCAAAAAGGTGGTATTTCTGAAGTCATTCTCGCTACCAACCCTACGGTAGAAGGGGAAGCGACGGCACATTATATTGCAGAGTTATGTCATGAGCATCAGGTCAGTGCCAGTCGCATTGCACACGGTGTTCCTGTTGGTGGAGAATTAGAATTGGTCGATGGAACAACATTATCCCACTCGCTACTGGGAAGACAAAAGTTTAATACGACCTTTTAGTTCCGACTGCCTACCTTTGAGAACCTCGAAACAGACCGATTAGCTTTGTTTTGAGGTTTTTAACAATTCCCTTGATTTTTATCTATTACACTAATTATAAGCAATGGTTATAATTAGTGTAATAGTCTGCAGAATAATGATGTGATGCCTTATATTTATCAATGGCTAATGTCACTCTTAATCAATCCATAAGTGATGGGCCACCTAATGAAAAAATATACGAGTCATCGATATTGCTCTTCAATAATTATCTCGCTTTTTTTTGGCTGCTTGTTATGGAGTTCTTTCACAATTGCGAAGGATAGTACATCTCCACCGTTGATTATTGCTACCACAAACAGTTGGCACCCTTATTCTTATACGAATGATAAAGGTGAGGCAATGGGGGTGTTAGTGAACTTTTGGCAAGAATTCTCACAACTTACAGGTATTCCAGTTGAATTCAAAGTTAATAGCTGGCAAGAATCTTTAGATGATGTATTGACTGGTCGAGCGGACGCGCATGTAGGTATGGTTCGTTCTGACAAGCGAGAGCAATCTTTTGATTTTATTGAGCCTTTATTTACGATTGATACTAAATTGTATTTTAATCGCTCCTTGTTGGAAGAATTTTCAGTTAAAGAATTTCTATTAGGTGGATATGACTATCCTGTCGGTGTTTTATTTGGTGGGTATCAGCAAGAATTCATGCAAACTCATTACCCAAATGTGAAACTTAAAACTTTTACCAATAATCAACTTATGATGGAAGAAGCATTATCTGGTAGGCTAAAAGCCTTTGTTGCAGATACGCAAGTTTCCAATTATTTTCTTCACTTAGGTAATAAACCAGGGAAGTTACTGCCTGTTCAACATTTGTATACTGGGGTGCTATATCCAGCAGTTGCGAAAGGTAGCCTTGTATTTGATATAGTCCAGCAAGGTTTTTCTCTGTTTAATTCTGAAGATAAATCAAGAATTGTTTATCGTTGGATTCATCATAGTGTGGACACTGTTTATCCACGTTACCTCATTCCTGCTACTATTCTGTTCATATTAATTGTGCTGTTATCGTATATCGTCATATTGAAGCGAAGTGTCGACAAGAAAACCAAAGCTCTGCGTGAGATGAATGCACGGCTAACTTTGCTATCAGAAACAGATAGTCTGACAGGTATTCATAATCGCCGTTACTTCATCCAAACACTTGAAACTATCCCTAGCAGGACTTCAGGGGTTTGTTTAATGATATTTGATATTGATAATTTTAAAGCAGTGAATGATCAATTTGGTCATGCGACTGGTGATCGAGTGATTCAATTTGTCGCTCAACAAGCACAAATATCACTTATCGATAATCAAGCTTTAGCTCGAATAGGTGGAGAAGAATTTGCGATTTTAGCTTTTTTCTCATCATCGTTTAACGCCGAACAGTATGCACAACATTTGGTTGATCGTATTGCTAAAAACAGTATCGAAAGTTTCCCTGAAATTGGCGTGATTACGATAAGTTTGGGAGTTGCTTATTATCCTAATTCGCTTGAACATTATGAACTTAGCTTTGCAGATCAAGCGCTTTATCAAGCGAAGCATAATGGGAAGAATCAAGTAATTACTTTTATATATTCAGGTTAGTTGCTCTAGCTCGATCAGATTTTGTAAAGCTTGTTGATTGCTGTCACCGCAAACGACAGGGCAAGGTTTGAAGTGGTGGCAGACGGTTGGCCTTTCTGGTTTACCAAAGAGTTTGCATAGATTGTCCTCATTAAGCTGAATACAACGCACTCCAGCAGGCTTACCGCTGGGCATACCTGGGATAGCTGAAGAAATACTGGGTGCAATACAACATGCGCCACAACCGAGACGACAGTCCATTTTATACCTTTCGATGATTACCCGTTTAATGCGGGCGCTGATCCTAGCAGATCTTTTCTTTCTCAGCAGCGAAATTATTACCTTGTGACCTTGCAGTTTATAAACGGGAAAGGTATAACACCCGGCTGAAATCGTAACTAGGTAGTAAACCCTCATGAATATCCCATTTTGGCAACGTAAATCTTTAGAACAAATGACCGAAGCGGAGTGGGAATCGCTATGCGATGGTTGTGGTAAATGTTGTTTGCATAAACTCATGGATGAAGACAGTGATGAAGTCTATTACACCAATGTTGCTTGCAGTTGGCTCAATAGCGATACCTGTTCATGCAAAGACTATCCTAACCGTTTTCAATCTGGTGAAGAGTGTTTAAAACTTACGCGAGACAAGATAGCGGAATTTCATTGGCTACCTGATACCTGTGCTTATCGGTTACTTGCTGATAAGCAGCCGTTACCTGAATGGCATCCTTTGATCACGGGGTCGAAAGCAGCGATGCATGCGGCAGGGCAAAGTGTCCGTAATCAGGTTGTTTATGAAATCGATGTTATTGATTGGGAAGATCACATTATAAACCATCCTAACAGAAACTAGCGGTATCAAGGCTTTTCAAGGGTTTACATTATATCAAGTCGCAAGGATTCGCCATAAATCGCCCATATTGCTAAATTATGCCGCCACTTTGTCGCCACGTTTTGGCGGCAGCTAGAGAGTGTTTAAAGGGTTTTTCTCAATAACATCTTCTAGGTGATCGGGGGCTAGGTGGGCATAGCGCATAGTTTGTTTTATATCAGAGTGTCCAAGGATTCTTTGCAATGCAATGATGTTGCCGCCGTTCATCATGTAGTAGCTTGCGAACGTGTGGCGAAGAACGTGAGCCGCTTGCTGTTTTAGTCTCGGAATTGTTGAAGAGATAAAACGATATACGGTTGAGTATCCAATACTAAACAAAGCTCCAGAACCTTCTTTATAAATCAATTCATAGATATCTTTGCTGATCGGTACCGAGCGATTCTTTTTACCCTTAGTTTGGGTAAAGGTAACTTTATACTTAGCCAGTTGAGCACCCGTTAAATTTGCTGCCTCTGAAAATCTCGCCCCTGTTGCTAAGCAAAGCTTAATAATTTTATGCAGATCTTTATGAAATACGTGGGCTTCTGCTTTCGCGATTAACTCGCGTATTTCATCAAGCGTTAAGAACTCCATCTCAGTTTCGTGAAGTCGGAATTGGCGAACGGAGTCTAATGGGTTTTCTCCTTTCCATTCCCCCATTCGTTTCAGCTCAACAATGACTGCATTCAATAAATCTTGTTCGTTGTTACAGGTACGAAAAGAAACGGCGCTTTTTCTGCCTTTTAAGTCAGCAATATCACCAGATAACCGCGCGCTTCGGTATTCCGTGAACATCGATGAAGTTAACTTGGTGTAAAGTGGGTCGCCTAGGCCAAGGGCGATCACTTTTAATTTATTGTAAGTGTATTTGGAATGAGTCAGTGATTGCCCGTGGCGCTCTTGCCATAAATCAATCATATCCAGCAGACTTTTGCGCTGAGTTTTTTCACCAAGCCATGGTTTATCTTGAATTTCACGCATAGTAAACTGTTCAAAGGCCAATGCTTCGCCTTTGGTCGCAAAGCGTTTACGAATGCGCTTACCAGCACGACCTTGCGGGTAGCACTCGCAAAGCCAAGGCTTTTTGCTGCCGTCTTTCAAGTTTCTAATAGACATATAGTTATTCATGTAATACTGTATGTATTAACAGTATCATTGATTCTCAAATATGCAATGTTCATATTTTCTCATGGCGTATATGTTGATTTTGAGGATGCAAAAAAAGACATATGCGTTTAATATTTGCGCTTAGAAGTTTTAGTCAGGGTATGAGAATGAAAGCACTACTTTCCATCAAACCAGAGTTTGTCGAAAAGATTTTTTCCGGTGAAAAACTGTTCGAATATAGAAAAGCGGTATTTAAAAGACCAGAAGTGCAAACGGTGGTTATTTATTCAACAATGCCAGAAGGGAAAATTGTAGGTGAATTTAAGATTGGTCATATATGGGCTAAACACCCGGAAGAGCTGTGGGAACAAACTAAACAGGCATCAGGTATTAATAAAAAGTTCTTTGATGAATACTTTACTGACAGAGAAGTAGCTTATGCTATTGAAATTAAAGAACTTAAGAAATATGAAGAACCTATTGACCCTTATAAAAATGACAGCGGTTTTAAAGCTCCACAATCATTTAAATATTTAGATTTTTCTTCCAACCTTTGCTTAAACTAAACATTATTCGAAGCCAAGCAGTGTGCTTGGCTTTTTTGTATCTATCAATAAGAGGCTAGGTAGTATGTCAAAGATCATCTTTATTTCAGGTATCCATGGTGTTGGTAAAGGAACGTTATGTCGTTCTTTAAAAGAGCTTGTCGGCTACCCGATTTATGCATGTAGCGATCTGATAAAGCAGAATTCGAGTTACATTGAGTCCTGTAAGATAGTTTCTAATGCTGAGAAGAATCAATTGGCATTGTTAGCTGGCTTAAACAAGATTACAGAAAAGGTCATTTTATTAGATGGACATTTTTGCTTAATTGGAAAAAATGAACAGGTTATTGAGCTGGATTATGAGACTTTTGATGCTATCAAGCCCGCGAAAATTGTGAATGTTACCTGTGATGAGGCAATTGTGAATAAGAGGCTAAAAGCTAGAGATGGTGAGGCTTTAAGTCTAAAAACACTACGAAGTTTACAGATCGCAGAGTGTAATCGAGCTCAGGACTTCGCAAGTTCACGTAGTATCCCTTTAATTAATTTTGAATCAGGTAGTGACGTTAACGAATTGATAACTTGGATTACAGCATAGAGAAAAGGCGCCATAACTGGCGCCTTTAGTATTTAGTATAAGAACTTTTTATCCAGCTCTGATAAATTGACAATAGCATTAAATTGAGCGTCGGAGAGTTGCATAACTCCCCAATAATCATTTCGGTTTAGTCCAGCATCATCTGCTAATGAGCGTCTAATCGGTCGTTTAGGGAATGCGACGTTATAGGTAAAGTTGATGATGTAAGGATACTTTTTAGAGCGATAGATGTCTTTGAGTTCCTCTTCGCTAAAAACACTAAATTTTCCACAATAGGTCAAAAATTCTTCTTCTGTTTTGTATTTAGAAATGTTGTGTACGTCTTCGACCACACCGATGGAAGTCGCTACTGATCTATATTCGGCTGCGCCTCGTTCATCGCTTGTTCTATAGATAACGAGCACATCACCTCTGTTAAATTGCATCACACCTTCCATAGCGCAAATATAAATTTTGTGGATACTATTTGAATGCGAGATGTCTTTTATAATATCAGGAGACTCGGTAAATAAGCGAGAATCAGGGAAAAGAGCCGTATGGTATTTAGGATAGATGCTAAGTAAAAACTTGTTGTTACCCGTTGTTTTCACATATGGATAGTCCTTATCAACATCCCCATGTTTTACACTTAAATTTCTAAGCAATACCTGCTCCGTACCGTTAGGAGTCACTTTTGTGCCATATTTTGTAAAACCATACCTTTCGAATAAGGCAACTAAATAAGGATGTTTATCTGCGAAAACAGTCACATAGATGTCATCTACATTAGGAGAAGAAAGCGCGTAATCGAATATTTTTTTAAGGTATCGATCACCTCGACGTGTTTGTACCGGGTTAAATTTGAATGTGCCAACCTTCATGTGATTGGTATTTGGCAATAACGGAGCTGTGTCATCTCCGGGACCTGATTCAAACTTGTGGTATAGGAAACCTTCAATCAAATTTTGTTCGTTGTACAAAACGAGGGCTAAGTTGTCAGATTTTTTATGAAACCAATCTGAAAATTCAGCATAATCCGCTTTTAGAGTATCGAAAAATGGGTCATCTAAATTTACTTCTGAAAATTTTTGTATTACTAGTCTTTCCATATGTACACCTTAGCCTTTTGCTTTTTACGTTTTAATTGTTCTTTAATTTAATCTCATTGTTACCTGTTCTTTGACTTAAATGGTTTTATCTAATGTTATCGTGTAACTGTACTTGCCACCAAGCTTCAATCAATTTACCCAAGCGGCGACTAACAATTTTATTACCTACTCATAAGTTATCATCCACTTCACGCATAGTAAACGGTTCAAAGGCCAATGCTTCACCTTTGGTGGCAAAGCGTTTACGAACTCGTTTACCAGTTCGGCCTTGCGGGTAGCACTCGCAAAGCCAAGGCTTTTTGTGGCCATCTTTTAAATTACGAACAGACATTATTGAGCTGTACTAGTTAACAACACATCATTCACCCAATCATCAAAATGTTGTTTCTTGTGACCTTCGGTTGCTAGCATTGTATCTATTAAGTCGATCTTAATAATTTGCTTATTATTTTCTGAGTCAATGAATTCTAGCTTGGTTTCTCCGGTAAGCTTTCCTTTATATAAAGCTACTGGTCTAACTGTTTCTCGTTTTCTTTTTCTTTCATATCCGTGATATTCATAACGAGAGAATGTAGTTGGGGCTAGAGTTCCTTTCCAGACTACAGAATAATCACGCTCGCATGTTTCATGTTCAGGATAAGCAGTGTGAAAATTCCAAGGGAACTCGGGATTTATAATTCGCATCCACTCCCAGAAAGAACGGCGATTGTATCCTTTAACTTGTATTTGGCTTGAAATTTCTTTAGTTGGAACAATTTTAACGTTTTGCTCGTATATCTCTGCAACATGAATTGCCATGTTTTTCACTAATACGTGAGTAGGGATAATCGTGATTTTTTCTTTTCTATTAACTGAAAAAGTAGCTTCAGGGGATTTTCCCGCCCATGCTACATAGTACCGTTCATCATTAATAATGAGTGTTTCTCTATCATCAAATGGGATAGGAGAAAGTTCTTCGAATTCTTCTTTATCATCTGAATATGTGACAGAAGTAGGCATGGAAATAGTAAACCCAGCACGAGGTGTCGAAGTGGATATCTTTTTTTCCGGTGGTAAAAGCGTAGTGTTTTTTTTCTTAGATGTTTTAATTGCCATGTAGAAACAAAAAATAGAAAAGCATACAAGGACAAAAATCGTTTTCATAATAACTCCGGTTCTATATTTCCTAAACACTTTCCGGCACTTCGCCAGTTTCTATCATGGTTTCAAATTGAGGGCGGCTAAGAATCATCACTCCTTGTTCCATTGCCTTTTCAAGCTTTTTGGGGCCAGCATTGTAGCCATAGCAAAGGACATCTAAATAAACAGTAACTTCTTTTCGAACGATCATGCCGTTGAGTTCTGCCAATTCATAAAGTTCAGCTTTGTCTGATTTTGAAAAACCAGTGAAGCAGACATCCATAGTGTCAGGTCTTGATAATCGAGTAGGGTTATAGACATAATGCACTTCAGGATCGAAGTTTTTAGTCCATGTTGCCATGAAGCCTTCAGCTTCTTTTAAGGTTTTGAATTTTCGACGAACACGAGCGGCAACTAAGGTTATAGGTCTTTGATGGGTATATGACCACCCTTGAATATAATTGGGTTCTTCATCGTTATCATACGAAAAGTTTCTTAGGTGTTGAATGGTTAGTTCATTTTTACTGGTTACGTAAATACAAATGAATTCACTGTTTTTTTTAGACATAGTGGTCTTTCCCTAGCCAAGTTAATAATCAATCTTTCTTCAAAGTCACCGCCACACGGCCTAGCACTTTTATATCGTTCTCTGACGCTTCAATCGTGCTATCTCCAAAAGCAATCGCAAGCTTTCTGCCGGGTAAACGTTGGATTTGGTTAATGGATAAGCGTCCATCAACGTCTATTAGGTAGTTACCAGCCACCGCATCGGTTGTACTTTTATCAAGCAAGTAAATAGCTTCGTTTGTTTCAACCTCGATGACCTTTTCATGATCCAAGTTAAAACTATTCATTCGTCTTACCGGATATGGAATCTCGCCAGTTTCTAGTAATTGCCCATTCGTTAAACAAAAGCTTTTAAGAGCAACGGTATCAAGCTGAGAAGGTTGTTGTGTAGTTGCTGGCTGAGAGGGTTCTTTTTGTTTAGCTGCCAAATGACGATCCTCTGGCTTTAATGCTAAATCAGCAATTGGTATCCCTAAGCGCAAGTGAAATCTAACCATCAACTCATGTGATGTTCTGTTGTGAGTATTCCATGTGCTGAATGTTGCTTTTGGCACATCTAAAATCTCTGCAAGTTCAAGAAATGTCTTGCAGTTCGCTAAATGTTTAAGATTTTCAGTGAATTCAATACCGCTCAGATAGCTGTAAGGTAATATTTTTGCTTTTGGCATCTCAGTATCCAAGATTAACATTAATTAAATCGCTAAAAGTTATTGCAAGAATTCAATTGGCGATCTAATATCTTTGTGTGTTCAATTTTAAAGCGCCGTCTCTCGCAAAGAACCGCTTTAGCCAAAAAGACAAGGATACCACTTATGGCAAGCATACAAATAGCTGTAGATGCCCCGTACGTCACAAAAAAAGAGTTTTTGCGCCGAACAGGTATTGCCCCGCGTACTTTTGACAAGCTACTGAGCGATGGCGATATCCCCATCAAAGAAAAGGAAGGCAAACAACGCCTTGTGCTGGTCAACATGGTCAAGTGGGCAGAGCAAGCCGCGCTGCAGCAGGTGTAATCATGCGCCTTTCATCTCTGATACCAACTAAAAACCACTGCCCACTTTGGCTTCATGCTTTTGCATGGGCAGTCATTTGCATACCTCCGTTTCTGTAAGAAAGAGTGTGAATTATGGGAAGCCAACTCGCTATGTGCGAATTACGTGAGAGCAAACAAAAAGCGCTTGACGAAGCATTCTGCGCATTTGCAACCAACCATAACATGGCTGAACTGGCCAGAAAGATGGATATGAGCGAAACCATACTTCGTAACAAGCTCAATCCAGACCAGCCACACAAGCTTTATGCAATAGAGCTGGCTTGGTTGTGCTACCACTCTAGTGACTACTCTATTCACAATGTCCTGTATGGCGACCTGGGTACCGTGACAGTGGCGCTACCACAGAAATCAGAAAAGAAAAGCTTCATTGAACGCACGTTAATGAACTGTGCACTCAGCGGCGAGATTTCTAGCGATGCAATGCAAATGTGCAACGCAGAGCGCCTGCCTCGCACTAGAAAAAACAAAACGTTGGCGAAAGCCCATGCCGCTTTAGGCAACCTCGTTTTGCTCATATCAGATTTAGAGAACCGCACTACTGGCGCGACGCCCATTATCTCGATGGGGTTAGAGTTTTTCGCTAACGGTGCACCGATACCAGGCTTAGCCTAAAAAAGGAGTCACTATGTCAGCATTACAACAAGTTCGCCAGCAGTTACAACAAGCCAGAATTCAACATGAGCAAGAGCAGCCATTAACAAGGCCTCGCACTCGTGAAGAGTTTGACGCCTACTTAGATTCACTGCCGAAAGCCTCAGCAGAATCAAGCATTGCCAAAGCCCATGCTTTATTTGATCGCAGTTATAAGCGTCAAAAAATACGCCGCGCTTATGACAGCCTAACGGTAAAGCAACGCGCCATGTGCTGCATCGCAGGCGGTTTATCACCCGACCACGCCAACCAAAGTTTTGATCAACTAAACGACATCCAGCGTCAAAAAGTGCGCAAAGGGTTAGAGCTAATGGATTCAGTAACTAAGCGCTTTGAGGGGCGAGTTGGCAATGTCTCTCAATTAGCGGCCCCCGATTTCCTTTAAACCCAGCCAACCTTTGCCCCTGTTGTATTAGGGGGCTTTTTTTTTCATCTAAGCGTAGGAGCATAGACGATGAATGAACTAGAACAATCCAAAGAATTACGCGATGAAGCGCGTGAACTGCTTAAGCAATCTCGTGAAAACCTAAGTAAAGCGATTCGCTTTAGTGATCAAGCGCTAATCAATCAGCGCCGATTAGCTTTGGCAATGAGCAACCTTTTGCCGGGTAAATATCATGTTGAATTATCGAGCGAGTTAACCGAAGAGGAAAAGGTCGCCACTTTTGCAAGTGATATGGCGAACAATATTAATAACCGAGAAGTATTCGATATCGTCCACGCGATCAACGTACTTGCGATGGCGAATACCGATGTGTTGCATGTGTTTACTACTTTCTCTGGACATGTGAAAAAATTCTATGTGTATGCTCATCCCGTTGAAACGACATATAAAAAAGATGAACCCCAACTTATATTGCTAAGTGAATATGCGTTTCTGGATAGAACAGACGCACTCGAAAAACTCCTTTCAATCGAAAGCCAACTTACTGAGCTGATCATCGAAACCCGTGAAAAAGCCGAAGCAAAAGCAGAGGTGGAATCATGAGCATTCTTACCATCTACCGCAAAGACCTTGAATTCGGCTTACGTAGCGAAGGGTTTACCAATCGTAAAATTGAGCAGTTTTTACGAGTGTTTAATGCTGTGCAATCTAGCCAAGGTGAAATGCTTGAGCTGGATTCTACCCGCGCCATGCTGGTTAACGTTAACGGCACCGAGCAAGGCTTGTGTTTAGAAGACTTCATCACCGCTTGGTGGGTTTATTGGGTGGTTGTCTTTAATAACCAATCAACCGATAACGCCACTCACCATCAGGCGCTTGGCGCTATTCGTGCGCTGTTCTTTGTTTCCGCTTGTGTTCGTAGCACAGCACTTCATTCAACCATGCAAATGTGGTGGCGCGATTGCGAACCCCTGCATGGTTTCCCAACGTTGGAGGCAATGTAATGCAATACGCCGCAGTAATGTTATGCCCAAGTGGTGGGGTTATACGCCACGAAGAAACCCAGCAAGTTGCCAACGTGTTGATTGGTGATTTTGAATCATTCGATGATGCCATTCATCAAGCTTGTTTAGACCTCAACTGCCAAGCCCTGCACAAAGGGGTGATCAGCAAAGGTCAAAATAAGGGCGGCTTTATGATTGTCACAACTCAAGATTTGGAGGCGTTATGAGCGACACAATTATCACGTTAGATTTTTTAATTACAGAATTTGAAAAACGTTGTCAGCAGAAGCATGGAAGTTTTGAAATTGCCCAGCAACTTATGACTGAAAGATATGCGGATAAATCGCTTGATGGATGGGAATATTTTGAATGTTTAAAAGCCGCCTTTGTTTCTGACGGCTCTTTAGAAAATGCTCATGTTCGGCTTACAGAATGTCTTCGTCGGTACGCTCGGAGTATACCGCATGGTAAGCGCCAGCAGGTGGTAGGTAGGCTAGACGGTCAATCATGTTGAGCTCTTGCAATTCGTTATCTAGGTCTTTGAGAGCATCCTTACCATAGACAGTAATATTCCTATAGTGCGTATTCTCTTTACCCATAATGGCAACTTTATACTCGGTTAGAGATTCATCAGATAAATAACTATCTACGAATGCAGCTATTAAATTATCGAATGGAAGCTTGTACTCAGGCTTGAGTAATTTTGTTTTCATTAAGCGAACTCCTGTTGCATAGATAGTTAGTGAGATTAACACATTGAAATTACCAAGCGAAATCAAAGCGTTTAAACTTTTATTAGGAGTGTTTTAGATGTTAACAGAGCAAGATGTTTTAAATCGAATAGCAGAGTTAGAAAGCCACATAAGTCTTAGCTTCTCCAAAGCTGGGCGAATCGCTCGTCCCGATCTTGCAGAAAAACAAATCAAGTTAACGTCGGAGCTTAATGGTCTTTATTTTTGCCTCGGTAAGAAGCGACCGTACTACGCATGTGACGAATATTCTCCAGCGAGGTTTCGTTAAAGATAATGCTTGTCTCATCGTACTATCAACCAGTAAAACCGCTAAAGCGACCATGGAGACTCCCTCTTAAGCCAATAGATAAGAGGGATTCTTGCTTGGTTCACGGATATCAACCTGTATTGATTGAACCAGACGGGCAAAACATGATTGAGCGAGATTTATATCAGCTCAATCCTGATGATCATCAATGGCGCACAGAAAAAAAATACTTTAGCGATTTCCCTAACTACATCACCAAATACTTTGCTAAACGATACAAAGCTATTTTTGATAAGAAAGGGCGTGCAGAGGCAAATATATATCTTCGTACACGAATGGAGCCGGCCGCCAATCGTGCTCGATTAGCACTCCGCAAATACAAAAATCTACCAACAACTCAAAAGGTGGCTTTGCTCAGTGATGAATATGAAAACACTGAGCAAAACGACCTTGCCGCGCTGCATCCTGATGTCCAGCGCCCACAAATGACCTTTGATTTCGATGCGGCAGAGAAAAACCGCAAGCCAGTGCAAAACCGCTTACTCGCAGAGCTAGAAAATGACGAACTAAAAGAAATGGCTTTTAAAATAAGCACAATCGTCTTTCGTTACTCGCAAGTGATCAGCCGTCAGCAATCCAAAGACAATGACGAAATCAGTGAAGCAGTAACCGAAGGTTATGAAGCGCTGGCCGAGTTCGTGCGTCAATTCGGCATCAAGCCACCGCGCAAATACAAAAAGCAAACCGAGCTTTCAGCCCTGCAAGACATCTCAAAAATGATTAACGAGAAATGGTGGCTAGGTCGCTTAACCAAGGCACGCAAAATCATGCGAGAACACCTAGCCATCGCTATGGGCCAAGTATCCAGCAAAGCTTCTCCCTACGCCTCGTGGGATTGCATCCGTGAGCACAAAGAACAGCAAAAACGTAACTGGGAATTCATCAAGCAGTGCACATTAATTGATGAAGAAACCGGAGAAGAAGCCGACCTAGCCGACATGGTACTAAAAAGCGTGTCTAACCCAGCGATTCGCCGCCATGAATTAATGGTTCGCTGTCGCGGCTGTGAAGACATCGGCAACGAACTCGGTTTGCAAGGTTTGTTCTTAACCCTGACCACGCCCTCGAAATATCACAACAGCTACAAAAAGGGCGGATTTATTGATCACTGGAACGGAACCAGCCCAAGAGAAGCGCAAGCCTACTTAAACAACGTATGGCAAAGAATTCGCGCCAAATTAAGCCGCGAAGACATTCGCTGGTTCGGCGTTCGCGTAGCCGAGCCACATCATGACGGCACACCGCACTGGCATTTATTGATTTGGGTTAAACCGGAAGAGGTTTCCGCAGTGCGTGACATCTTCATTTCATACGCCACTAAAGAAGACCGTAGCGAGCTGCATCCAGCATTTGAAAAAGAGAAGCAGAAGCCATTCCGTAAAGGGGTTTACGTTGGCCCGTTAGATTATCGCCCACGGTGTGACTTTGGCTTGATAGACCCAGCAAAAGGCACGGCCACAGGTTATATCGCCAAGTACATATCTAAAAACATCGATGGCTACGCAATGGATAGCGAAGTCTCGGACGAAACCGGAAAGCCAGTAAAGGAAATGGCGAAGAACGTCAGCGCATGGAAAAGCCGCTGGTCGATTCGTCAATATCAATTCTTCGGCGGTGCGCCCGTCACGACTTACCGCGAGTTACGCCGCTTTGCCAACCAGAACAAAAAAGCCTTTATGGAATATTTGTTCATGCAAGAAAGGGCCGATTTACTCGGCATGTACCACATGCTGAACCGTGATTTAGTTGGCCCGATGCGACCAAACCGATTGCTGACGAATCAATATCTGGTTGAAGTGATCAGCAATAGCTATCAGCCGCGCATTAAATCTAACTCAGCCAGTGTAGTAAACACCATGAGAGCCGCCGACGAAGGCAACTGGCGCGGTTACATCATGGGGCAAGGTGGCCCGTTTGTACCTCGTGATTGCTTGCTGATCACTAACGCCTATGAAGTGCTGCCGTTTGCCTCACCGCACGGTGAAGAAGTTCGCAAGATAGAAGGCTTTAAAACCGCCGAAGGTCTTTTTAAAACCCGTACCAAAGTTTGGATCATCAAAAAGAAAGGTGATGATTCCGAAGATGCTGAGGTGTTGGGTTTTGGGAGCGAAGCGACTGCCTTTGGCGGCTCTGCCGCCTCTCGGAGTTCTGTCACTAACTGTACGGGGCCACTTTCCGGACAGGTCAGCACTCAGCTAACCAAGTTATTGCAACCGGACAGGTTAAAAGGATCAGTTAATGATCAGGTTGCTGATGATTTGACCATTTCAGCACTAATGAAAGGTTCGAGCGTTCGCCTCGATGATGAAACCAGCTTACAAATCCGCCCAGCGGAGGTAGACGCACAGGGTAAAACCGTCCGTTCAGCGCGGTTAGTCGAGATAAAACGAGAAATAGCCGATGAAGATGATGATTTGTGGATGCGATTTGAGGGCTGGGACAAGTTGCTCGACAAGTTAGAACCAAAAGAAACCAACCAACACCAACAACCAGACCTGTCATTCTTCGCAGAACGTGAAGACGACTGGCCGTTAGCGTAAGGTAGTGCTTTTAGCCGTAATTATTTAGGTAATGACTTCAATGCCTCCAGTGAGGTCATTATATCTTGAAGGGAGTTGCCTAATAAAAACGTTATAAGCGCCACGGCAGCAATGACTGCGCCTGATGTGATCCAAATAGTCTTCTTGATCGAATCAATTTGGCTTTTCATATCTGACATGTCAGAACAATGAGTGGTTAAAGTTGTTTTTGTTGATGCCATATCAGCGCCTAAGTCATGTGTCCGTCCATCAATTTTATTATTCGATTGTTTGAGGTGATCAACATCAGCACGCAATCCTCTGATTTCACCAGTAAATTCAGTAATAGAGCGAATGATCCATTGAGATTGTTCGTGACCACTTGCTCCACCTGATGGGGTAGGGATGTTTTGGGATGGTTGATTAGGTTGACCATGGGGGCTCATTCTATAATCCTCTAGATTGCAGCCATTGCCAAACAGCGTTGTCATGGAAGCCCCAGTAACCACTGAAGCTAGAAATTATATATGGGCCAAAATCTTTCGGTTGTATTTTAGATGGTTCATTATTCATAGGCACCCCAAGCATTGGGACTTTTTCAAGCAGTTTGTTGTCAACACTTTGAGGCGTGATTGCTTCCTTATCTTCTACTAGCCACGCCAAATCACCGACCTTTAAGTAATCGTTAGGGTAGTGTTTTTGAATAGCTTGTTCCATTACAAAAGCTGGTGAGCTTTGCAATGTAATAAGAAAAATAGCCATTGTATCTCCAATCAAAAAGTAAAATGCTTGTGCATTCAACTAAGTTAAGTAACTTCAAATTATTATAATAGTATATATACGATATTCTTATTTTACAGCTTCATCCTACTAAAGCCGAGTAAAATGAGCAATCGTCCGTTTGTAAAAAAAAACGTGTATACATGCATATATACGCATTTATAAGTTATTGTCAGATTGACACCTGACATTCTAGTAGTAAAACAGCAACCATTAAAAAGGTAGTAAGTAAATCATTTCCTAATGGCAATCGTTAACTAATACAGAGCAGCAAAGTAGTCAGTCTGCTATTTGGTGAATCAATGGTAACTATGAGGAAAACTTACGATGACGCTGGTTATTCAAATCAACTTATGTCTAGAAAATAAAACCTTACCAAAAACAGTGATAGAATACTGTGTTTATATACAGTATTATTACTGTTGTCACAGGTTGGGGGGTGCTATGTTATTGAAAAATAAAACACAGCTACTACAAGTGTTAAATGTCGTGATCGATGGCATAGCACTGAGTGAAAGCAAGGAAGAATCGATAAAGGGCGGGTTGTTGATTATGAATATGTCTTTGTCGAACTACGAGGGCGAGATAGATAGAGAGCTGAGAACGGCCATTCAGTCAATTATTGAAATGGCCTCAGAATTAGAAAGTCCGGCGTTTCGTTTATAGCATACTGAGCTGTTGCTTGAGTTCTTGCCGCTGTTCCGGTGGCAAGGCTTTCATCAAAGTGAACGCCAGTTGACTGGTTGTTTTAGCAGAAGGGCTCAGACTATGGCTATACGAAAGGTTCATCACGAACGTATGGCCGCATTCTGGGTCACTGCATGCGCAGTACAAATCGGCGACACTATTAGTTAAACGGTTAGATTTATGAATACGGGCTTTCTCGCCACACTCCGGACAAATGACTCTCATAACAACACCTAGCTTATTGACTGACTGACCAATTAATCATACGTCAAAAGGCTGTATTTTTGTACAGCCTATAAGCTATTAAATTGCTGATAATCCCATTCTGAGATTTGATCACACGTTTTGGCAATCAGCGGAATCACTTCGTTCACTTCATCGACCACAAAACAGTGATCAGTAATCACAGCGCGGCCAGCAACAACACACCGACCGCCATTTTTATTAATCACCATCGCAATGTTTTTAGCGGCTTCATCTTCCAGCGATTCAATTTTGTATAGAGACATCGCTAAGCATCCCCCACATCCAAATCAAACTGAAAATGCAGTGACTTAGGAATCTCTGGGTCACTGTTAATCGCATCCGCAAACCGTTTACACACCGGAACCACTTCATACCTATCATAAACTTGGCTCACCTTTACTGGGTCAGGTGTGTTGGTTCCTTGCTGGGGAATCATTCCACCCATACCCGCAGGAAAGCGGTGACCTACAAAAATATCCTGAGCAGTAATGTTCTTAATGCGCTCAAACTCATCTTTAGTCGCAATATCACCCACCGGAATAAGCTGAATACCTTTCTCTTGTCCGTTCGGGATATTCACAAACATGCTGCGAAAGTTACCAACACCTTTTGAACTGGCGATCTTCTTCTTAAGTTCTTCTTCATCGTCATCGCTTAAGTTCGGGTCAGTCGCATAAAAAATAAACCCCATATGCGCCCCGTTCAGGTAATAGCGGCGGCGGAATAAAGTCGCATCACGATTCAACAAACTGCTTTGAATACTGCCCAAATAATCCGGCAATCCATAAACCTGTTGCTGAGGGTCATATTGAGGAATAAAAATCACATCCTTTTGCTTAAACGGTTTTTGTTTGTAGTCACGCAGCAACTGAACAAAATCCCCGTTTTTACGCTTACGCATATGAACCATCGGCAGCGGTTCCAGCGCGATCACCTGTTTAAAATAATTACGAATTTTGACAAAAGCAGCCATGCCAAGGCCGAAGTAATCCCATGCCACATTATTGATTTTATGCATTGGCATATTACCGCCAGATAAAAACCGACCAGCGACATAGTTAGCCCGTGCTTTAAGCAGCGAACCATGATAACCGTTAGCGTTAGCAATTTCGGCTAACCCTTTTAGCGAAATGGGCGGCTCCCAATAATCCTCAAAGTCGTTATAAGCCAACTCACAATAATGAGTCATCCAACTGCTTGAATCGATAGGCTCAGGAGACGGGTCAAAGCTATACACAGATTTACTCGCTGTGCTTTCGGTGGTATCTGGGTTAATGGATTGCTCTATCATGCTGCTAACTGCCCTTGTTCGCCAGAGAATGCCCAGCGTGATTTACGTTTAGTGGTATGGTCTAACGGCTCATTAATCAGCGCATGAGAAAGCGCCCAAAAATCGTCAGCATGACCAACCAACTCACTACGGTCGGCTTTAAATGTCATCATGTTTCCGGTTTTGGTTGCCACACGCTTAATCGCCATAAAAGCCATCGCGGTTTCTTTCATCGATGCATCAAACTGCAAGCGGTTACCGTCAATGACGTCGATCATCTTCATCACCAAGCGGTTTTTGTTTTCATTTGAATAGTGAATAGCAACGGTTTCTCGTGGGTGCTTATTACACAGCAAGTCATACACCCCCGCGCCAATGCCAGTAATATCAATACCCAAGTAGGTGACATTAAAGCGGGTGAATACTTTGCTGATCTCCGCAGCCTGATGCTGAAACGCCAATCCGCGCCAGGTGTGTTTCTCTAACACGCGGAATTTCTCTGCAGCGACAATCGGTGGCGCAACCACCATAAGCACCGCATTATCTCGCGTTCGTGATGGGTCATAACCCAGCCACACCTCGCGGCTACCAAACGGGCGATCAGCATTGGCGTTAAAATCCTGCCAGATAGACGTATCAACCATGCATTTCTGTATCTTGCTAAACTCAAATATCGAGTTAGCGCCATCCACAAAAATACACATAAACAAGTTATTGAAGTCGTTTTCGCTGTACTCTTCGCGTAACTCTTCAATATCAAATAAATCACAACCACCGTTTGCCGCATCTTCAATCGTGACCACATAACGCCACTGCTTGTCGGGGCATAAGCGGCCACCGTCCCGCAGTTCATCAAACGTTGGGAATTCAATATTTTTACGAGTGGTTTTATCACCGCGCCATTTTTCGCCAGTCCAGAAGGGGTAAGCCGGGTGCATTTTAGATGAAGGGGTAGAAAAGTACGTTTTACGCCATTTCTTATGCGTCGCCATCGCCGAAGCGACTTTATTCAGCTCATCAAAGTTACCAATCCAGAAATACTCATCAACATAGACATGGCCGTGGTAACTCTGCGCAGTTTTGCCGTTGGTAGAAAGATAATGAAGTTCTGCACCATTGGATAATGTAGAAGGGTTTCCGGTGATCTCAATCCCTAAAAACTCTTTTGCAATCGCCACAATATAACGGCGGAACACTTCCGCTTGAGCGCGGGATGCTGAAAGAAATATTTGATTATCGCCAGTAAGAATCGCGTTTTCTAACGCTTCCCCGGCAAAGTAATAGGTTGCTCCTATTTGGCGCGATTTAAGAATATTACGAATACGCTGATGCAGGTTATTACGCATCGTATGTTGATATTCAAACAGCGAATCATGCCATTGTTTAAAGTCGGCCTCGGTGATCTCACTAACATCATTTTTAACCTTCTTACCGCGCTTTTTACCACTTGATTCAGAAGATTGACCATTATCAGCCTGATGTTGACCAGAATTGCCCTTTTGTTTACCACTTTGCTCAGAAAGTTGACCATTTCCATTAGTTGGGGTGGCAGGTTGTTCAGTAGCACGCAGCTTTTTAAGTTTGACGTGATGATTAATCAACCTATCGAGCATATCCAACTGCGGCTTGCTTGGATTCTCTATCTCAAGCAGCGTTTGAATGCGATTTGATATCGCCTCATCAATAGTTTGTTCACGCAGCATATCGCGCCAACCAAATTTGTCCGCCCAATAATAAACAATCCGTTCATTACTTAGCTTCAATTCAGTAGCGATTTCGCTGGGCGTCCAAGCCTTTAAATAAAGTGCTCGGGCGGCTTGTCGGATTTCGGGAGAGTATGCCATACCTGCATCATACGCCGCCAAAACCTCATGATTCGCCTACAAAAATTCCTAAAAATTCGGATATGGCTTATATCCGAATTCACCCGAACACAAGTTGCTGAAAGCCCGGTTTTATCGGCGTATGGTTGCCACATCTAAACCGCAATTACGCATTAACCAAGAGTGTTCAACCATGCCGAAAACCAGTGATTGGGTCATCATCGCCACAGAAGGTAATACCGTTGACGGACGAAAAATAACGGAATCGTGGATTAACGATATGGCCGCTCAGTATTCAAAAGAAGAATACACAGCAATGATCTGGCCGGAGCACTACCGTAGTCATTGGATGCCATTTGAGGGTAAGAACTGGGGCATTGTTGAAGCGCTAAAAGCGGAAAAGAAAGGCGGCAAGTTACGTTTATTCGCCAAGCTTACACCTAATCAGTTGTTAATGGATGCCAACAAAGAAGGGCAGAAACTCTTTACCTCTATTGAACCTAATCCCGATTATAAGGGCGAGGGGCGTTGCTATTTAATGGGCCTAGCTGTGACTGACTCCCCAGCCTCCACAGGTACAACGCAACTCAAATTTTCTCGCCGACAAGGTGAAGAAACCGCAATGGAATGTGACGAACTGGAAGAACTCGACCTTAATCAGTGTTTCACACGTTCAGAGCGATTCTTCTCCGTTTGTAAGTCATTTTTCCTAGCTGGCGATCAGCCAGAAGAAACCACCCAACCTCAGCCAGAGGACGAAAAACCCATGAACCAAGAGCAGTTCAACCAAGTGATGAGTGCCATTGGCACTATCAGCGAAAAACAAGGTGAGCTGGAAGAAAAGCTAAACACTTTTTCTACTCAGCAAAAGCCAGAATCCGAAGGCGGACAGCCGGAAGAAACTCCCTCTGGCGATACCTCAAGCGCTATGACCGCTGAGCAATTTAGCCAGTTAAGCGCAAGCCTAACCCAAATGACCGATAAGCTGGGCAATCTGGAAACTAAATTTAACCAACTGAGCCAAAGTGGCCCGTCTGGTCAAGGTCCAGATGATGCAGGCAATAGCAACACCATGGAGGTGATTTAATGTTTAAACTCAATCCATTAGCTGCTGCCTGTTTAAGCCAATACAGTGCACAAGTCCTAAGCAATGCCGGAGCGCCGGAAGGGGCTAAACAATTTAACCTAACCCCGCCAATGGAAACCAAGTTACGCCAAGCCATTATGATGGCCGATGCGTTCCTCAACATGGTGGCCTTGTTGCCAGTACAACAAATTAAAGGCCAAGTGGTTGATGTGGGTAATGATGGCCTATCAACAGGCCGTGCCGCTGACCGCTTTAGCGTTGAAGTCGGTCAAGATGGCAACGAATACGAACTGGTTAAAACCGATTCCGGTGCACACATCAATTGGGAAACAATGACTCAATGGGCTAACTCAGGCTCAAAAGACGAATGGCTCAAGATGATGAAAAATGCCATTTCTCGCCGTTTTGCGTTGGATATGTTGCGTATTGGCTTTAATGGTACGTCCGCCGCCACAATCACCGACCCGGTTGCTAACCCGCTTGGTCAAGATGTTAACAAAGGTTGGTTAACCATTGTTAAAGAGAAAAAGCCAGAGCAGGTATTAGAGTCAGCAAAGTTAGATGCCTCAGGTAAAACGGTTGGCGGTTATAAAAACCTCGACTCATTGGTGCAAGACCTTATCAATACCACCATTGCTCCTGAGCACCGTCAAGACCCTGACTTAGTGGTTTTAGTGGGCTCTGATCTGGTTGCGGCTGAACAGCATCGCTTGTTGGAATCAGCTAACACGCCAACCGAGCACAAAGCCGCTCAGCAACTTGCTAAAACCATCGCAGGTAAACAGGCATACACGCCATCGTTCTTCCCTGCTACGCAAGTGTGGGTGACCAACACCAAAAACCTGCAAATCTTAACGCAGGAAGGCACTCAGTGGCGTCGTCAAGAAAACAATCAAGACAAGCTACGTTTTGAAAATAACCACATTCGCATGGAAGGCTACGCCGTTGGCAACATGAAAAAGTTTGCCGCCATCGAAGCCGTGGAAGTGGTGCAACCAGCCGAAGAGCAGGAAGGTTAAACCATGGTAAGTCCACTTCGTCAGCAACGTGATCGCATCCTTGCACAAAAGCAAAACCAAACCGTAGCCATTGGCGCTACGGGGAGCAGTTTAGACAGCTTACACCTGCGCTTAATTGAGTTTGAGAACGACAAAAAAGTGCTCAAAGGCTTTGTGCAAATTGCGGAAAAAATCAATCACAAACGTGAAGTGCTGATCCCGAAATACAAACCCGTTGCCGATCAGTATTTAGCCGCTGGCGAGAAATACCAAAACCCCATCTTTACCGATTTGATTATCTGGCTATTTGATGTGGGTGATTTGGAAACCGCCGTTGAATGGTTATTCAAAGCTATCGAACTGGACTTACCGACCCCAGAAAATTTTAAGCGCTCAAGCTGGGCGATTGTTTGTGCCGATTTTGTCCTTGAGTGGTCAGAGCGCCAACTCGCCAATGGCTATTCAGTAGAGCCTTACTTCTCGTGCGTATTCGAGAAAATCGAAAAAGAATGGAAGGTACCCGAAGCGCTTGAAGCTAAATGGTACAAGTTCGCCGGCTACGGGCTACTGCTTAACGAAAAAGGCGAACCGCAACCAAGCCAAGTGGCCGATGCCGAGCGCTTAGAGCAAGCCAAACGCTTTCTAGAAATTGCTCACGAAAAACACGACAAAGTCGGTGTGAAAACCAAGATTAACCAAATTGAGATGCGCTTAAACGCACTCAGTGAAGGCAAGAATTTATAAAGACTCCTACGCCGCCGCGCCTCGGCTGGTGAGGTTGAAATAACCTGCGTGGTTCATTTCTAAACCGTCGACCCAGTGGCTAGAGGCGCACTTATTTGAGGATAACGGATGTTCACAGCATCAAACAACAGCTACCAAGAAACCAAAATAGAAAATGATGGTTTCTGGCCAGACATCGAAGCAGGGGATTTTGAACGCCTACGTGGCACCCCTGCCGCTCAAGATGATGAGCGCATCGCCCATGCGTTAGTGAATGCTGTCTCTTCCGTTAACTTGCAGTTGGAAATGCTCAAAACTCGTTACATGGCCGAAGGCATTGTGAAAGCTGAGGACATCAACGCATTTCCAAAAATTGAAGGTAAAAACCGCGTTGTCATTCAGTACCAAAGTTCGGTGTTTGCTCGTGCTAAAGCGGACTTATTAGCCGACTTTGCCACCGTTCACCAAAAGAAAGAAGGTGATCATTTAGCCGAGCGTTCACAAGAAACCAAAAACGAATTACTGGCCGAGAGTGAGCGGATTATCCGCAATATGCTCGGCAAAAACCGCGCAAGCGTGGAGCTGATATGAGCTATCGAGTCGGTTACAAAATGCAAGCGCTGAGAGCACATATCGAAATGTGCTTAGGCAAACAAATAGCCCAACGACTTGATGCCGAAATGAGCAACATCGAGCTAACACTCACGCCGCGCAACATGGGCAACGGAATTGATATCGCCCAGCAACGCTATTTAGCCGAGTTTCAAATCGACCGCTTACCGTTCAAAAAATACGACCCCGCTGTGCTGTTCGCCAACGTTGCAGCGTGGCTAATGGATTACGACGAAGAGCGAGATAACCAGCTCGGTGAACTAAAAGACCCAGAAATCGAAGTCGTGATTGAAGATGAAAGCAGCGCAGAAGTGCTCATCCAAGTCATGTTTGAAGAGCCCATCAAGATAGAAGAAGCCCCAGAGGGCGATATCTATTGGATGGGTAAGCGTTGGAAAATAGCAGATTACCAAATATGGGTAGCAGAGAACCTACGCGACGTGGTGAGTCATGTTCGAGATTAAAGCCGATGAGCGCAGTTACTTACGCGTCAAAGAGCAGCTTGATCTCTTAAAACTAGACCGAAAAACGCGGCAAGTTATGTTACGCCGCATCGGTGCTCAAATTGCAAAAACCACACGCAAGAACATACGAGCCCAGAAAGACCCAGAAAACAGAATGTGGCCGAAGCGCAAGAAAGGCCGCAAAAAAATGTTAAGAGGCTTTACTCAGAAGCTAAAACATTTTCAGCGCAATGATAGCAAAACATTGCTGATCGGTTGGCCTTCTGCCCGTGGTCGAGTTGCTTACGAACATCACCACGGAATAGCACAAAGCAGTGGCTTATCAGCTCGGAAACGGCAAGCAAAAAAACAGAAAGAACCATCGCCCAAAGAGCCAGCAACAAAAGAACAAGCCAGAGCCTTACGTGATTTAGATTTTCGCCTCAAACCTCAAGGCAGACAAAAACGAGGTAAAAAGCCAACGCTGGCATGGATACGAGAAAACATGACAGTAGGCGAAGCGGTGAAAACCATCCAAGAGCTGGAAAACAAAACCCCCGCTCGCGAGTGGCAAGTAGGAAGACCGGAACGCCGATTAATCGGGATCAGCTCTAAACGGCTGGCAATCGTGATTAAGCGGGAACTCAAGCGCAACAGGAGCAAATAACATGGCATGGCCAACAGTTATTATCAAAATCTTAAACCTGATGAATGGCCCGATTGCCGATATCGAGTGCCACTTCCTCTTTGTCATTCGCGGCACCGTATCCGGTGACGTTCGTAACCTAATCATGGTGGATTCAACCTCTGATCTCGATGAAGCTTTAGAAGATGCCAGCGCCGAAGGGCTTGCTATTGTCAAAGCCGCCCAGCTTAACGGCAAACAAGCATGGACAGCCGGAGTCATGATCCTAGGCGAAGACGATAACTGGCAAGACGCAGTCAAAAAAGCCAACGAAGTATCCAGCTTTGAATTCTTTGTTCTCGGCTTTGATGCAGACAGCAAACAAATGTTGGAAAACGCCATCGCTTTGCGCCATGAGCTAAAAAATGCCTTAGGCCGTGAGGTCGGTGTGCTGTGCCAACTGCCAGCCATTCAAACCGACAGCGAAGAAGGCCAAACGTGGGCGCAATGGTTAGCCGATACCGTTGCAATCCCACTTAACGTAGCCAGTGAATACATTTCCGTTGTGCCGAATGTACATGCAGCGGGTGACACACTCGGCAAGTACGCTGGACGTCTGGCGAATAAAGAAGTTTCCATCGCAGATTCACCCGCACGAGTGCAAACAGGCAGCGTACTCGGCAACACCGAGTTGATGAAAGATAAAGACGGTAAATCACTCGACTTAGCAACGCTAAAAACACTCGAGCAAAACCGACTTTCAGTGCCAATGTGGTATCCCGATTATCCCGGTCAATACTGGACAACCGGAAATACCCTCGATGTGCCAGGGGGCGACTATCAAGATATCCGCCACATTCGCGTAGCCATGAAAGCGGCCCGAAAAGTGCGCATTCGTGCCATTGCTCGAATTGCTGATCGTACCTTGAATTCAACGCCGTCGAGCATTGCTGCCGCCAAGCTCTACTTCACTCAAGACTTACGCCGCATGGCATTAACAGGCGTGCCGGGTGAAATCATGCCGCCGCAGGATGATGACATCGACATCAAATGGGTGAGCAGCACCGAAGTAGAGATTTACATGCAAGTGCAGCCGTACGACTGCCCTGTAAAAATCACCATCGCCATTTCTATTAAGCCGGGAGATTACTCATGAGCGCACGTTTTTCAGGCCGCAGTTTCGACACGACTCTTTTCGGTGAATACGTTCACGTTAAAAACGCAACCGCAACCATCAGTGATGAATCAGAAGCGGCCTTTACTCGTGGTGTGACCGATGGTTGGACAGACGGCAAAGTCAGTTGCGAAGTTGAACTTGAGCTAGACCTCGTTCAGTTCAAAAAAATTCACGATGCCGCACGCAAAGCCGGAAGCTACCGCGCCATCGAGCCAGACGACATCCTCTTTTACGCAAATAACGGCGTCGATGAAGACAAAGTAGAGTTATACGGCGTCAAGTGGGTGCTGGCGGACATCATCGGTATTGACCCAGAAAGCAGTGATAAATCAAGCCGCAAAATCAAAGGCTTTGTTACTAGCCCACTGTTCGTGAAAATTAACGGCGTCTCGTATCTCTCTACCGAAGATACACGCGGCCTTATCAGCTAAGGGCGGCTATGGACGTTATCGATGATGCCGCAAAAACGGAAGCCAAATTCCAACAAATGGCACTGGCAAACCAACGAGCAAGGGCAATGCAAAACGCCCATTTGCCAAGCCGGACACATTGCCGTGAATGTGGCGACCCAATACCGAAAGCAAGGCAGGAAAAAATAAAAGGGTGCCAATACTGCACCCCCTGCCAAGCCGAAAAGGAGGGTTAATGAATCAACTATTCCATGAGTGGTTCGAAAAAATCACCTCGTACTTAACGTACTTAATGAGTGGAATTGGCGTATTCCTCGGCTTACTGAGCATAGAGCAATGGTTTTCAATCTTTGTCGGAGTGTCGGCGTTAATCGCCAACGTCTGGCATAAAAAAGCGATGCAGAAAATCGCCAAAGAAAAGGGGATCTTCATTAATGAAAATAACTCATAAGGTCATTTGTTCAGTCGCCGCAGTCATCGGCTTAGTGACCGGAGGCGCGGCCATTTACGGTGACGAGTTTATCAAGCCCGTTGGTGAAGTGGTGATTGAAGGGCAAAGCTTAGGTGAATTACGCATTAGCCCGAAAGCGTTAGAAATTACTGGAAATACCGAAGGGTGCCGTTTAGACCCGTACACCTGCCCATCAGGGTTAATCACTAACGGCATCGGCAACACTCACGGTGTGCCGGCTAAAAATATCAGCCTTGAGCAAGTCGCCAAAGATTGGGTAAAGAACCTGCAAGACGCTGAGCAATGTATCAGCCGAACCGAAGCGATCAGCGGTAAAACGATGAGTCAAGGCCAGTTCGATGCCTTTGTCTCATTCAGCTTCAATACTGGATGCCCAAGGTTTATGCGTAACCCAGACGGAACTTCAACCCAAATTTACAGCGCGATTCGACAAGGTGATTTTGTAAAAGCTTGTCACGAGCTGCCCCGATGGGTGTATGGCGGTGGTAAAAAACTGCCCGGTTTAGTCAACAGACGGAACCTTGAATATGAACGTTGCATTGAAGTGGATTAAAGCCCTTGGCTTAGCTGGATTGCTGATCACCATCTTATTTCAGGGTTTACAGCTTAAAGCCAGCCAAGCCAAGCAAGCGACATTAAACGAACAGCTTAACAAAGCCAAAGCGGATAACCAAAGCAACTTAATCACCATCGGGATCCTAAAAGGCGAAGCCGAACAAACCAACAAGCTGTTAGTGCAGCGCAAGCGGCAACAGATACAAGCAGAGGAAAAGCTCAATGCAGACATGGCAACACTTAAAGCCCAGCTTGCAAATATTGACTGCCATATTCCTGATGCTGTTACTCGGCGGCTGCGCGAACCGTACTGAAACCGTTTCAACGCAGGTGATCATAAAACTGCCGCCTGCCGGAATGTTAGTTCCTTGCCACAAACCACAAGTGCAAGGCACATGGCCGGAAGCCGTCAGCGAAGACATACCGAAGTTAAAAAACGCACTCACTCAGTGCGATACACAAATTGAAGATTATTTACATTGGCGTGCACAGCACGAACAACCAACAGAGAGAGAAACACCATGAGTAAGCCAGCTTTTGCAACCAAACCCGTCACAGTTGAAATCAACGGCACAGAGTTCACGTTTAAGCCTACTGTGACCGATGCCAACAACTACACCAACGAAGTGATGCCGGATAACAAAGTCGCTCCCGCGCGAACTTATCTGCTTCGCACCGTTGAACCTGATCAAAAAGAGGCATTGACCGAGTTACTTAATGCGGTGCCGGGTTTGGTCGTTGAGCTACACAGTACGGTGCATGGTGCATCAAAAGGCGGCATTACCATCACCCTAAAAAACTAAATGCACGGGTTGAGCGCATTGATGAGAACGGCATCGAGCAAGCGCTCACACTGCGGCGGTATTACTTCCCCGACGATGATGATTCGCCGCAAAGCTTAGCCCGTGCGATTTGGATAGATAAGCACGAATTGCAACGCATGGAATACGCCGTAGGCAATGCCATTGCCAAATTATTTAAACGTTGAGAGCACAATCGCCGATGGATGACAAACTGTTGATGCAGATTGGTCTAATCGACCAAATTACCAAGCCACTGCAAGGCATCACTAAAGACATCGATACTGCAATGAAAACCGCCAAAAGCGGTATGCAGGATATGGTGACGGGCGGTGCTGGCGTTGTGGCGACAGGTATTGCTATCAAAACAGCATTGATGCCAGCGATTGAAATCAATCGCAAAATCGGTGAAGTAAAATCATTGCAAGTGGCTGATCAAACACTGAGCCACTTAAAAGATACCGCTATCGACTTTTCAATGGAGTATGGCAAGTCTGCAGCGGAGTTCATCGGCGCTTCTTACGATATTCAATCGGCCATTGCTGGCTTAAAAGGCAATGAGCTATCCGACTTTACAAGAAACTCCGGTATTTTAGCCGCGGCGACTAAAGCCGATACCGCAACCATCACCAGTTATATGGGTACCATGTACGGCATTTTTGAAAAAGATGCCGCCGCACTCGGTAACTCAAATTGGGTAGAACGCGTCACAGGTATGACCGCCAAATCGGTACAGATGTTTAAAACCGATGGTAATAAAATGTCGCAAGCGTTCACATCACTAGGTTCGTCAGCAACAGCCATGGGAATAGAGATGGCGGAACAGATGGCGGTGATCGGTCAGCTATCGGCAACCATGGGCGGCGGCGAAGCGGCAACAAAATATACAGCGTTTCTGAACGGTGCAGTTAAAGCACAACAGGCACTGGGTTTATCGTTCTTCGATAGCCAAGGGAAAATGCTCCCTATGGTCGATATTTTAGAGTCGATTCAAGACCGGATTGGTCACTTGGCGACTGATCAGCAATTTGCCATCTTATCTAAAGCCTTCGGCTCAAGTGAAGCCGTAAAGCTTATCCAAAACTTGCAAGACAAAACCGAGTCATTACGTACCAATATTGTTGAACTAGATAAAAACGCATCCGTTGATACGGCTATCAATATGGCTAAAGCCATGACCGACCAATGGAACCGACTCGATGCCGCCTTTTTTGCGCTAAGAGCGACCGTGTTTGGTGCGGTACTTCCGGTATTTGAAGCCATCGCAAAAGCCATGGCCGACAACATCGGTTGGCTAGTCGAGTGGTTAAATCAATATCCAGAATTAACCCAATGGCTTGGCTATGCCGGAATCGCTGCCGTGTCGCTCGGCGGCATAATTGCTTCACTTTCCCTTGCTATCGGCATAGCTAAGTTAATGTCAGCCGGATGGATGGTAACCATCAGCTCACTAACAGGCGTCCTTAAAATCTTACGCATCGTAACCCTAGCCATGACCAGCACAGCATGGTTATTTAATGCAGCGCTTTGGGCAAACCCAATCACTTGGTTAGTGATCGGGATTGGCGCGGCGATTGCCGCAATTTGGGTATTCCGCGATTACATACTCGCGTTTCTCGATGGCTTTATCAGTGGTTTTATTGAAGCCTCAGGCGTAGCCGAGTTATTCGTACCGTTAGTGGAAATGTTCCGCTTAATCGGTGCGGCCATCGGTTGGGCCTTTGATTGGATAGTCCGCTTACTTACTCCCGTTGATGCAGCAACAGAAAGCATGGCAGGGTTTGCGACCGCAGGGCAGTTAGTCGGTAAAATCATCGGTTCAGTGTTCAGAGGTATCTTAATGCCGATCGAGCTGGTTATTAACGCCATTCGCCAGTTCATTAATCTAGTCAACAAAATACCCGGCGTGAATATCGACTTCGAAGCCGATAGCCATATCGAACAAGCGGTAAGCCTTGCAAACAACCCAGCATTAAACGCCGCGAATGATCCTGTTTATGCTGCCACCCCTTCGATGATTGAAATGCCAACGTTTGCCAATATGCAAACGCAGCTCTCGACAGAGGCAAGCAACGTGGTGTGGCTTGACCCGCAATACAAAAATGCAGCGCCAGAGCTGAGCAGCCCAGAGCTAACCGCTTCGGTGAATCCACACATTCAGCCGATGCCAGCGTTTGCGCCGATGTCAGCATCAGTAACCCCAGAAATGCAAGCATTGCCAGAAGCAAGCAATGTAGTGTGGCTTGACCCGCAATACAAAAATGCAGCGCCAGAGCTGAGCAGCCCAGAGCTAACCGCCTCGGTGAATCCACACATTCAGCCGATGCCAGCGTTTGCGCCGATGGCAGTGCCTGTCACCCCGCAAATGGGCAGCTTAGACAACACTATTGATACCCAGCTTATTGACTACAAGCGCCCAGAACGAGCGCCGCAACTGAATAAAAACATGGTCAATAACATGACCAGTTCACACACCAAAGAAACGAGCAATATCCGTCAGTTTGGTGATGTGTACATCACTACATCAGCGTCATCGTTTGATGAGATAGAAGAGCGGAGAGAGCTAGATGTCGGATAAAAAATACATCGATATTCATGTGATCGACGGCGGCTGGAAAATAGATGCCGGAGCGCAGCCCACGCAGTGCAGCGACTTATACAGCATCGCGCAAGATATGAAACACGCGATCATGGAAAGCGGCTTAGCCCGTCAACTCGTTGCTGAACGAAATCCAACATTACGAGCCGATGTATTGCTGCAAATTGAGCAAAGAGCAGAGCGTGATATCCGCATCATCCCCGGCACCGCAGCAGCAAAAGAAAGTACCGCCGGAGTCATTTTGCTAACAGCACAGGCCTACGGCTATGACCAGCGCATTCAAACAGAGGTAACCGCATGAGCAAAAGACCGACCGCAAATTTTATTGATGTACTTGCCGATTCAGGTATCCCCGTGACACCCGAAGCGCTTGAAGCTCAGCTTAAAAATGAAGTATCTGGCGCAGGCAGTAATCTATCCAATGACTCGGAAATGTCACCATTCTGGCGTTGGGTGCGTTCTGCCGTTATTACGCCCGTTATCTGGCTTATTCGTACTTTGCTCGCTGGCTATGTGATGCCAAACATGTTTGTCGCCACCGCTGGACGCTGGGCGCTAGTCTTAAAAGCATGGGAACATAACGTAACCCCAAAAGACGCGGTTAAAACCCGTGGTTACATCACGCTAACCAAAAATAACGCCGCCGATGCAATCACCGTTCCGGCAGGTACCATAATCCAAACTCTGCCCATTGATAGCCGTGTTTATAAAGTCATTGTTGTCGAAGAAACGCTGATTAATGCCGGGCAATCAACCGGAAAAGTCATGACGGAAGCCGAGCAAGCCGGAGCCGCCTACAACTTACCCGCCGGTTACTTCAATATTTTACCAAGCGGTATCAGTGGCATTAATGCCGCTATTAACGAGCCGGATTGGATAACTCGACTTGGCGCAGACGTAGAAAGCGATGAAGAACTAGCATTGAGAATTCAAACCGCATTCACCAGTTCAGGCGAATGGCACATCGACGATGTGTACCGCTCAATTATCTCGCAAGTGGCAGGAATACGCAGCGATAACATCTTCTTTGAAAATACAGGGCATATCATACCGGGTAGCGCCAATGCTTATATTTTGATGGAAGTCGGTGAAACGCCGCCCAACATACTGCAGCAGTTAAACCAACACATCATGGACTTAGGACATCACGGCCATGGTGATCTACTGACTTGTTTAGCGATTCCCGATAGCCATTACGATGTCGTGACCGAAATCGTATTAGTGAACAACTTAAGTGATCAGCAAATCGTCAATGCACTACTTGAAGTAGAAGACAGAGTCCGAGCCGCATTCCGCGAAACCGCTGCCTATACAGACATGACAAGAGCAAGGCCACTAAGCCGCTTTAGTTTGTCACAACTCGGCGCAGAAATTCACGGAGCCATGGCCGCTGTTGAATCCGTCCGATTTATCGTTAACGGACAAATTCAGCAAGATATTGTCAGTGGTTTACAACAACCACGATTAGCCACGCTGATCGTCAAGGAGCTAGACGATGAGTGAAGCCAATAATAACGCACCGCAGTTAAAGCAAGAACCAACCCCGTGGTGGCAAGACGGCCAAACCACCTCAGAGCAAAAAATAGAGCCCTATTTTTTAAGCTCAGGCGTTTTCACGTTCATGCAAAAAGTAAAAACATGGCTGCTATTTCCGCTCCAACAGTTTGATGCGCTCACCTGCAGTGAAAAGCTACTCAACTACATGGCATGGGATAGAAACATTCAACGTTTCCCAAATGAGCCGTTAGAGCTTTTTCGCAAGCGAGTGAAATACGCAGCTATCAACGCCAAAGACGCAGGCAGCGTGGCAGGGTTTAAACGCATTTTTCAACGCCTAGGTGTAGGAATAGTTGATTTCAAAGAACGCCAATCACCAACAGACTGGGACGTTTGCACAATAGAACTCACCGACGGTGATATCTCAAAAAACAGCAAACTCGTTCAGACACTAATAGAGCAATATGGCCGCACATGCCGCCGCTATCGCTTTGAAGTGATCTTCCCCTTCAAAGTATCGATTAGACATGGCGAATTCAGCCACAGCGTTCAGCTATTTTCAGCCAAATTAACAAATTAACCAGTGAGGATGTATGAGCCAAACGACCATACCACTACAGTTTGAACAATATTTGCTGGACAAAATCACAGCAGGAGCCGCGCCGAGCTTGGATGAGTTCGTGTTCGCCTACATCCCAAACCTAGACCTAAAACAGCCGATAGACCGAGCAACAGGACTACCGGATGAAAGCTTCATCGTACATCGTCAAAACGTTGATCAAACCGCGCGTTTAAATCGCAATACACTGATTTACTCTATCATTGTGCCATCCCACGTAGCGCCGTTTACGTTCAACGCCATGTACCTGCATGATAAAAATGTACCGGAGTCATGCGGTTTAATCGTGCACAAAACCGATGAAACCAAAGAAAGCGGAATGGCGACAATAAAGTCAGTCGCCCAAGAATACGATGGCGCAGCAGAAATTGCCGGAATCCATATCGACCCCGCAACATGGCAAATTGATTATCATGCCCGCTTGTTTGGTATCGATGAAGAAATCCGCTTAACTCAGCTAGACAAATACGGCCACACGGCATTTATCTCAGGCTTTAACGTAGTAAAACTTAGCTCGAATGACTATCGCATCGACCCCGGCATTGTTTACGTTGGAGGTCTACGCTGTGAACTAAAAACAGCGCTCACTCGCACAGTCACAGCGAAACCCAACGGGCTTTATGTCGATGTCGTTCGTGAAGGCAGCACATTATCCAAGTGGGTAAACGTTCCAACCATCAGAGTATCAAACACGCCGTTATCTGATTATGTCGATGAGCAAGGCTATCAGCACTACGTCACTCGATTAGCCGCAGTAGACGCCAGCGGCAACGCACAAGACTGGCGCGAGTGGGATATCGTCTCACAGTCAGAAGCTGAAGCGGGAGCATCAAAGATAGCAAGAAAGTGGACAGCTGAGCGAGTCAGACAAGCAATTAATAAATACGGGTTGGGGGTTTGGTCGCAAGAATTTCTTAATGATGTCTCTGTGGAGTTGCAATCAGGCATGTATGGTTTTACTTCCAGCGATCCCTCTGGAATAGC